>JAIPKD010000074.1 GCA_021733835.1 Verrucomicrobiota bacterium
TGTTAATCACATCCTGTTCGTTTAATTTTATTTTTTTCATATGCCCACGATTGTGGGCGAACGGGCAGGATTTGGCCAGAATTTCTTGCCTAACCCCTTTAAACTAACTTACTTAGTTGAGCGCATTTATTGACCGTGGAGTGATGAATTGATATAGGTTGATAACATGAATTTTAGGCATGTTGTGTTCACGATCGGTCTTGCCGGTTTGATCGGCGTTGGTTGCGGCTCGAATACGGATGAAGCCGGGGCTGACTCGGATGATCCGGGCGAGGAGGAAGCCCTCAGGGTCGCCCTGCAGTCGGATACTCAAGACAGCGGAAACAGCGGCGGCGGTACCGTCTCCGATCCCTTTGTTCATTACGGTATGTGCGACGCATCGGCGGCGATAGCGGTCGGGGGTTCAATGTTTTTGGCGGCCAATGATGAGGATAATGTGCTCAGGCTTTATAAGCGCGACAGCGGGGGGCGCCCCTTGGAGGAATTCGATTTGGATGGTTTTTTGGATATAATACCCGATTCGCCCGAGGCCGATCTTGAGGCGGTGGCGACCCTAAGTAACCGCGTTTACTGGATCAGTTCGCATGGACGGAACAAGGACGGCGAGTTCAGGCCGAATCGGCATAGGTTTTTCGCCGCCGAGTTGGAGGTTGACGGTGACGGGGTACGGCTGAATCCGGTTGGTAAGCCATGCAAAAAATTGCTTGAAACCCTGTTGCGCGCGCCGCAGCTGGCGCGGTTCGAGCTCGAGTATGCGTCGGCAAAAGCGCCCAAGGACAAGAACGGACTGAATATCGAGGGATTATGCGTGGCGCCGGACGGTGATAGTCTGTTGATCGGTTTCAGGAATCCGATTCCCGGCGGCAAGGCGTTGGTTGTGCCGCTGTTGAATCCGGCGGCGGTGGTGACCGGCGCGGAGCCCGAACTCGGCGAGCCGATGCTATTGGAGCTGGACGGGCTCGGAATTCGGGATTTCATTCGACGTGACGGCAAGTACTTAATAATTGCAGGAGGCTATGACGGTGATGGCGAGCTCTACCTTTACACATGGCGCGGCGGCGATGACGCGCCGGAGCGCGTGCCGGGATTCGAGTTCGATGAACTGACGCCGGAGGCCGTTTTCTATTATCCCGGCAGGCCCGAAGACGAGTATTATTTGCTGAGCGACGACGGATCACGCGAGATCGACGGCGTCGAGTGCAAGGATTTGAAAGACCCGATGGAGCGGCGGTTCCGCTCGTTTAGGATACGGTTGGACTCAAAATGACGCCGGGATGATTTCGCGATTTGCGATAGCGGCCGTTTACAATTAGATTCTTCCGTATGCCCCGCCGTCGGGATTGCGCGGGCAAGTGGTTGAATTGATAGATATTTTCATAGCGGCTTTTCCAGTGGTTGAAGCAAAATCCATGAATACGGCCGTGGCGCCGGGTATTGCGAAGGAGTGTTTTCAGAGCGCGTCTGTAACCGAACGTATGCGCGTGGTCAAACGGCTGCTGTGCATTCCCGGACGGCACGATCTGCATGGTGTCCCTTTTCAGTCCGCCGGCTTCTTGGCTGTGCAAATTTCTCTCGCGTATCCAGAGAAGGATTTCGTGTATGTATGTGCGGGCCTGCGCGAGCAGGAACGCCTGCATCAGGATATTCAGACCTGGCTTGCGTTCATGAGCCGCGGCGGCGGTGATGCGGAAAGTAGTAGGACGTCCAACATCGCGTCGCCGTTATTCTTTCCCGCCTGGGAGAATCTACCGCATGAAGAGAAGCTGCCGCATGTAGACATCGTGAGCGAAAGGCTCGAGACGTTGATTTCGCTTATCTCGGATAAAAGCACCCGGCGCGCCGGCAGAATAATAATTGCTTCCGTCCAGTCGGTATTACAGAGGACTTTTACGCCCGCGTGCTTGGGGAAACGGTTGCGTCTGTTGTGTTGTGGAGATGAGGTGGACATGGGAGAATTGGCTGAATGGCTGGAGAGAGAGGCGTATGAGCCGGAAGCGAAAGTTACACAGAAAGGCGAGTTCTCCAGACGCGGTGGTATCTTTGATCTGTTTCCTTTGTCTTCGCCGTGGCCGGTGAGGCTCGAGTTTTTTGGGGATGTGATAGACTCAATCCGTTACTTCGATCCGGCCACGCAGATATCACGGGAAGAGGTCGATGATGTGAGGGTAGGACCCGGCGGCGAGTTCGGTCTGCTCCGCGCGGGGGCGATCGGGACGGATGGCGAGAGGTTCGCTGATTTGAACATGGGCGTGCTTACGGATTATCTATCACCCGGCGGCGCTTTCATGGTATGTGAACCGGATGCGGTTTACGAGGAGGCGGGCAAGTACGCCGCGAGGATTCCGGACGGCGACCGGTTCCATTCGAACTGGTACGATATCATGCGGCGGAATAAGGAGAATGATCGTGTTTGTGTCAACCTATGGAGTGATTTGTTCATTGATACGACTGCCGATGCGAGTGCCGGCGATGACGCGGCGCCGTCGGCCGGAATAAACTCTTTGGACGCCTTTGCCGGACTCGATGGGCGACGGCCGCAGAACGAGGTTGTGGAGGCGCGGCGGCGTGAGTTCCTGGGAAGGATTCAACGGTGGCTGTGGCAAAGGATGAAGGTGCTCGTTTTCTGTAATAACGAGGGTGAGCGGGATAGATTTCTGGAGATTTGGCGCGAGCATGTGGAGGGCGAGGGCTTGGTTTCATCCAAGCCCGGCACGAGAGGAGAGGGGCGGGGCCGAGGCCGTGTCCGACGAAGGCGCAACACGCTGCCGGATGTCGTTATCGGCCCGTTGTCCGGTGGGTTCATATTCGAGGATGCCGGTTTGGTGGTGGTGACCGACGCCGAGATATTCGGGCGCTACCGCATGCTGAGACCGCGGCGGTTGAAGTCGCCGCATGCGCAAACGATGCGTTCGCTGCTGGAGGTCGATTTCTCCGAGTTCGAGGAGGGCGACCTGGTGGTGCATCTGCAGTACGGTATAGGAAAATTTGCCGGTGTTGAAATGATGCCGATCGCCGGCGGTAAGAGGGGGCGGGATGGTTCAACGCGTGAAGGCCCGGAATGTCTCGTGATTGAATACGCCCCGAAAGACAACGCGCAGTCGCCGCCCAGGCTATACGTGCCGGTGACGGAGGCGCATTTGGTTAATAAGTACGTCGGCGCCGGCAAGGTGAGCCCGCCGTTGAATACGCTTGGCGGAACGCGTTGGGCGAAGACGAAGGAAAAGGCGCGAACGGCGGTGCGTGATCTCGCGTCGGAGCTGCTGTCGATACAAGCCGCGCGTAACTCATTATCCGGCCATGCATTCGGCGAGGATGCCCCATGGCAGCGGGAATTCGAGGGCGCGTTTGTGTACGAAGAGACGCCGGATCAATTGGATGCCATTAGGATGACAAAGGCGGATATGGAACGTGCGCGGCCCATGGACAGGTTGATCTGCGGCGATGTGGGATTCGGCAAGACCGAGGTGGCGCTCAGGGCCGCGTTCAAGGCGGTGCTCGACGGCTGGCAGGTGGCGGTGCTTACACCGACTACGGTGCTGGCGCAGCAGCATTACAACACGTTCCGGGAGCGGATGGCCGATTATCCGATGCGCATCGAGATGCTTTCCAGGTTTCGCTCGCGCCGTCAAAACAATGAAACAATCGGCGGACTCGCGACCGGCGCGGTCGATATTGTCATTGGGACGCATAGATTGGTTCAGGACGATGTCGTGTTCAGGAATCTGGGTTTGGTTGTCGTAGACGAGGAGCAACGATTCGGTGTCGCGCATAAGGAGAAATTGAAAAGGCTCAGGAGGCTTGTGGATGTGCTGACGCTCAGCGCTACGCCGATACCGCGCACGTTGTACCTGGCGCTCGCCGGCGCAAGGGATATGAGCACCATTGAAACGCCGCCGCAGGACAGGCTGCCAGTTGAGACTATTGTAATCCCTCATGACGAACGGATCATACGTAACGCCATCCTGCGCGAGCTGAACCGGCATGGTCAGGTCTTCTTCCTGCATAACAGAGTGACTACTATTTATACGGTCGCAGAGCGGTTGAAGAGCTTGGTGCCCGAGGCGCGTATAGTGGTCGGCCATGGGCAGATGAAAGAGCACGAACTGGAGTCCGTTATGACACGGTTCGTCAACGGCGATGCGGATGTGTTGCTCTCGACGACGATCATCGAGAGCGGCATCGATATACCCAACGCGAATACGATCATAATAGACAGGGCCGATAGATTCGGGTTGAGCGATTTGTATCAACTGCGGGGGCGCGTCGGCAGATACAGGAATCAGGCTTATGCGTACCTGCTGATACCGCGTCATGCACGGCTTATAGCGAATGCGCGTAGGAGAATAACCGCGATAAAGCAGTATTCGATGCTTGGTAGCGGGTTTAAGGTGGCCATGCGCGACCTTGAAATCCGGGGTGCGGGTAACCTTTTGGGCGCAGAGCAAAGCGGGCATATTGCATCCGTCGGATTCGATCTTTATTGCAAGCTACTCGAACAAAGCATAAACAGACTGAAAGATGCGCCTGAGAAACCGCGGATCGACGTGGACTTGAACCTCGATTTCGTCGTGTTCCACAAGGTTTCTGAGGATGCCATAGTGCGGCGGGGCGGACGCGGTGGGCGCGGGAGAAAGCCGGGCGGTGCGCCTCCTTCGATTTCCGTACCGCGGGAAGTGCCGGTTTACGTCAGTACCGAATCCCATGTTTCAAGCGGCGGCATGGAATCGGGTGAACCGAACCTGCCGCGGATATTGGTTGAAGCCTACTTACCGCATGAGTACGTACCGGATGCCGGGCAGCGTGTTCAGATTTACAGACGTCTGGCTGAAACATCGCGGGATGAGGAATTAGCGGAGCTTGAGGAAGAACTCGAGGATAGATTCGGGCCGCCGCCGGAGGAGGTGAAATTCCTGTTTATGACTGTTGGGATAAAACTGGCCGCCGCGCGCAAAGGCGTGGAGTCCGTCGAAACCGAGGACTACAAGCTGATTCTTAAGCGGAACAACGATTATATCAGGTTGAACGGTAAATTCCCGCGGCTGACCAGAAAAAGTGGGGGGGCCAGGCTCCGTGAGGTAAAACGTCTCGTCACCTCGATGTAGCGTTCGCCCGCGCGCGAATATGCCGCCGGTAAATGGAATCGCCGGGCTTTTAGATTTCCGTTTTTATCCCGGACTCGAGCTCACCGGCTTGCTCGAGCTTTGTAATTTCCGCCGTGTACCCTTCGCGGAACGTGGGATACTTGAACGAGTACCCGAGTTCCATCTTCAATTTTCGGTTGAGCACGCGCTTATTCCCGGGGTGCCTTCGCTCTCCCTCTGCCGAAGGTTTATCATACAGAGGCGGTATTGGAATTCCTAGAGAATCGGACAACCACTTCAGGAAGTGTGACACAGTGACCGGTTCGTCGTCTGCTACGTTGAATATCGTACCCGCATGCGCGTCTTGAAGGACTTCGATGAGAGCGCCTACGAGGTCGTCTATGTGCACCATGTTCAGATAACGGTCGCGTGGTACGTTGATGGAAGGCGGCTTTGAGATGAGCTTACGAATCCAGTAGCATCGGCCCGGGCCATATATGCCGGCTGGACGTAGTATGATCGCGGGGAATTGTTTTTCCCTGAAGGCGTCCCGCAAGACCTTCTCGGTTTCCACCAGAACTCTGCCGGTATCGTTTTGAGGCTCCGTCGGACTTTCTTCCTTCACGGGTTTTCCATCGCTTTGACCGTACACGCCGGTGCTGCTTGTATAGACAAATTTTTTAGGCGGATCGGCGGCAAAGCGCGCGATAAGGTTTTTCGTGCCCTTGAGGTAGGCCTGGCGATAGGCTTCGGCGTCACCGCCACCTGTAGCGACTGTATTCACGATCCAGTCGAATCCACCGGGGATTTGATCGAGTGACTCGCGATCGGATATATCCGCCGTGATAAGCCGAATACCGGCGGCCTCGAGTTCCGATCTAGCCGCTGCCGACCGACGAACGCCGAAGACTTCGTGGCCCAGGCGTGATAGTTCCGCGCCCAGCGCCGTTCCGACATAGCCGCAACCAGTAATTAATATTCGCATACCCTAATTTAGCAGAACTCTCTCCTTTCGCTACAGAAATAAGTCGTTCCGAGCGGGTTGCAACTTATAAACCAGTTGTTCGGAAATAAAAGCAGGGAATGAAAGCCTGTCGAATCAATAAAACACTGTGCAACAAGACACACACAGTGTGCAACGGGAGACACACTTCAGCGCCGAGTTATGCGTAATAGGTTGTCTCGGTAAAAGAAATAAAAATCGAAAATAACTAACAAGAAGAGAGGTTGATTATGAGAGGTTTAAAGAATTTAAGATATAAAGCCGGAAATAAAATCAGGCAAAAGGGATTTACCCTTATCGAATTGCTTGTTGTGATTGCGATTATCGCAGTGTTGGCCGGACTACTACTTCCGGCTCTGACAAAGGCTAAGGAGAAGGCGCAGGGTATTAAATGCGTCAATAATCTCAAGCAACTGACATTGGCGTGGATAATGTATGCCGATGATAATGACGGCAGACTGGTATACAATACCGATGGTGTGAATGCCGGGAAGCCGAATGGTTCACCAAGCTGGGTGGCCGGATGGCTGACATTGGAACCGAATAATTCAGACAACACGAATATCAACTTCTTAACGAATCCGAAGTATGGGAAGCTGGCTAAGTATACCCAGAACCATGAAATATATAAATGCCCCGCCGATAATGCTATGGTCGATATGCACGGCCGGCGCATGGAACGCGTCCGTAGTATGTCGATGAACAGTTGGTTGGGCGCACAATCGCGTAAGTGGCCGAGTACCGATAGATATGAATACCGGCATAACGTGAAGATGTCCGACCTCAATAATCCGGGCCCGGCCAAGACCTGGGTGTTCATGGACGAGCGCGAGGACAGTATCAACGACGGCTGGTTCGCCGTTGACATGACGGGCTGGGTGGTCAACCCGAGCGGGTTCCGTATTGTTGATTATCCGGCAAGCTACCACAACGGCGCGGCCGGTATAGCCTTTGCCGATGGACACGCTGAGATCAAGAAATGGGTTGATCCAAGGACGACACCTAAGCTGGTCAAAGGCCAGGCTTTACCATTGGATCAGGCATCGCCGAATAACGATGATATCCAATGGTTGCACGAACGGACTACCGGTATCGTGAAATAACACATCGAACACGTAACCGGCGGCTAAATAACAAAAAACCGCCTTCGGTAAATAGCCGGAGGCGGTGTTTTTTGGGTAAAGGCTATTGTTCCTTCAATCCTTCGTCCAACGCGGCAAAGAGTTGTTTCATCGACTCTTCGGTCTCATCACCCATGTGTGAGATGCGGAAGGTTATACCCTTAATCTTGCCGTATCCGCCGTTAATGAGGAATCCGCGCTCCTGTGTCGACTTGATGAGTTTCGGTACGTCGATTCGCGTCCCGCCCTCGCGTGCGCCGTTGTTAATACAAGTAAGTGTGACCGACTCGAAGCCGGGTTCAGGGAATAATGTGAATCCATGGCCTTGCGCCCAATCACGCGTCATTTGCGCCGTCTTCTGATGTCGCGAAAATCGCGCCTCGAGGCCTTCCTCGAATATATCTTCGAGCTTCGATTTCAACGCGTACACATGTCCAATGCTGGGTGTGCTGGGTGTCATGTCCTTCTCCGCGTTCTTCTGGAACTCGAGGAAATCAAAGTAATACCCGCGATCCGGCATCTTCGACGCCTTATCAAGGGCGGCCTCCGAGCAGGCGAATAACGCCAATCCCGGCGGCAGCGCAAAGGCCTTTTGCGTGCCCGCCAGCATTACGTCGATTCCAAGCGCATCGAACTCGAGCTTCACCGCGGACATCGAACTCACGGTATCCACTATGAACATTACATCCGGGTACTTCTTCTTCAGCGCCGCGATATCGTAAATCGGACTCATCACACCCGTTGATGTCTCGTTATGGATAACCGTCATCGCGTCGAACTCGCCCGAAGATAATTTGGCGTCGATCGCCTCGGCGCGGATGGGCGAGCCCCAATCGACCTGAAGCCCCTCGGCCTCCTTTCCGCAGCGCTGCGCTACTGCAAGCCATTTGTCGGAAAACGCGCCGTTCATGCAGCACAGTACCTTTTTCGCGACGAGATTTCTTATTGCGCCTTCCATTACACCCCAAGCGGATGACGTGCTCAGATACACCCGGCGCTCCGTGAAAAGAAGCTCCTGGAGTTTAGGCTGAATCGCGGCATACAGGTCTTTGAACTCCCCGCCGCGGTGTCCGATCATCGGAGAACGAAAAGCTTCAAATGTCTTTTCACTGACCTCTACCGGCCCCGGAATATGTAATTTTACGTGTGCCATAAATCATTCAAAAAGCGCATAATGAACGAAATATCGGCAAAATGCAAGTTAACCTTCCGTCTTTTATCGCTAGGACGGAATCTTGATTTACGCCCTGCGTGAGTATGCGCAAACTACTGTGCGCTTGGAGGTAGTTCGTTTAAGATAAGCCAGTACAAGCCGAGGTTTCGGATGGCCTCGGAAAACTGGCTGAAATCCACCGGCTTCCGAATATAACTGTTGGCATGCAGTTTATATCCGTTGAGAACATCCTGATCCTCTCTTGAAGAGGTGAGAATAACGACAGGGATGTACTTGGTGCTTTCATGTGCACGGATTTGTTTCAGCACCTCGAGTCCGTCTACCTTAGGCAATTTTAAGTCGAGCAATACCACCGCCGGTTGTTCGTCGAGGGATAGCTCGGTAAATTCGCCTTTACGGAAAAGGTAGTTCAGGGCCTCCTCGCCGTCGCGGGCGACTATAAGCTCATTGGCGATATGGTGTTTTTTTAGGGCGATTTGAGTCAATTCTATATCGTCGGGATTGTCCTCAACCAGTAAAATAATGCGTTCGTTCGGGTCATTCATTTTCGGTTCCTTTCTTTTCTAAGTTCGGTGATTCCAAGGTGAAGAAGAAGGCGGCGCCTTTTCCTTTGCCTTCGCTTTCGGCCCAGATGCGCCCGCCGTGCCTATGAATAATTCGCGCCACATTCGCCAGACCGATGCCGTTGCCGGTGAATTCTCTGTCCGAATGAAGCCTCTTGAAAGGCGCGAATAAATTATCCTTGTAATCGGGGTTGAACCCGGCGCCGTTGTCTTTAATAAAGAACACTGTTTCACCGTGCATATTTTCCATGCCGAATTCGATTTCAGCGTTTTCGCATTTTTCTGTAAACTTCCAGGCATTACCCAACAGGTTTTCCATGACGGTCTTCAACAAGTGCGGGTCGGCGAATGTGGTTTGTCCTTCTGAAATTTGTATATCGACCCGGCGTTCGGGATGTTCTTCTTTGAGATCATCGACAACTTCTCGGGCGAGTTCGCTCAAGTTTATAGCTTTCCGGTGCATTTCCTTGCGTGAAGTCCGGGAGAGTTCTAGTAGATCATCTATAAGCAGGCCCATGCGTTTGGTGCCTGCGATTACGCGATCGAGGTAATGCCTGCCCTGTTCATCGAGTTTATCGGAGTATTCCTCCAGCAGAAATTGGCCGAATCCGTGGATCGAGCGCAGCGGCGCGCGGAGGTCGTGGGAGACGGAGTACGAAAACGCCTCCAGCTCTTTGTTCGAGACCTCGAGTTTCAGGCGTTCTTGTTTAAGCGCTTTGTTAACCCTGTTCAAGTCTTCCACCATGAACAACATGGCCTTCTCGCTCTTATCCAGTTGGGCTACCTTTTCTTCCAGTTCTTTGGTACGTTCGGCGACTTTGAGTTCCAATTCATTTTTTAATTTATTCAGCTCATCCTCTTTCTGCTTACGATAGGTAATATCCTCGACAACGCCTTCTATCCAGCCCTGTTGTGAATAGATTTTGGCGGAGTACGACGCCCAGAAGATAGATTTGTCCTTTCTATAGAACCTGGCTTCGAAATTCCGAATCTCACCGGTATCCCTGATTTGCTCAAGCATTTTGTCGCGTGTTCCATAATCGACGTAATTATTTGAAGTCGAGTATTCATAAACGAATTCTTTACGGCCCGAGTAGCCGAACATTTGTGCGATCTGCTCGTTGGCCTGCAGAATCTTTCCGTCCTCGATCCTTGTCCTGAACAGGCCCACCTGCGCGTTTTGGAAGAGATTGAGATAGGTTTCTCTGCTCTCGTGCAGTTTCTTCTCGATTTCCTTGCGTTGCTGGATTTCCTGTTTGAGTCCTTTAGTCTTCTTTTTGACTTCCGAACGCAGAACAATGATTAAAATAGCGCAAAATACTAAAATAGACGGGAGTAATATGCTTAATCCGATTCTAACGACGTCTTGCCATGCAATATGTTCTTTAATGACCGGGCCGAACCATTTAAGATGAATCTTATCGTAAGTGCCGTTTGCAATAACGATCGAGAGGCCTTCATTAAGCCGCGCTAGGAGTCTTGAATCTCCTTTACGAACAGCGAAACAAAAATCCTGACGGAATTTATCGAGCTGGATATCCAATGGCGCGATCGAATCGATATTTATTTCATCCAGGAGTTGAAGTCCCATTAGACGCTGGGTAATAACGGCGTCGTGTTTGCCGGTTGCCAGTAATTGGAAGGCCTCCTTGAATGTAAGGGTGGTTATGATGTTGGTGGATATATTTTCGCGGCGCACGAATTCTTCGGCATTATCACCTTTCATGACGATGATTTCTTTACCTTTTAGGTCTTCCAGCGATCGAATGCCGGTGTCGCCTTTTCTTACGAAGATAGCGCCGTGAAGCGAGAGGTAGGGAAAAGTGAAGTCGAAAAGCTCTTCGCGTTCGGGAGTGCGGCCGACCAAAGGTAATGCATCGATCCTGCCTGTCGCCAGGTCTTGTTTGATTTTATTCCATAGGCCTGCCTTCACGTCGACTTCGATACCCATCGCGGCGGCGGCGGCCTTGAACAGTTCCACGGAGAATCCGTCCGCGTTGCCTTCGCTATCTACGATACAATACGGTGGATAATTCGGTTCGGATGCGATGGTTATTTTTGATATCCTGTTGGAAACCGAATCGTAAACGGGTGATTGATCGGCTGCATGAGCGTGAAAGAGGAGGCTAATAACAACCTGGAACAAGAATGCTATATATAGAAAGCGTCTTCTCATATGATAGTTGGATTATATTATAATGTTAAAAAACCGGCGTCTGTCATGAATAGCCTTTTAATCTGTTTATTTCGTCCTGCAACTCTTTCATTCTGAGCTCGCGATCCACAGTGGCGTCGTGAAAGCGTTCGAGTTCGGCGATTTTCTCGTGCAGACTCCGAGTCTGTTCTTTGATCTTAAGTTCCAATACATCCTTGAGAGACCTGAGTTCATCCACAGCATACTTTCGCTGTGTTATATCGGTTATGAAACCTTCCAGCTTGGCGGATCCATCATTTCCTAAATCTACGCATTGTCCGCGTTCCCATACCCATTTTGTCCTGCCGTGTTTTGTAATAATACGATACTCCATTTCAAAGTGAGCATGTGTCGATACGCCATTCTGCACGCTGTCATCGACGCGCTCGCGGTCATCGGGATGAATGGTCTCAGCGTATGAAATTATCCTGTTGTCCTCAAGTTCATCCGCGGCGTAACCGGTAAGTTCGAGGCAGCCATCGCTGACGAATTCCATCGTCCAGTCCGGATCGTTCTTGCAACGATAGGCCATACCCGGGAGGTTCGACATCAATGTCTGTAATTGACGTCTGCTTTCTTCGATGGTCTTTTGCTGATTGCGCTCCTCGGTTTGATCGCGGAATACTAGGACTACCCCGATGATTTCGCCGTCTCTGCTTCTAATAGGCGCTGCGCTGTCGGCTATCGGGATTTCCTTGCCGTCCTTGGATATTAAAAGTGTATGGTTCGCCAAGCCGACAATCAGTCCGTGTTTGAGCACTCGTGCGACCGGGTTTTCTGTCTTGGCGCGGGTATCTTCGTTGATGATATTGAACACGGTTCCCAATTCATTTCTTGTGGCCTCCGACGCGCGCCATCCGGTTAACTTTTCAGCGATCGGGTTCAGATATGTTACAACGCCGGACTTGTCCGTAGTAATAACACCATCGCCTATGCTCTGCAGGGTAGTTTTAAATTCTTCCTGGGATTGCCATAGAGACCTATAAATGTTATGCTGCCGATAGCTATAGAAAAATGCGACACCTATGGTAATAGAAACAATAAGAAGTATTATAAGAACAATAATATAATTGTTCTGTGTATATAGTTGTTCATATATTTCATTCTTATCGATCTTGGAAATCATATACCATGACGTATCCGGAACGGCCTGTACGTAGGCCAGGACATCAACTCCTCGATAATCCTTGCCTTCCCAGATACCCTCATAACCGAGCACCGCCTGCACGGCGGGTACCTCCTTTTCGGTTAAAGGAATGCGCAAATCTAAAGATTCATGTTCGCTGAATCTTAATTCGTTCAGGAACAGGACATGGTCATCGTCTTGTTTTACAATAAGCACTTCGGATGTTTCATGCGGCATTTGCCAGGACTCAATGAGAGGATATAAGGAATCCCGGGGATCAACGCGAAATACTATTGCTGCTATTGGTGTATTGTTATCGTTCAGAATGGGGGCGATGAAGTCGATGCATATATATTCATTCGATGAGTTATAATATAAATCCGAAGAGATAGCATGATTATTTATTACGGCCTTTTGTATGTTTGCCCTGAGTGTTGAGTCGAGCGCATTCAAGTTGGTGTCGGTGCAATATATGAGCTCGGAATCAGGAGAAGTAAGGATGATCGAAGATAAGTCGTGGGAAACAACCAGTGAATTTAAATAATAGGAGAGGGTGGAATTGTCGATATCCTGATCGCCTTCCGGATATTCAGTAATTAAATTGTATAGTAATGTATCCTGTGCGATAAATCCGGCGTCGCTCAATTCGTCTTTATACCAATCGGATAAAATCCTCGATTCCATCTCGGAAACGACTTTTAAATCAAGTGATCTTTCGTTACGGAAAGAGTTTGTTTTTTTTGTTACATAGAGGTATCCGGAAAGGATAACGATCAGGCTGAGAAAGACTGTTAAAGCAAGATACTTAAATTTATCAGTCAAAATATTTATAATGAAATTATTCATAAAGCCTGAACTGATTTAATATAAGCCCAGGTGGCAACGCTATATTTATACGAGCCAACATAACCATGACTTCTATCTTAATTACGTATCATATAAGCGCGGGAATTGCAAAATAAATTTGAACGCCGGACAAACTGAAAAAGTTAATGAACAAGGAAAAACAGATGGAAAAAACCCCTGATATATGTTAAGCGTAAAAAATCATTTTGTATTTCGGCAATGGCACCGATTGATTTCATCCGCCGCTTGCGAGTGCTCGGACGAATGCCGTACCCGGTACCAAGGCGCGAGAGCATTGCGGTTCTTGAAGACTTCGCCGCGTGTCAAAACAACTTTGAACAACAGCGAGATGAAATCCTTGGCATGGCAAAA
>JAIPKD010000075.1 GCA_021733835.1 Verrucomicrobiota bacterium
CCGAAGATAGACGCATACCTCCGGGGATTACCGAAGTCGCACAGACGCGAACTCGTGCCCGTCCACGAGGCGGCGCACGCTGCGGCGGCGGAGTTGCTGCATGGAGAGGCGTCGTTGAAGGAGTCGCTACGCCGTTGGTTGTTGAGGAATCGCGGACTGGAGACACCGGGTGCGCTCCTTAAGGACGATTCGCTGCCGGAACATCTGCATACGAGGTTTGAGGTTATAAAGGGAGACGGCGCGGTCATTTGCGCGGGCAGGGATTTGGATGAATTAAAGAAGTCGTTGGGCGAGCGTACTGCCGTTGGTTTTTCGAGGGCATGGACGAACGCCGCAGCGCGCTGGGAGCGATATGACGTGTCGCATTGGGGCTTTGGGGACTTGCCTGAAATCGTAGAGCTTGATTCGCCGTCCGGTGTTCCGTTCATAGGTTTTCCGGGGCTGGAGCTTGATGGGGCGTCGGTTAATGTACGGCTTTTTCAGACGCAGTCACAGGCGGTTGAATCCACGCCGCCGGCGTATTTGAAGCTCTGCGAATTGAGCTTGCAGAAGGACTTGGCGTGGTTGCGCAAGGACCTGCGGATGGTCTCGAAGTATAAGATTTATTATTCGACATTCGCCACGACTGAAATGGTGGAGGGCGATGCGTATTCCAATATCCTTCGGCATCTGTTTTTGTGGCGTGATCCGTTCCCGTTGGTTCGAGCACGGTTCGACGAAACCGTTGAACGCGCACGGCGTGAGCTGAAAGGGATAGCCGCGGGTTTTATTAAGGTCTTCGGCAGGATACTGGAATTGCGGCATGAACTGCAGTTGCAGCGAAGACCGTACCCGGGGATGAAGGAGGATTTGGAGGCGCTTGTGCCGGCTTCGTTTTTGAGGTCGATCCCATTCGAGCGTTTGAAACAGGTGCCGCGGTATCTGGAGGCTATGCGGATTCGGGCCGAACGCGCGGCGTTGAACCCTGCAAAAGATCGGGAGAAGGCGTTGCGTGTCGATCCGTTCCGTGTGGTGCTGAAGAGGTTCAGGAACGTGCGGATACCGGAGGGCGCCTGTCGCGAGCATTGGGACAGGTTCAGATGGCTGGTCGAGGAGTTCAAGGTGTCGTGTTTCGCCCAGGAACTCGGCACCAGCGAGCCGGCGTCGGTGAAGCGGTTGAACGAGCAGTTGGACAAGTTCAGGCGTGAAGTCGCGGGCGGATAATCCCAGGTGGATATACCGACCCAACCAAGAAACCGCCGTTTCCGCCGGGAATGAAGATAATGTCTTTTGTGTTTCGAATCAGTTCACGTATTAACTATTTATTGATCCGTGCATTCGATTGATGAGCGCGGTAAAGCGTTTTTGCGTCTTCGCGTTGCGAACAGCGATGGCCATGGCGGATGGTTTACCGATTAACACGACGAGTTGTTTGCCGCGTGTTACGGCGGTGTAGATGAGGTTCCGTTGCAGCATAACGTAATGCGAGGTGTCAATGGGGATGACGACCGCCGGGAACTCCGAGCCCTGGGACTTATGTATTGTGATGGCGTACGCCGGGAGCACCTGGTCTAGGTCGCTGAATTCGTATTCGACGATGCCGCTTTCGAATTTGATGTAGACAGTCTGTTCGGTGTTGTCTATGTCGCGGATGATCCCGATATCGCCGTTGAACACGTCTTTGTTATAATTATTCTCTGTTTGTATTACTTTATCGTTTATGCGGAACGCCCAGCCGTAGCGGTGGATCGAGCTTTCGGGTGAGGTCTCGGGATTGAGTGAATTCCGGAGGGTTTCATTGAGTGTTCTCGTGCCGAGGATACCCCTGTTCATGGGGGTGAGGACTTGGATGTCGGCGGTGGGATCGAGTCCGAATCTTTGTGGGATACGTTCTGAGACCACTTTAATGACGGTGTTTAGGATGGCCTCGGGTTCTTTGCGTTCGATGAAGTAGAAATCGCTTGTGACGCCGTTTTCGGGGAGCTCGGGCATTTGTCCATTATTGATCCGGTGTGAATTAACGATGATATGGCTTCCGGCGGCCTGGCGGAATATCTGCGAGAGCCTGAAACATGGAACGCGTTTTGAATCGATCAAGTCTTTCAATAACGAGCCCGGGCCGACCGACGGTAATTGGTCTGCGTCTCCGACCATGACCAGGTGTGCGTCTGGGGGTAACGCCCTCAGGAGCTTATGGAACAGGAGGATATCGACCATGGACATTTCGTCGACAACGAGGAGGTTGCATTCGAGCGGATACTTTTCGTTTCTGGTGAAGCCGCGGTTTGGTTGGAACTCGAGGAGGCGATGAATTGTTTTGGCGGGGTGTCCGGTGGCTTCGGCGAGTCTCTTGGCGGCGCGGCCCGTGGGCGCGCAGAGGAGGCAGTTTACTTTTTTAGCGGAGAGCACGGTGATCAGTGCCTGTACCCAGGTTGTTTTTCCGACGCCCGGCCCGCCGGTGAGGATAACCACCCTGTTGTCGAATGCGCAGGTGAAGGCTTCCTGTTGGCTCGGCGAGAGGGCCTTGCCGGTCTTGGTCTGAAACCATTCCATTGCTTTTTGGATGTCGATATTCGGATAAACGGGCGGCAGATTGATGAGGCCCAGGATTCTTCCGGCGATGTAGGACTCGGCATTGCTCAGTCCGGGATGAAACACCATTATCGCGCCGTCGATATTCTCGAACGAAACGGTTTGTTCGGTGTTCATCGCCGTCAATGTTTCCGTGACTATATTATCGGGGACGTTGAGCATGTTTGCCGTTTTTTCGATCAATTGCTCGCGGGGCAGAGCGCAATGTCCGTCCTGTGTGGCCTCGAGGAGTATATGGTTTATGCAGGCCTCGACGCGTTCTCGTGATTCCTTTGGGATGCCTACTTGCAACGCGATTTTGTCGGCCGACATGAAGCCGATGCCGTGGATATCCTTGGCCAGAACAAACGGGTTCTTGCGGATGACCTCGATCGAGTCGTCGCCGTAGGTCTTGAAAATCTTGACCGCTTTGCTTGTGCCGACGCCGTGTGAGTGTAAGAAGATCATTATATCGCGTACCGCCTTTTGCTCGTTCCATGCGACCTTGATTTTCTTGCGGCGACCCGGGCCGATTCCTTCGACTGTCTCGAGCTTGGCGGAGTGGTTTTCGATGACATCAAGGACCTGTTTACCGAAGCGCGCAACCAGTTTTTTCGCGTAGACGGGGCCGATGCCCTTGATAAGCCCGCTTCCGAGGTACTTGGCGATACCGTCGAGCGACGACGGCGGCGAAGACTTGAGTTCGTTCGCTTCGAACTGCAGGCCGTAGTTGCGGTTTTGCTTCCACACACCGCGGGCATCGATCCATTCGCCGGCTGATATCCCGGCGGCGTGGCCTATTACGCTGACGAGATTGCGGTGTCCTTTTACCTTCACTTGGAGGACGGAGAAGCCGGAGTTTTCGTCATGGTAAGTAACCCTTTCGATCAGGCCGGAAATGGAATCCGATTTTGATGTGATATTAAGTTTATTCAAACCGTATTCGTATCGTATTCAGACGCGCATGGTAGTTTGATATTGCCCATTTCGGTAAATATTAATAAAAGGAGGAGGTAAAGTAAATCTAAGGTAAGAATTATGTGCGGCTTGTATTTGCAGGGACGTACGTGTTTTCTGCATTCGGCCGCTTAAATAGAAATTAATCGGATTGGAACAGAGATATGAAAAAGACAAGAGTCGCATTACTCGGAGCCGGATTTGTAGCGAATATACACATTGAATCGTATCATCGTTTTGTTCCGGAGGCGGAGGTTGTGGCGGTTTTTTCGCGGTCTCAAGAGCGCGCGGAGGCCTTTGCCGGTGAGCACGGTATCCCACGGTTTTTTACCGGGCTTGAAGAGGCGATTAATGATTCCGATTGCGAGGTAGTGGATGTGTGCCTGCCGAACTTTTTGCATGCGCGGGCCGTCCTGGCGGCCGCCGCGGCAGGCAAGCATGTGATAATCGAAAAGCCGCTTTGCATGAACCTGGAGGAGGCGGATTCCATGATCGCCGCCTGCAAGGAGAATAACGTCAAACTGATGTATGCCGAGGAACTCTGTTTTGCGCCTAAGTACGAGCGCGTCAGGAAAATGGTGAACGAAGGCGCGGTCGGCTCGATTTTTCAGATGCGCCAATGCGAGAAGCACTCGGGGCCGCACAGCGACTGGTTTTACAATGTCGATCAATCCGGCGGCGGCGCCTTGATGGATATGGGATGCCATGCCTTCGGTTGGTTTAAATGGATGCTCGGACGCGATGTAAAGCCGAAGAGCGTGTTTGCCACTATGTCGCGTATATTACACAAGGAACGGACACTGGGTGAGGATAATTCGCTGGCGGTGGTCGAGTTCGAAGGCGGCGCCATCGGCCTGGCGGAAAACAGCTGGGCCAAGCATGGAGGTATGGATGACCGTATCGAGATTTATGGCACCGGCGGCGTCGTGTTCGCCGACTTGTTTATGGGGAATTCGGCAATAACATACAGCGAGAAGGGCTATGGTTATGCCATGGAGAAGGCCGCGTCAACGCAGGGTTGGACCTTTGCCGTATTCGAGGAGGTCTTCAATCAGGGGTACCCTCATGAATTGAGGCATTTCATTGAGTGCGTGAGCGAGGATAAAGAGCCGGTTTCAACGGGCGAAGACGGACGTGAGGTATTGGAGCTTATGATGGCGGCTTATGAATCGGCGCGCACGGGATGCAAGGTGGCGTTGCCGTTCCGTACCGATGCGAAGAAGCCGATTGATCTGTGGATTTCCGGGGCGAAGTGATGTTTGGCGCCTCGGGGTGGGACAGGGTATTGGCAGGAGTGTGTGTGCGTTGTCCCGTTTGCAATCGGGCGCGCAAGCGCAGGGGCGGTATAGCGTTTATCGTGGTGAAGGCAGTCGAACGGAGGTTCTGTCCTTTTTGCCGCGCTTATGAACGCGTTTATAAACGCCGGGCGCATGAACGTCCGCCACCGTTTGAAAATGCCGAGTAAAAAAAAGGCGCCGTGAAGGCGCCTTTTTTACTTTGGTTACTAGATATTTTTATTGTCCACCCGGCATGGCGAAGAGATTCGAGACTACACCCGAGTTATTCAGATGATCTCTAATACCGGAATTGTTGTCTTGCTGTGCACTTCCATCACCCAACAGGATATTACCATTTTCCTGATGGATTTGGTTGTTCCAGCCGACATTGTATTGCGGATTCAAGTCCGGATTCTTTCCGAATGCAACGAATTCTGCAGAATCAGGATTGTTATACTGTTGACCGGTCAATCGACTACGGAAGTTCGTCAAATTCCTGTCGCCGGAAAGTATGCTTTGACCATATGTTTCATCGGCCTCGAGGCCTATGAAATAGCTTACATGGGTGTTATCCAAAGGTTCTAAATTCCTCTGATTTCGTCCAACCAGGAACTCATCCGCAGGCGTTTTTTGGTCGCTCGGGCAAATGAGCAGCTTGGGAACCTGTATCTCGTTGGACATGACCACATAAGTTGCATACATGCCCGCTATGCCATTAGGAACATTGTATCCTTGGCCAAAGTTCATATTCCCCCCAGCGAAGACTTCCGAACACCCGCCGTTTCGTGACGGAACATTGAACGGGAATAGCCCGCCGTGATCCGTAGCGAAAATACGGTAAGCGAGACCTATCTGTTTGAGGTTATTTACACAGGCAATCCTCTGTGCCTTGGCCTTCGCCCTTGCCAGCGCCGGTAATAACATACCGGCCAGAATGGCGATAATCGCAATCACGACTAACAACTCGATTAGCGTGAAAGCCCGTCTGTTCTGATTTTTAATTTGTTGGTTCATAGTTCAATTGTTTGGGTTAATGGTTAGCAAATTTTAGCCTATCGTCGCCGGCTGTCAAATTTTTAACAGTTCTTTTTACCTTTATTAGCATTAGCCGTGCCAATAGGTTTGCCCCGCAGTCAATTTTCGGCCTAACTTTTCGACCTTTGTCCGTTATTTTGCCGGAAATCGATTTCGGATACAAGGATTAATCGCAAGACCTGGCAACTTCGAGTGGATGCTCGCGGTTATCGATTATGCGAGACCGCTTTTATTCGTTGATTATAAGCACCTTACGCCGATGAATGACGTGGAGTCGAGGTGCCAAAAAAATGTGATTTCGAGTCTTTTTTTGATCCCGGACAGGGGATGGCGTACGTAAATTTTGAGCGAGTTCCCCCTGTCGTCTAATTATTCTATGAACTCAGGGATCAAAAACCGGATTATTCAAATAAATATGTTCTTTTCCGTATTTTGAGCATGGATTATGCTTTAAATTAAATTCGAGAAAAATGCGAGTTTGGGGTTGTAATCGAGTGAAAGTTCGGTTATTTTCGGAAACAAGGTCGTTTTTGAATCGGAGCGGGAGAGATGGGGAGGAGAAAAAATCTCCTGGAACATGAGTTTTATGTTTGACAGTAACTAACGAATCTGTAGAGTTGAGATCAAAAGAATAAGAATAGAACGAGGGAAAACTCCAAAAGAAACGAGTGTATTATGAAAATTAAAAGCAAAATATTAGTCGCAGCGCTTACGGCGGGCGTGTTTGCGGTTACAGCTTTGGGCGCGGACGTGCTTACCAAGGCGCAAGTAACGACCATCAACGACACTTTCCAGAAGGCCCCGGTGCCGGAATTGGCCGTTAAAGCGGCGAAGGTGGTCCAACAGGCACCTAAGGAGCAGAAAGACGCGATCGCAGTTACGATTGTTAAGGCGGTACACGCCGAGCATCCTGCTGCGATGATCAACACAATAGCGGCCATCGCCAAGGCTGCTCCCGAGACATCACCGGCTGTCGCCGCGGCCGCGGTGAAGCTGGCGAAGAAGGACATCAACAAGATTACGTACGCCGTGGTTATGGCGGCGCCGAAGTTTCACGAGCAGATTGCGCAGGCAATCGCCAAGGCGGTGCCCGAGAGCGAATCGACTATTTACGCCAAGACGAGGTCTGTGGCCAGGAGTGCTGCAACGACAGGGAACGGAACGACAACGACCCCGGGTCTTATCGGTGGCGATGAGCCTGCGGATCCGCCCGCAACTGTTACCTCTCAGCTGGGCGCTGATGAGGAAAGGAAGAATTACTCGAGCCCGCAATAAGCGGAAACGGAAATAAAGAGATTCCCTCAAGAGCGGTCGCGTGAGCGGCCGCTTTTTTTTGGTTATTTCCGGAATTTTCAAAAGGTAATTACGGGAACGGGGACGGGAACGGGGAAAGGGAGGAATAAACAAACAAATACGAATCACATAATTTCCGGCGCTGGAATTTAATTTGGCGTTGGTCGATTTTTCGTTGGCAATCGTTGGATAAGTTTGATAAATGAATAACACGGTGCGGCCCGGAGCCGCTTCCTTGTGAACATGCCTGTGAGTCGCCTGCCTGGATTTTGAGGCGTGAGGGCACCCGCTAGGATTCTCGAACTTAAAAATGAGGTTTTTGGCTATTATGCCAAAGTTCGCTGTGGCTGTGTATGACGCTTGCTGATATTCTAAGCCAGGACCAGATTATTACTGATCTGTCGGCAACAAACCGGTGGGAGGCGATTGAAGAACTCTTAGCCAATTTAGTTGAGTGTGGTAAGATACGCGAAGAGAACAAGGAGACGATTAGTAACCTTGTTAAGAAGCGTGAGAGTTCCATGAGCACCGGAGTCGGATACGGGATAGGTATTCCGCATGCATCTACTGATTTGATATCAGAGGTTGTGGGTGCGTTCGGGCGTTCCAGGCGAGGTGTGAATTTCGACGCGCTCGATAATAAACCCGTTAATCTGGTGATGCTTTTTCTTGTCCCACAGGGGCAATTCCAGAAGCACCTTCACACTTTGGCGAACATTGCCAAGCTGCTTCACAACAGCGAGTTCAGGAAATCGCTGGAGGAGGCGCCGGATGCGACCGCGATGTTATCCATTATCCGCAGGCATTCCGCCGTTAAGTGATTTGAGTGTTAGAAATCGGATGCTTCCGCCGCCGCCGCGGGAAATATTTGTGTTAGTATAGTGCTGAACTTCAAGATTGAAACCAGATTAATCGAAGCCGCGTTGCGTGTGCTCAGTGACGCCGATCCGTCGCTGCTTAAGATTCGTCCTTGTCCGAATCCGAAATTCGGTGATTTCCAAACGACGGGGTTGATGCCGTTGGCGAAGCGGCGTGGATTGAATCCGCGAGAAGTCGCGGAGGAAGTGATAAGGAACCTCGATGTATCGCAATACTGCTCGAGAGTTGAGGTGGCCGGACCGGGATTCCTGAACTTCCATGTCAAGAAGGAGGCCATTGAGGAGGTTGTATCCGAGGCCGCGCGCGGCGAGCATATTTTCAGTCCGAAAGCTGAGGAACCGAAAACGATCGTCATTGATTTCAGCTCTCCGAATGTCGCCAAGCCGATGCATGTCGGGCATATACGCTCGACTATTTTGGGTGATTGTCTTGCCAGGTTATTCAGGTTTCTCGGGCACAAGGTAATAACGGACAATCATATAGGCGACTGGGGTACGCAATTCGGGAAATTAATAGTCGGCTGGAAAACGCGCCTGGATACGCAGCGCCTGGAGAATGATCCAGTCGGCGAGATGGAGCGTATTTACCGTGAGATAAACAGTGAATGCGAAAGGGCCCCGAGCATCCTGGAGTCCGCCAGGGGCGAATTGGTCAAGCTCCAGAACAATGATCCGGAGAACATCGGTATCTGGCGGCGCATGATCGAGCTTTCACGGCATCAATTCGAGTCGACTTACCATCGGCTTGGCGTTGAGTTCGATCACATGCTGGGCGAAAGCTTTTATAATTCCCGGCTTAACAACGTCATAGCCGAGCTTCAATCGGCCGATGTAGTACGTGAGAGCAGGGGCGCGTTGGTGGCATTTTTTGATGAAGACCCGATATTAAAGGAGCATCCCGCAATCGTCAGGAAGAGTGACGGCGCGGCGAACTACACGACGACCGATCTGGCGACGCTCGACTACCGGGTGCGTGAGTGGGGGGCGGACAAGATTGTCTACGTCACCGACAGCAGGCAACAATTGCATTTCAGGCAGATATTCAAGATATTCGAGGCATGGCGGCGGGAGGTCGAGACTGAAATGGTACACGTCTGGTTCGGGTCGATTCTCGGCGAAGACGGGAAACCGTTCAAGACGCGTTCGGGCGAGGTGGTGCGGCTTTCGGAGCTGCTCGATGAAGCCGAGGAACGCGCCCAGTGTGTCGTTGAAGAGAAGAATCCGGGTCTGACGGACAACGAAAAGGAAAGGATTTCAAGGATCGTCGGTATAGGCGCGATCAAGTATGCGGACTTACTCCCGAACAGGCAGAGCGACTACCAATTCAGCTGGGACAAGATGCTTGCGCTGAACGGGAACACGGCGCCTTACCTCCTGTATGCGTATGCGAGGATACGCAGTATTTTCAGGAAGTCAGGGGACGCGTCGGCAGGTGAACTGGGCGCGCGCGATGGTGGAGCGGCGCGGATTACCCTGGCCACGCCTGAGGAGGTTGCGCTTGCCAGGCAGCTTTCATGCTTCGGCATGACCCTTGAGGCCGTTGCCGAGGATTATCGTCCGAATTACCTCTGTAATTATATCTATGAGCTGGCCGGGTTCTTCACTCAATTTTATGAGAAATGTCCCGTATTAAAGGCGGAACCCGAGAT
This sequence comes from Verrucomicrobiota bacterium, assembly GCA_021733835.1. Taxonomy (GTDB): domain Bacteria; phylum Verrucomicrobiota; class Verrucomicrobiia; order Limisphaerales; family JAIPKD01; genus JAIPKD01. The sequence goes on from JAIPKD010000075.1 coordinate 9,640, forward strand.
ACGGCGCGCCAGGCTGCGGCTTTGCGGTGTAACGGCGGAGGTGTTGAAGACCGGGTTGGAGATACTCGGCCTTGAGGTGCCGGAGCAGATGTGATTTTGTTGATTTTCTCCGTTTATTCTGTTAATCAGGATTAAAAATGAGTTTATTTATTTGGTGATGACGGAAAAGAGCAAGTCCGGTTATATGGTATGGGCTGTTGATAATGTTGTTTACGGCCCGGCTGAGCTCCCGGTTCTCGTACAATGGGTGTCCGAGGAGCGCATTACGGAGGATACGTGGATTTATCGTGTTGAAAAGGACTCCTGGATCAAGGCCGGGGATATAGGAGAACTCGAGTCGGCGTTCGGAAAAATTAGCGATGTCTCCGCCGAATCGAGTCAAATCACCCCTGAACCTTCATCGGATATCACTCTGAGGCCGGGGATGCTGAGGCAGATAAAGATATTCGCGGCATTGGATGATGAGAAGCTGAAGTTTTTTCTGAGGTACCTCGAACCTCAAGAAATTAAGCAGTGGTCGACGATCGTTAAGCAGAATGACCCGGGCGACGGCATGTACATGGTTTTAGAAGGCGAGGTGCGGGTCAGGATAATGGTCAACGGCAAGGAGAGCACTCTCGCCACGCTCGGCGTGGGTGATTTTTTCGGCGAGTTTTGTTTGTGCGATCACGGCCCGCGTTCAGCGGATGTAATAGCAAACACCGATTGCCTATTGCTCAAGCTCAGCGCTTCGGCGTTCCAGGATATAGTGAAGAAATCACCTGAAACGGCCACGCCGTTCATGCATTCATTGTGCAAGACGCTGGCGGCGCGTATCAGGTCGGATAACAAGAGGTTTTCGCAATTCATGCAGTTTTCCAGGCTATAGCCGTTTTTTTGCGGGTGCGGGATCATTTATTCTGGAATTTGCCTACATCGAGTTGACGGCGCACGGCTTTTGCGAGAGTGACGGGGTGGTAGGGTTTCCGGAGGAAATTAACGTTTTCTATCAGCTCGTCCGTATTCTCGAGGAGGTCTGTGCTATAGCCGCTGGAGTAGATTGCCTTGATATCGGGTCTTGTTTGTTTAAATTTTCGCACCAGCTCCGTTCCTGAGACACCCTCGGGCATGACCATATCTGTGATTACGAGATCGATTTGGTCGGCGCGCTTGTTCCATATTTTGAGGGCCTCGATACCGTTGGGCGCTTCGAAGACGTTGTAGCCGTAGCGGTTAAGGATGGCCTTGATGAGCTTCTGTACGGGGCGTTCGTCCTCGACTATAAGGATAGTTTCGTTGCCGCCGGGTATTTCTTCATGGGGCGCGGAGATATCGCCGGATTCATCTGATTTCGTTTTAGCCGGCGGGAGGAATACTTTGACGATGGTACCTTCGCCGGGTACGCTTGCCACGTCGATCCACCCGTCATGTTGCTTGACGATGCCGAAGACGGTGGAGAGTCCGAGGCCGGTGCCTTTACCGACTTCTTTTGTAGTGAAGAACGGTTCGAAAATCCGGTCGATTATATCTTCGGTCATACCTATGCCCGTATCTTCCACTTGGATGCAGGCGAACTTGCCCGGCCTGGCGTCGGGGTTGGTCTTTATGTAATCTTCATTAATTTGTTCCAGGGAAGTCGAAATAATCAGTGTCCCACCGCCGGGCATTGCGTCCCTTGAATTTACGGCGAGGTTCATGATGATTTGCTCCATCATACCGATGTCGGCGAAGACGGATGCTTGGACGGTCTTGAATTTCATCCGGAAATCGATTTGTTCGCCGAGGATGCGCTCGAACATTTTTGACATATTACTGAGGACGTCGTTTAAGTCGATTAGTTTCGGTTGCATGATTTGGCGTCTGCTGAACATCAACAGTTGCCTGGTGAGGTTGGCGGCGCGTTCGGCGGCGGTACCGATTTGATGGAGTGAATCATTCACATCCTCGGGTTTGACCAGGTTCGATTGGAGCATTCCCACATGGCCTTGGATGATGGTGAGGATATTGTTGAAATCGTGGGCAATGCCGCCGGCCAGTTGTCCTACGGCCTCCATCTTCTGGGATTGACGGAGTTGTTCTTCGAGGTGCCGGCGGACGGTTACGTCCTGGACAGTTCCAGCGAGCCGGGTTTTTTCTCCGTGTTCGAAAATAACGACTGCATGCTCGTGAACGGTACGTTCCGAGCCGTCCGGCAGGATGATACGGTGTTCCGTCTGGTAATTACTCCCGGTTTCAATGGCTTGTGTAGCGGCGTTGCGGACGCGTGCGCGGTCATCGGGATGGACGAGTTGGTAAAATTCTTCGCGGTCGGGGCTGAAGTCCTCTGGATCGCGCTCGAAGAGTTCATAGGTTTGGTCGGACCATTCAAGATTTCCAGTTCTCAGGTCGAGTTCCCAACTACCGATCATGCCGATTTTCTGGGAGAGCGCGAGACTGGACTCGCTCTTCTTGAGAGCCATTTCGGTTTTCTTTTGAGTAGTGGTGTCGCGGGAGATTAGGAGGATCGAGTTTGGATAGGATCGGCTATGACGAATGGGGGACATAATGGTGTTCAGCCACCTTGTTTCTCCGTCGATTTCAAACTCGAATTCACTTTGTAAATTACTCTGTTGTTCTATTACTTGGTGAATGCATTCGTGAAATTTCACGCTATCCTTCACTTTCAGGAGCGAATCGAGTTTTTTACCGATAAATTGATCCGGTGTCCGGCGTCCTAAGGAAGCGGCGTTCGAGTTCAGAAATAGTATGTCGTAATGTTGATTAACGATAATGATGGCTTCGGTGGCGTTTTCGACGACGAGCCGGTATTTTTCTTCGCTATCTCTGATGGCTGTTTGCGCATTTTTCCGCTCGGTTATGTCGCGGCCGATGCATTGTACGTAAGCGAGCGTGCCGTTGTTGCGGATCAGTCGTATGTTTGTATCGAGGACGGCCTTCCTGCCGGAGCGGGTGATAACTTCCAGTTCGAAAGATGGGATCGGATTGATCCTTTTTTCGAGTTTGAGGAGGTTGCGGACGGTCGTACTTCCGTTTTGGGCGAGGAACTGTAATGCGTTCGTTCCCGATAACTCGGTTCTCGAGATATCCAGTAATCTTTCCACCGCTTTGTTGGCCGAGACGAAGTTGCCTCGTCGATCCAGTGAAAATACTAGGTCATGGGCGTTTTCGAAAAGCTCGATGTATTTCCGTTCGAGTTCGGCTTCGCGCTCGAGTTTGGCGGTAATCAACCGTGTTTTCCTGGCCACTTGCCGCTTGAGCGCAAACACCCAGAGCAGGATAAGGACTAAAATGACGATGAATATCTCGATGAGCTGCGTGGCTCGTTTATAGTTCATCCATGGCAGTGCGGCCAAAACCTGGATGTCCCCCGGTGTTCTCGTTGCTGCCTCGACGTAATGCGAGGTGCGAGATTCGTCGAGTTTGGTAATACAAATCCCGGTAAGGCCGAGGCGCGAGTTAATTGCCGGACCGCGCTTCCTTGGTGACGCCGACTGTTGCGGCGATAACGCCTTAAATGCTTGCGGCATCTTTGTAAGCTCGTAGGACTGGTTCTTCTGGGATTCGGCGGGTAGATCGACGGTTTCCAAATCGGCGAGAGCCGTGCAGATTAGGGTGAACAGCAAAATGTATGTTACTGCTGTAGCGGTCTTTGGCATGTGCGAGGGATTATTTAACTTTTCCTGAATCAATAAGGCTCAATGACGTTTGAGGTGGGTAGAATTGGGGACTCTGTCCCCAAGCCCCTGGGATTTATCGCATTGTAGCATACCCGCAGGCATGAGGCCTCAGGCGTCTGAAACGCCTGGGCCTGCGGTACATGCGCCGACAAT
>JAIPKD010000076.1 GCA_021733835.1 Verrucomicrobiota bacterium
ATTCAGTTCTAGCTAAGTTCCTGGGGATGTCGTTCTTGCAGGTGTTGAGCTGTTAAGGTGGATTAAGGATTATATATCTCTCGCCCGCTCGATGACTCGCTAGAGGCGCAGAGGCGCAGAGTTATGAATTTTTCATTGCTCCGAGCCGGAGCAATGAAAAACTTATCGCCCTTCGCATTACTACCTTTTCCTGATACTATGGGAACGAAGCGGATTAATAAATTCTAAATCCTAAGCACGAAATCCGAAACAAATCCGAATTACCAAAAATCTAATGACCGAAACCGACCACGGAAATCGAGAACGAGAATCGCGAACGCTTACGCGAACGTGCTTCTGATCTCAGACCGCTGACCTCCGGCAATATTCCATCCCTACGGGACTTATTTTTTTGTTTGTCGTCTTGCTATAGACATTTCATCCCTAAAGGGATTATTTAGGATTATGGGGTACGGATTGCAAGATAAGAAGCTTCGGGCTTGAGTTTGCGTGCGCCCTGTGATGGCCGCGAGGCAAAGACCATGGGTGTGATGTGAGTATTCTTTTTGTATTCTTCCTTGATCGCGTTTATGACCTTTTCCCGCGATTCCGCTTTTACCAGCGTAACCGTGCAGCCGCCGAAACCGCCGCCGGTCATACGCGATCCGAACACGCCGTTTTCCTCGCCGAGTGATTCGGCTATATCTACGAGCAGATCGAGCTCGGCGCAGCTGACCTCGTAGTCGTCGCGGAGCGAATAGTGGCTTTTGTACATTAGCCTTCCGGCTTCCTGCCAATCCTTGTTTTCGATAGTCGCGGCGAAATCGAGTGTCCGCTGAATTTCGGTGATTACATGGCGTGCGCGTTTGAATTCGGCCGTGGGCAGCTTGTTGTGATCGAGCATGTTAATCTCGGCTTGGCGCAGTGAATCGACGCCGAGTATGCGCGCGGCGTTTACGCATTGTTCGCGGCGCACGGCGTATTCGCCTTTCCCGAGTTCATGCGCCACTCCGGAATTCGTTATGAGGATTATTACGTCCGAATCGTTGAATGCCACGTCGCGTGCTTCAAGAGACTTACAGTCGAGGAGGAGCGCATGTTCTTTGACGGCGCGTTCGACGATGAATTGATCCATTATACCGCAGGGCACGCCGGCGAAATCATGCTCCGCTTTTTGGCAGCGGCGTATTCGATCCAATTGATTTAACTCATGGCCGGCTGCGGTTTCGAGGGTATGACAGGTGGCCAGCTCGAGTGCGGCGCTACTGCTGAGCCCGCCGCCGAGGGGGATATTGCCGTGAATAACGGCATTTAAACCTGGTACTTCATCAGCGGCGTGATTGAATCCGGCTATTACGCCGCGGATATAATTCGACCAGGCCGGCGCGGCCGGGCGGAGTTGAGCGGCCAGGTCGATTTTAATCGATTCGTCGGCGGCAACGCTGTGGAATGTGGCGGACTCGTTTTCTGCGGGACCTGCGGCGATAACGACCGATTGTTCGATGGCCATTGGCAGGACAAAGCCGTCGTTGTAGTCCACATGTTCACCGATCAGGTTGACGCGGCCGGGGGCGGCGACAAACCATTCGGGCTCACCGCCGAATAATCGAGAAAATTGCTCAGCGGATTCAGTTGTAATTCGTTCCAGTTCGGACTTGCTCATAACGCGCTTAAAGGAATCTCATCCAGGAATTTCATCCTCAAGATAATCAACGAAACTAACAAATAAACATATTTATCCAAGGATATTCTGCTTGGTGAGGATACCCTGTTTGGAGGCCATTTCCGAAAACTGTCCGCCTTTACCCAGCAGGTCGTTAAAAGTGCCCTGTTCGATTATTCGTCCGGCGCGTAGTACGATTATTTCGTCGGTCGCCGAGAGTGTGGAAAGTCTATGGGCGACCGAGATGACCGTTCTGTTCCTGGCGAGGCGTTCAACCGCCGCCTGTACCTCGGCCTCGGCTTGGGAATCGAGTGAGGCGGTGGCTTCGTCGAGAACGAGGATCGGCGCGTTTCGGATGAAAGCGCGCGCAATGGCGATGCGCTGACGCTGTCCACCCGATAATTTTATGCCGCCTTCGCCGATGCGGGTATTATAGTTCTCCGGCAGCCTGGAGATGAAATCGTGCGCATACGCGTTGCGTGCGGCGTCGATAATTTCCTGGTCGGTTGCGTCTGTCTTACCGCAGGCGATATTTTCGGCTATTGTTTGATCGAACAGTACGACTTCCTGGCTTACGAGTGCCATGTTACTGCGCAGGTCATTGATTGTGAAATCGCGTATATCCGTATCGTCTATCTTGATGGCGCCGGCTTGCGGATCGTAGAAGCGGAAAAGGAGGTTTACCATCGTGCTTTTTCCCGATCCGCTTTCACCTGCAACGCCGAGCTTATGTCCACGTGGTATTAATAGGTTAATATCTTGGAGAACCGGCTCGTCTTCGTAGGAAAAGGTGATGTTTTCGAATGCGATGCCTTTTTCGAAATTGCCGAACGGCTTCGGCTGCTCGGGTTCGCGGATGGTCGGCCGTTCCTTGAAGATGCGATCGAGCCTGATAGCCGCAACGGCGGTTTGCTGAAATTGTACGTGGATATTGGAGAGTTTCTTAATCGGTGTATAAAGCAGTATTACGCCGGTGAGAAATCCCATCATATCCGGTAAATTCTTTTCCGCAAAGAAGATGTAAAGGATCAATAATCCGAGGCCGAGCATGGCGGTAGTCTCAATCAGAGGGTTCACGAGATTCTTGGCCTGAACATTTTTCATGGCGTAATGAACGAGCTTCTTACAAAGCCGGCGGAAGCGTTCTATTTGCAGCCGTTCCAAACCGAATGCCTGAACGATACGAATCCCCTTGAGCGCCTCCACCAGGAGACTGGACTGGGAGATCGTGGCGTCCCATGAAGCGGCGGTCGAGCGCCTCGCCTTTCTTCCCAGGATACGAAGCGGGAAGGCCAGGAGCGGAAGGAAAATGACGGATACGATGGTCATCCGCCAATCGACGAGGCAAAGGACGGCGAGGACGAATAATACGGTCATGGGTTCCTTGACCAGGTCTTGGAATCTCCCGCTCATGAACCGCTGGAGCGCGGCGGTGTCGGTGTTTACTCTGGTAAGTAGATCGCCCATGCTGGATTTGGTGAAATAATCCAGTGAGAGACTGTTCAATTTTTTGACCACGTTCAGGCGCATATCGTTAACTACACGCTCGCTTACCCAGGCCATGCAGTAGCTTGCCAGGTAGCCGGTGTACCCTCTGACGGAAACAAGGATCGGCAGGAACAGAAAGACGCCGATGATCTGCTTCCAGTCCAACGGCCTGCCCATGAGCGGGAGCCAGGGATCGACAAAACGCATGGTCGCGTCCTCGAACGAGGTCTTCCATCTTTCTAGACGTCCGATTTCTATGGTCGGCGTGGCGAGGGTTTCGGTGCTTTCTACTTCTTGAACGGGTTGGGCGTCCATACGCGCTATAAGCGTCTTCGTCGCCCAAACGAAACTGGCCATGGAAAGACCGAACAGTATACCGAGAAGCACACCCGCTATGAGGCGGTGTGAGTATCTTCTGAAATACGGCCATGCAAAACGAATGATTGTCAGAAAATCGCGCATAATCGCTTAATCCATAGTCGGATGTTTATATCCTTAGTCAAGCGCATCATTGCATCGAGCCGGATTTGGAGTTGCCGCTTGAACGGCTTTTTTATAGTCTACCAGCTATGAAAGCAAAAGTCCTTGTCGCAATGTTTATAGCTGCCTGCGCATCGCAGTTTTCTCCAATCACAAACGGCGCGGAGACAAAGCCGAATTTCCTTTTCTTTCTTGTAGATGATTTGGGCTGGGCGGACCTCGGATGTTACGGCAGTGAGTTTTATGAAACACCGAATATCGATTCCCTTGCCGCGAAGGGCATGAAGTTTACGAGCGGTTACGCCGCATGCCCCGTGTGTTCTCCGACCCGGGCGAGTATCCTTACTGGCCGGCACCCGGTACGTGTGGATATAACGGATTGGTTGCCCGGGATGCCTATGAACAGGGCGCGGAATCCAAAACTTGTCTCCGTCCGGGATCGTGACAACCTGGCACTCGATGAAACTACCATTGCCGAGGTTCTGAATGAAAATGGGTATCAGACCTTTTTCGCCGGGAAATGGCATTTGGGCGAGAAGGGACACTGGCCGAAGGATCAAGGTTTCGACATCAACATCGGCGGATGCGCAAAAGGCTCGCCGCCGGGTGGGTATTACTCGCCATGGTCGAATCCGAACCTGAAACAGAAAAAGGAGGGCGAATATCTCACGGAACGCCTGACTGAGGAATCCATTGAGTTTCTCGATTCGCGGAGCACGGATCGGCCGTTCCTGCTCTACTTGTCATATTACAATGTACATACTCCGATAACGCCGTACAAAAAACGAATTGACCACTTTCGCGATAAGGCGTCACAGCAGTTTACCGATCCGACCCCATACAAGCGCGAGCACAACGCTAAGTCACGGTTGCGTCAGGATAATCCCGCGTACGCCTCGATGATAGCCGCAGTTGATGACAGTGTGGGGAAGATTCTGAATAAATTGGATGACCTGGGATTGTCCGATAATACCATGGTCTTTTTCTTTTCGGATAACGGTGGACTATGCACGACCCGGCGGGGCGGGCCGACCAGTAACCTACCATTACGCTCAGGCAAGGGCTGGCTTTACGAAGGCGGCGTGCGCGAGCCGTTGATAATCCGCGCACCGGGAATCACCGAGCCCGGCCGGATATGTAATGAGCCGGTGGTCAGTATGGACTTTTTCCCGACGATCCTAGAACTCGCCGGTCTGCCGCAGATGAGCGACCTGCACACGGACGGCGTCAGCCTGGTTTCGAAGCTCGAAGGACGCGCTTCGACGAAGCGTCGGACGTTATACTGGCATTATCCACATTATCATGGTTCCACTTGGCGGCCGGGTGCATCCATTCGCGACGGGGACTGGAAGCTTATCGAGTTTTATGATCCCGAAACTGTGGAACTCTATAACCTGGCCGACGACCCGGGCGAGAGCCGTGACCTGAGCGAGGTCAATCCTGAAAAGGCGCAGGAATTACTCGATAAACTCCATGCATGGCAAAAGTCGATGCACGCCAAAATGCCGAAACCTAATCCGGATTACACGGCAAATAATGAAAGTAAATTATAATGAAACCAATTAATATTAAATTAAATTTATCATACATACTTGCTATATTGCTTGTGGCGGGCTTGGTTGACAATATTTCCGCCGACGCAGAATGCAAGATTAAACCCATCGATTATCGTGGATGGGAGAATGCGTTCGTTTTGAGCAACAACAGTGTTGAGGCTGTCATCGTTCCGGCGGTTGGGAGGATTATGCAGTTTCGGTTCAAGGACGGCCCCACTGTGTTTTGGGAAAACACCGAATTATTCGGCGAGCCGGTGAATCCTGAGTCCGATACGTGGCGGAATTTCGGGGGCGACAAGGCATGGCCCGCACCCCAGGCCGAATGGCCGGAGGTTACTCCACGTGCATGGCCGCCGCCCAAGGGATTCGACTCGATGCCGATGGCCTGCAGGGCCAACGGCGATATGGTCGTGCTCGAATCCGCTACGGACCCCGACTACGGAATAAGGGTTATAAGGAAAATTCGGCTACGCGCAATAGAGCCGGTCATGGTTGTCGAGACTACTTACAAGAAGGTCGAGGGCGCACCGGTCGAAGTCGGTGTTTGGGTGGTGACACAGCTATGTGATCCCATGCGCGTCTATATTCCGGTTCCCGAGAAGTCTGTTTTTGAAGAGGGATATAATCTACAGTTGGGCACGCTGCCTGCGGGATTCGAGAAAACGGGGCGTTTAATTTCTCTGAAGCGTAATGCGGAGACGGCACACAAAATCGGATCTGATGCCGGACGACTCCTGTGGTTGGGCGAATCCACATGTTTATTAATGAAGTCGCCAAGGTTGCCGGACGCCGATTACCCGGACAACGGCTCGAGCGCCGAGGTATACACAAACCCGAATCCGCTTGAGTATATCGAGCTGGAACTGCTTGGCCCGCTTAAAAAGATGCAGCAGGGCGATGAGATAAAGCAGCAGATCACATATACGCTTTTTCATAGGGAGAACGAAGACGACGATGCCGAGGCGCGCAGGATTCTAGGTCTGAGTGAAAAAAAATAAGTAATTGGTTTGATGTGACTGGTAACAAAATGCGCTAATCCGTAAAATTCCTGTTAAGAAATCCGGAGATAGTGTTATTCATTACGTAATGCTTTTTTATCGCTGAGGTTTTTCAGCGCCTCGGTCGCCGCGGCGGCCTCGGCGGTTTTCTTACTCTTACCCGCACCGCGGCCTAGCACCTTATCACCGTAACTCACAGAGCATTCATAACATCGCCCATGATCCGGGCCGGTCACCGCTTCAATTTTATACTCGATCTTCTCGGAAGAACTGTTCTGTAGTAATTCCTGCAACTCGCCCTTGGGATTGAATCCGACGATTTTTTTCTCGAGGTCCTGTAATTCACCATTGAAAAGGGCGAGAATGAATTCCCGTGATGCGTTATAACCCCCGTCCAGGAACACGGCACCGATAACCGCTTCCATGGCATCGGCAAGAGAGGAAGCTCTGTTTCTCCCACCGTTTATTTCTTCGCCGTGGCTCAGGAAAAGGTAGCTTCCTAGTTCCAGGCCTCGCGCGATGGCGGCCAGCGTCGGTTCACCGACTATACAAGCCCTGGCCTTGGAAAGCTGACCTTCCTCCAAATTCTCATGCATGATGAACAACGCGTGCGTTAATACAAGCTGTAGTACTGCATCGCCCAAAAACTCCAGACGCTGATTATCGGGTTGCGGATCATTAGTATCCGACGGCACCGAGGGGTGCGTTAATGCCTGAATAAGCAAGCCCGGCTCCCTGAACCTGTATTTCAAATTCACCTGGAGCCGCTCCAGGTTATCAACGATTCTAGGTTCAATTCGATCACTGAGTTTCATCTGTCTTGATATGTTCTTCGTCTTATTGACCACGGTAATTCGTGTATCCACTTCCATGGGAATCCTCTTCGTCCGCCGGCAAATCGCCGCCTTTATCGTCTTCGGGGTTCATACCATCGTCGAGATGCCCTGTTTCAACGGCCATTGATTCCGATGGATTCTTTTCGTCGTGCACACCGATTATCTTTAATCCATGAGCGAGCAGACCATGCACCTGACGTTGAACGGGTTCGAATTGATTCAGATTCAATTCGGGATCGGCGATCGTGAACAGCTCACCCGTCTTTGCGTGCTCGTATACAAAGTAGCGCCTGCCGTCTTTGCGATGTTGGGCCTTGACCTTGAACAAACGCTTCCGCTCGAGCATGGCGGCCAAGATGAAACATGCGGGTTCGAACTCGTCCTCTTTAAGCTCGATAAGTTTACGCAGAATGGACTCGGCCGTTTCTTTTTCAAGCGGTTCCGGCGGTTCCGGCGGCGGCACTGTATAGACGCCTTGCCAAAAGGAGACGAGTCCCGGCATACGCCGGATTTCTTGAGAGTATTTTTTCACCCAGCACTCATTACACAAGTCCAGCCGGTTCAACTCGTCGTCTTCCTGATACAATAATGTGTGACAAACATCTTTATCTTCGAACCGCCTCTCACACATGCCACACTCGTGAGCCCTGGCCTGAATATTCCACTCCATCATAGTCCGTTATTCCACACCATACAAATTCAGTGCGGCTCGAGGTGGTGTCCTTGATTGATTATTCATCACCCTGCCAAAGGATACCGCCTTTACTGGCATTCTCGACAAGCCGCCGGTACCTGGCCAGCCATCCGGTGAGTTTTCTCTCCATAGGCTTGAATGTCTTGCGTCTCTCCGCTAGTTCCTCTTCGTTGACGAGAATGTCTATACGCCGGTTCGGGAAGTCGATCCGCAAATGGTCGCCGTCTTTGAGAAGTCCGATCGGACCGCCCTCGGCCGCTTCCGGCGAGACATGTCCGATGCACGCCCCTGATGTTCCACCACTAAACCTGCCGTCGGTGATAAGCGCCACATCATCGCCCAGCCCCATACCAACAACATAACTTGTCGGTGAAAGCATTTCCTGCATTCCCGGCCCGCCTTTCGGGCCTTCGTTTCGTATAACCACTACGTTACCCGGACTAACCTTACCGGCGAGAATCCCTTCGCAGGCGTCTTCCTGACTCTCGAAAATAATGCACGCCCCCTCAAACACGAATCCTTCGCCGCAATTGCGTCTGAACGCCTCGCTGATACCGGCGGTCTTCACCACACATCCCTCCTCGGCCAGGCTCCCGTATAGAACCGCAAGCCCGCCGTCAACCGAGTACGCGTTTTCCAACGAACGCACACAATCATCGGCGTCAAACCTGAAAACCGAATCGTGCGGCATCAATCCTGAAGGCTTACTCTCAGCGACGAGTCCCGGCTCGGTGCATACACACACCTTACGCGCCAGCGCGTCATCGGACTCCGTCACAGAAATCGTGAGTAAACGCCTTTTATCCGAGCCCTTCGGGTATTCCCAAAACAGCACACCGGGCGCCGAGCAGCATTCCGCTATTTCGGCGCGAACAGTATTCTCACGCGCATTCAGCAGCTTCAACACCTCATCGCGTATACCCGGCGTTCCGCTGTCGTCACCGTTGAACACACCCGCGGTGTCATCGCCGAAAACGGTCTTCAGAATATCCAAATTACCGCTGTTCCACGCGGCGGCGATTCGCCATGCTACAACGGCACGGTCGTCACCGGAATAAAACAACATCGGCCTGGGCACAACCCTTCCGCTGGGCGCTATCGCCGTAGGCGACAGGCGTCCTTCCGCGTCCGAAACCGGCACGGCGCAGCCGGATGCAACCATCACCCTTGCCTCGCCGGCGCAGCTCGGACTCCGTATGTCCCACGCATCGATATTCTCACCGATCGTCTTACCCGTCACCGTCTTGCACTCGAGGTCCAATATCTTTTCGGCAGAGTCTGTATTTCTCGATTCATCGATCCTTTTCAGCTCTCCGAGGATGGTATGAATCCCCCCTGAACGATGAACATCCTGCACGTGGTAATCCGACGACGGCGCAACCTTACACAAACAAGGTACCCTGCGCGATATCGAATCGATCCTGGCGATGTCATACGGGATACCCGCCTCCCTGGCCACGGCCAGAGTATGAAGAATCGTGTTTGTAGAACCGCCCATGGCGACGTCCAAGGCAATCGCATTGTCAAAGGCGCCTATCGTCGCAATATCACGCGGCTTCAAGTCGCTATCAACCAGACTCATTACCAATCCGGCGGCGCGGCGGTAGAGTAATTCCCGCTCCTTGGATACGGCCAATACCATACCGTTGCCCGGCAACGCCATGCCGAGGGCTTCACAAAGACAATTCATCGAGTTCGCGGTGAACATGCCCGAGCACGAGCCGCACGTAGGACACGCATTCCGCTCCAACGCGAGGAGTTCTTCCTCCGTAAGCCTTCCGCGCTGGAGCTCGGCGACGCCTTGAAATATGGATATCAAATCCGACTTCTTATAATCATCCCCCGCCGTCTGGAACCCGGCCGCCATCGGCCCGCCGCTGACGAAGATCGACGGGATATTCAATCGCATAGCGGCCATCAGCATCCCCGGCACGATCTTATCGCAGTTCGGGATACAAACCATGCCGTCGAAACAATGCGCCTTGACCATCGTCTCGACCGTATCGGCGATCAGCTCGCGCGACGGCAGCGAATACTTCATACCGGCGTGACCCATTGCTATCCCGTCGTCCACACCAATAGTATTGAACACAAAAGGCACGCCGCCGGCTTGCCTTATGTACTTGCAGATTATTTGACCCACCTCGTACAAGTGCGCGTGCCCCGGCACCACGTCGGTGTAACTGTTCGCCACCGCGATAAACGGCTTATTAAAATCGTCCTCGGACAATATCGTCCCCGTAGCGCGCAATAATCCACGATGCGGCGCTCGCTCCGCTCCTTTTTTGACTATGTCGGATCTCATATTCAACCTTTTGATTCTAGAGTTTAAAAAAGTCAACAAACCGGGTCTTAAAATTATGCGTCCGGCGCCCGGTATTGCAGACCTCGATCGCCCGTTAACAAATAAATTACTTTATCAGCTTCCTGGCAAGCGCCAATGCGTCATCCAGACCATCGGGATTCTTCCCGCCGCCCCTGGCGAATTCAGGCTTGCCGCCGCCCTTACCGCCCACTGACGGAGCGATCTCCTTGATGATCCGACCCGCATTGATCCTGTCCGCGTATTCCTTTGACACCAGCGAGATCAGCGAAACCGCGCCGCTGTCTGCGCCGCCGAGAACGGCAACGCCGTTGAACCCGCTCTTCAACGATTCGGCTACCGTATGAACAAACGCACCGTCAACAACTCCGAGATTGCATATAATCGCCGGCACCGAATTGATCAACTGGGGTTTTTCCATCAATTCGCTTGCGGTTTGTTGTGCCCGGCGCAGGTTCAAACTCCGCAACTGCTTATCAAGTTCCTTATTCCTGGCGATCAAGTTTTCCACTTTACGCGCCAACTCGTTGACGGGCGAATTTACACAGTTCGCTATTTGCTCAAGTAACTCCCTGTCCTCCACCGCGCACCGGTAGGCGTGGAGTCCCGCCACCGCCTCTATCCTGCGAATGCCCGCGGCTACGGCGGATTCGTTAATGATCCTGAACATCCCTATCTCACCTGTTGCGCGAACGTGCGTGCCGCCGCATAGCTCCATCGAGAATCCGTCGAGTTCCTCGGACTCACCGCCGATCTGAACCACGCGCACGGTGTCCTCGTACTTCTCGCCGAAGATTTGGATTATCTCCGGACGCTTTTGCACCTCGTCGAAAGGCAGTTCTTTCCATGTCACCGGCTGGTTCTCGAGTATCCTCAAGTTGACGAGGCGCTCGACTTCTTTCACCTGCTCGGGTGAGAGCGACATTGCGCTGAAATCGAATGTAATCTTTTCCGATCCGACGAATGAACCTTTTTGAACCACATCATCGCCGACAACCTTGCGCAACGCCCAGTGCAAAAGGTGCGTAACCGTATGATGCCTCTGGATGGCCGCGCGCCGTTCCTTGTCAACCACCAGCTCGACCCGCGCGCCCGCCTCCGGAAATTCATCGCCCGAAATAAAATGCAGAAACGCATCACCCACCTTCTGCGTATCCACTATCTCCCAGGTGTGGCCGCCGCACCTGATTACTCCCGTGTCACCGACTTGCCCACCCATTTCAGCGTAACAAGGCGACACATCGAGCGCCACGGCACGTTTACCTTTTACTTGAATCGATTCGATTACGTTCGCCTCGACCGCAGTGGAATCGTATCCGACAAATTCAGTCGGCTCCTGAATATCCACCTGCGAAATCTCGATGACCTTCTCCCTCCGCGCCGCGCGTGCGCGGCTGCGCTGCTGATCCATGTGCCTTTCAAACTCGTCACGATCCACACACAATCCACGTTCACGCGCCATCAGCTCCGTCAAATCAAGCGGAAAACCGTACGTATCGTACAACCTAAACGCATCCTCGGCAGGAAACGTCGTGCTTCCTTCGCCGACACGCCGCACTGTTTCCTCGAACAAGTCGATACCGCGATCCAGCGTGCGATTAAACGTCTCCTCCTCGCGCCGGATAATCTCCCTGACATGCTCCCCGCGTTTTCTGACCTCGGGAAATACGTCGCCCATCGTATCGGCGACCACATCGGTTAATTCAAAGAAAAACGGCTTGTGAAAACCGAGCGTCCTGCCGTAACGCACCGCGCGTCTTAGTATCCGCCGGAGCACGTAATTCCTGTCCGTATTCGCCGGCTGAATCCCATCCGCTATCGCCAAACTCAGTGTGCGTATATGATCGGCGATAACCCTAAAGGCGATATCCACCTTTTGCTGCTCCGACGGCGCAACGCCCTTGCCGGGCAGTGTCGACATATACCGGTGCCCGCTCAATCGCTCGAGTTTATCGAACAACGGACGGAATACGTCGGTGTCATAATTAGAAACCGCCTTTGAAAAATCCGTGAAATTCTTGGTGCCCTGGATGATACTGACCACACGCTCGAAGCCCATGCCGGTATCTACATTATTCGCGGGCAACGGCGAGTATGATCCGTCCGGGTTCGCGTTCAACTGCATGAAAACCAGGTTCCACACTTCCATGCACCGCGGGTCGTCCGCATTGACCAGGCTGCCGCCCGTGTCACCGCCGGGCGTCAAGTCCAGGTGAATCTCCGAGCACGGCCCGCACGGCCCGGTATCGCCCATCATCCAGAAATTATCCTTCTTGTCCCCGTACAGCACATGCTTGTTTGCATCCAGCCCCGCCGCTTCAAAAACGGAGGCCCAGATTTCCCGGGCTTCGTGATCGGTTTCCCCGGGGTCACCGTTCCCGGTATTCGGTTTATACACGGTGGCATATAGACGCTCCTTAGGGAATCCCCATACACCCGTTAGTAATTCCCAGGCCCATTGAATCGTTTCCCGCTTGAAATAATCGCCGAAACTCCAGTTCCCCAGCATCTCGAATAAGGTATGATGAAACGTATCGTATCCGACGTCCTCGAGATCATTATGCTTACCACCGGCGCGAATGCACTTCTGCGTATCCGCGGCCCTGGGTGGATTAAACGGACACTTCCTCTCGCCGGTCAGGATCGGCACAAACTGGTTCATACCCGCATTCGTAAAAAGCAGGTTCGGCGAATCGGGCAGCAAACTGGAGGACGGCACTATCGTATGCCGCTTCGATTTGAAAAACTCCAAAAACGCCCTTCGTATTTCGTGACTCGTCATCATAATTCAAATCCAAACAAATGGATAATTAACAGGATTACGCCCATCCCCGCAAGGACATGAAGGATAAATGATTAATCCCGGAATTCCAGCCGAAGTTTATTATTCCCTTCCAAAAACATCCGTTCATGCGGCACGCGCGTCAGCGCAGATAGGCTTCAATCGCCGGCGCCATCCGTTTCGGTTCGAATCTAAACATCCGCATCGCCGGTATCGGATCGCCCGTATTATCTTCGCGCAGCATCAACAGCTGCTCCCTGTTCAGCGGCGGGGGCATCCGCAGTACCCCACGATAAACGATTCCCATTAAGTACGCCAATACAAACGCAGCGGCAAATGGTACATGCACTTTCATACGGCGCTTGCCGGCTGCACGCATAATGGTCTCCAGCAAGGCGTTGAAAGTAAATTCCTCTTCGCCGCATAAATCGAACACCCGCCCCGCAACATCAGCGGAATCAACCGCGCCCACAAAACAATGCGCCACGTCCTCGACTGCAACCGGCTGTACCTTGTTATCACCGCTTCCGAACACCGGCAATACCGGCGAGTACCGCAGCATCCGC
>JAIPKD010000016.1 GCA_021733835.1 Verrucomicrobiota bacterium
CACATAGAAAAACACATCCCCCTCGCCGGCGGTCTCGCCGGCGGAAGCAGCAACGCCGCCGCCACGCTTACCGCCCTAAACAAAATACACAATAATCCACTCCCTCCATCGAACCTCGCCCAAATCGCGTCTACACTCGGCTCGGACGTACCGTTTTTCCTCCAGCCTCACCCCGCAGTCGCCAAGGGACGCGGCGAGATAATCGAGCCGATTCCCAAATTCACCGCGCTCCAGAACGCATCCATCCTCCTGATAAATCCCGGATTCGGCGTCCCCACACCATGGGCATACCGCCGATTCTCCGATGGTTACTCACATACCACCAGAAATCCGTCCTGCTCGAAGGCATTCGTGGATGAATTCCAAAACTCGGACATCGCACAAGCCAAAAGCCTGCTATTCAACTCACTCGAACCTCCGGTGTTCCATAAGTACCCGCTACTCCAAATCATCAAGGAATTTTGTTTAGACAACGGCGCAGACGGCGCATTGCTCTCGGGCAGCGGCGCGACCGTGCTTGCGCTGCTCCGTTCCTCCACCGGCGCAGATAAGCTTGCCGAAAAACTCAGGGCGGAATTCGGCCCATCCTTCCAAATCATCCACACACACCCGCTCGGTGATATAACCGCTTGAGATAAACATCTGACAGAGGATGGTAAACAATAATATGGTTATCAAAGATTTCTTAGGTGGCTAAACTCACGGCGTAATTAGTAACTCAGTAGCCAATCGAATGAATTCTCGTTTTGAGCTTTCTGGGAGTTCCTTGAATTTTTCGAGAAGCCAATCCAAAGTTAATGCATCAAGCCGTTGTTCTATTCTTTCTTTGACTTTTGCGACTACTTCGGCATCTTGTCCTGTTAACAGTGCAGGCGGTGAGTTTGTCTTGATGTGCAATTGGTTTGCTTCGAAAACAGACATATTATCAATATCAGCCACTTTTTCTTTAAGAGAGTATGTCCACTTCTCTGACTCGTGGATACGCTGAGCTGTAATCTCTTTTTTTAGTATGCCAAATACTTCCGGTATTTCCCATGGTAATTCTTCCTCACCGAAGTTCACCTCGACTTTCTTTTGTATTTCTTCTGCCCGTTCGTGCCATTCCTTCCAAGTCATGTTGTTATCTTGTAGGCACCGATAATATCCATCAAATTCTTGAAGCAAGCGGCGAATTATGCGGAAATCTTCGATGTCCTGATCACTGCCTGCAAAAGCCGGAATCAATTCATCTACTTCATCCACCAAATCCTTCAGTTTATTACCAGAACCGATATCAGTCTGCCATAAACGTTCTGCCCGTTTTGTGATCTCCGTTTCCTTCATCTTGAGTTTCGATAGAAACTCTGAGAGCCGAGTCCGGGCCTCGCTCAGCTCTTGCAAATTAATACGCCGTGATATTCCTTGGAGTTTAGATGAATACTTTTTCCCTATATCCCTAAATTCCCGTAATTTTGAGACTCGTTCGATAGGAATCCTATCTGCGTGTTGGTCAAGCCAGGAATCGACATCCCGCAGTAACTGCCTCGCTTCTGCTGCTGTATCAGCATTTCGAACTAATTCCATTGTACGCTTTTCCAACTCTTCATATTCCTTTTCCATGCCCAGCTTTTTCAGGTTTTTCCCCAACACATTCAACATGATATGTTTAAAATCACCGATTACATCTGGAGCGTCTCCGCTCGGCATTTGCCGGTTAAGCCACCTAGGAAACATCTGAATTGCCATCTGACGGAATCGCTCAATATACGGTTCAAGTTCTTTGATCTGATACTGCGACCAATATGGCTGCTGGCTTCTCATTGTATCAACAATCTTGGAAAGATCTGACGCTCCCCATGTGATCTTTTTTACATCCTCGTGCTTATAGCCACTTTCTATTCTTCCAAAGGCATCCTTTTGTTTTTTCTCTATTTCCTGCAAGGCATCACTGGCTTGATTTGCTTGGTCTTGAAGGTGTTCAAATCGATAGCTCAGCGTTGGTGGAATAGAAACGCGCTCCTTCAATTTTAAAGCTCTGTTCAAGCCATTTATACGATCAATATAGGTTTCTGCACTTTCCCACTCATCAAGCAATTCCTCCCACTCAGACGAACTCTCTCCAATAAGTACCAACTCCGATCCACCCAAAGCATTAAAATCGAGGAATTTTCCGCTGAAAACCCCGTTCTGAAGCCATTGGTCAATTGAGAATTGCTGCCCGTCCTGGATAATGGCAAGGTCTTTATGACGTGGGGCCACGAATACGCCAAGGAGCAAACCAGCAGACGCGATATTTGCACCGTGTGGAGGACGGCATGCCTCAGATAGAACGTCTCCCACAACGAAATGCTCCGTATCCCCTTTGAGTATCTTGTCCCAGCGTTGTATGATAGATCTGACTACGGGCTCCGCCGGTCTCCTTGAGACTCGTCCGTCTTTGCCAAATACGCCCCAGGTTTCTCTGAGCACCAGGAGACCGCGATTTTTAACTTTAGGCGGTTTCGCAATCAAACTACTGTAGTCCAGGGAAGCAGTTAAGAGTTCAGATGTCAGTGCCTGGCACGTGTCGGCAGCATTTCCGCGGGCAGTGGTGAAACCATCAAACGGGAAGGGCATCGGTTTGTCGAATACGCGCTCAAAAAGCTCTGTACCCACCCGTTTGAGACGGCGAGATTCAATCCCGCTCTTGAGCCCCGTCACATACAAGCGCTGCTTAATCCTTTCCTCAATTAGTCCGCTAAGCACTTGCATTGTTTTCTCGGTGTGAGCTCCAAGCAGGTTTCCGAATCGAAGTTTGTCTTGCTCCGTAATCGATGTCTCGAGTACTTCGAGTTCCGCCAATGCTTGTCCAATACGGCCATCTTCATCGCCTATTAGGACCACGAGCAAAGGAAGCTTTTTTGCCGCTACCTTTCCAGAAGCTTCGCGTAGTAGTCTCTTAACATCATCAGCAACGGATTGTGAATCGATGGATGGCTCGACATAGCAGTAGATGACGGTGCCGCGAGGTTCATCTACTGCGATAGCCTTGCTACAACGATCCGCGGCAAACGCGATTTGCGTTGGCAGAAGCTCGAGACATGTGGTAACCAGCTCATAGCGCCACTCACGCGTTGTGATTGAATTCTCCTCTGCGAAATCACATTCCAACTCTGAAAGCACATCGCACCATGCGTCTGCTTTGCTGGCGAACAACTGAGCTTTCCCTTTTTCGTCAAAGCTGCTAGCAACGCGCTGTCGTAAGAATGACAGAAACTGTGTCCTCGGCACAGCATCGCCCATGATGTCGAACTGCTTGAAGCGCTCGTCCCACTCCAATACGTTTTGTTCTTCCTTAAGTTCGGTTACGCCCTCTTCAATCGTATTGAAAGGCTCGCCCGTCAGATGCGCAAGTGCTTCGATCGCCTGATCCTGGCTGGACACCTTCAGCCCCAATTTCGAGGCAAGGACCGTGCTGCGAAGAATTTTCTGCTGCATCACGCTGAGTTGTGCTTCATGCCGCGTTACTACTGATACATACGCATGCGTTATTGAGCCATGCTGGCCGCTCTCCTCTGAGGATATCAACTCCTCCTGAAGCTGAGGAGTCCAAAGGTCCGCGGGATGTAGAGAGCCTCCTTCATCTTCCGACACCGCGTCTTCGGCATGGCGTCGAAACACATCCTCAAGAAGTGTGAGAACAGAACGCTCCTGGAGGTGCTTACCCGCTGCTGCTAGGTAATAAAGGAACCAAGTGGAGAAGGGGGAAAGTGGCCAGCACCCTTTCCGAATGACCGTGTGAAATCGATGTGAGTCACGCCACAGACTGTGATTTGCGGCCTGCGGGTACCAAGTATTTATTAAGCCTGCTATGTTTTCGGACTCTTCCTTGGCCACTTCGGTCCCCAGCCAATTCTCGACAAGCTCAGGATCAGTCTTCTCCAGGAGGCTTGCCAACAGAGTTTCCATGTTGATTGACAGATAAACTCGATCTGCTGACTGGTAACGAGTGATGTATCGGAGGATTTCATTCTTATACTCTGGAGCTACTCGCTGTACGTAGGCGTTAAGCTCGAACTGAATAAAGCCAACAAGACAGGCAAGGTCGCTATTGCCCTGTATGCCTTCGAAAAGATCCTGGAGCGCCCCGCTGCCTGCAATCTGGCTCCGCATGGTCGCGAACTCGGTGTAGCGGCCAAACTCGTCGAAAAAGATCGCCAGCTTTGTGTAATGTTTGCCGCTTCCGCAATACTCACGACAAACTAGATCAATTACGTCACGAACAGATTCTCCCCCCAAAGCTCTAATCGGCATACCGCGCTTGGCAAAGAAATCGTGAACAGCCTTGTAAACCTTCTCGTCTTGTGCCTCCAAGGCCCCCAAGAGGTCGTCTGTATTCTCAACATTACACTCCCCAAGAAGCTCTTGAACGATATGGTTCCCCGACATTTCAATCAAGCGGGCCGCCTGTTTGAAGCGGGGTCGAAGTTCCTCCAGGGCCGTTGTATCAACTTCTTGCATCCGCAACTGGTGCAATACTTGACGTGTAAGCTCAGCCGCAAGATCGAAACTGCGCATGCCATTGAGCGCTACAACCAGACAAGGCTTACCCGCCTCCTGCAAAATGGCGCCAATGTCTTTGCCGATTGTTGAATCTGCTGATTGGATTTTGGACAGAACACAATGCGCATCGTCTGTACCCGGATTGGAAAGCAGGAGAGAGAGCGAAAGCCCTAAGTGTGATTTACCTGTGCCGTATCCAGCGATTGCCAGCGTGAAAGGCTGTTCCTCCTGTCCACAACACCGTCGAACGACAGCCTGAGAAAAGGTTACTGTATCCTGAAGCTGGTGACCATGGGCGCTGCCCACATCATTTTGATCTACACCATGATATGTTGGACCGTGGAAGACAAATGCTTTTGCGGCCGCACGACATTTATCTTCATCGGTTAGGAACCAGTCAATATTAACGGCCCCGTTAAAAAGCTTGTCGCTTCGATACCGGACAATATCATTGAGTTGAAGAACCATTATTCCTCTTTCTAGTCAATGTTCAAATTAGTCCATCATAGATATGCATCCAACTGTCCGACTCTCTCGCAGCGGGACGGAGTATCCATGGGTCCATTTGCCGATCAACAGCAACCAGCCCTTTGCGTTCGATTAACTGAAGTGTCCGCTGCAATTCTACAATATTCCAACCAGGTATAGTGCGCCATCCCGCTTCCGTGTCAAGCTCCGTAACCGTCACTTGTCGAGCATTAGGAAAGTGGTTTGACATCAGTTGCAAAATCCAGGCGCCATAAGCATATCCAAATTCATCAGGAATCGGCGCAGATTTACGTGTTATAAAACCATTTAATTCAGCCAATGCACCACAGGTTCGAAAGGATGCATCGTCTTCGTACATTCGAATCAGCGGACCGACAATGCCACTCTTCTGAGTTTTGTAGGCAAATGCTAGGTGCTGCTCCAACTTGCTGCGTTGAAACCGCATGCCTAATGTTTGCATTCCGGCAAAAAAGGTCTCATACCAGACATCTGCCCCGGTGAGAGGGTTACAAAGGTTCAAATGTGCGATCCATTGAGTCACCTCTTCTTTGAGATGAGGGTCTTCCAGCAAGACAACGCGTCCAAATGGTGTCAGCTGAGGCTCTTTGACTGCTGATCTGGTTTCACCTCCCAGTACGACCATCCCCATTCCACGGCAATAATCTAAGATCGCCGGTACTTTGCCGCTGGAAGTACCGGTAGGTATACCTGTTTCTGCGCAAATTTTCTGATAGTCCCCAGATTTTCCCGAAGCTGCAAACCGGAGCATTGCATTGATGTATTGTCGCTCAGGAATAAATGTCCGATGAAAATTTCTGGGCAGCCTTTCTGGTTTTTGCTTTTTCTTAGCCATCACAACCCCCGACCTCCAAGGGACGCAATACGTATCCGGAAAGGCTTCACTTCCAGCTTTCCTGTCGCTTCGTTGAGACTTGGACCGATGGAGTAACATTCCCCTTTCGACAGACTGGCAAACTTGTCCATCCAGTCGGCCGCTTTGTCTCCCGTAAGCATCGCCGCTATTTCAGCATAAGTGCGTATCTCAGTATCAGCCGGCCTAAAAAAGAGTTTGTGTGTAGCATTGAACAAGCGGTCCCTTTCGTCGCGTTTTAAATTACTCATGATCTGGGTAGCGAGAATCAACGAGAAGCCGAATTTCCGCCCCTCCCGAAGCAATTGTGAAAGCGGACTTTCCTCGCGGTGATCGAGGTTTTGCACCTCATCAAGCACAACTACGCGTGGGGACGCCGGGGTCCCTCGGCTGCGATAGAACCAATAAAGATCAATAAGCGAAAATTCCGTAATCAAGCGGGCCGCGTCCCGGGCAAAATTGGCTAATTGTATGATGTGACATCGGGACTTCGTATTAGTGAAAAGCCGTTCCCAGCTTTCCAGCTCTTCCTTCCCGAAAGGGTCCTGGTCAAGAAATGGTCTGATTTTGCTGATTACGCTTCCCGCCGAGGTTGCAATAGCAACACCTTGTTCCGCAACTCCTTCCAGGCAGGGGATCAGATCCTGCAAGGTCATCCCCCACTCACCACCGGATTCTATGCCAGCTTTGATCGCTTGGTAAAGAGCCGACCTCTGCTGGTCTCCAAAGCTGTATACTTCAGAAAATACCCCCGCGACCCGCTGCGCCGTAGCCGAGGACTTTTCCAAAAATGACTCCTCATCTATTTCCTGAATTTGCTGACGAAATGGGTTTATTGGCAGCGGTTCACGCTGAACGTAATGTTGGCGGGGATTCAGTTGCCCTGCCAGCTCAGGTTCGAGCTGATTCTTCATGAAGCCGTTGGTGTAGTCGACAATCAGAGAATTCTGCCCGAGTTGTCCGAGTTCGCTTAACAGGCATTGCACCGTGTATGTCTTTCCCATACCGGACGTGCCAAATATCAACATATGGCGGTTAGACAAATCCGGATGGCCAAACTCCCAGTAAACAGGCCTCCCGCCCCGCACACTGTTGCCCAGCAACACTCTGTCCGGGATTGTGGTTTCGTTGACTTCCGCATTTTGCTGATCGTCAGCCAATTCACCTCTGGCGGTAGACAATGACGGTTCGGGCCCTGGACTGGGGCCTCCCCCACCACCTCGCGGTGGACGGAGCGTTCCTCTCTTATCTTCCTCGCCACCTGATTCGTCTTCTTCGTCTTCGTCTTCCACACGAGGAGGCTTGGATACCGACGCCTCATTCCGAGGTCTGCTTTCAGGCCAAGGCATTTCCTGCCCCTCGGAACCTGAGCATATTCCCCGTACAAAGTCACTTCCTGCGGCGACCACACCTGCATCTATCTCCTTGCCATTAACAGGGAAAGACCAAGTGCTTTCCAACTCAATACAAGGTTTCACCTGGTCAGTCCAGAGCATCAGCACTGATGCGCGCCATTCAACGGAATAATCACCGTCAACCAACCGCTCCAGGGCCCTTAGTGTATCTCCCTGAGAGCGTCGGGTTATCTCTGCTTTGCTGGCGATCAACCGGTGAAGCTGCAGCCACCAGTATCTCTGGTCTGGTCTTAGGTCTTCCCGCTTTGCATTATCGTAACGGGGCAAAAAGACTGCGGCCAGATGCTGCAGACCGCTTTCAATTTGAAGTCTGGCTTTTTCAAGATGTGCGTCCGAAGTTTTTGCCAACTTGCACTCGATGAGGCGAAGATCCAGGTGAATTCGGCCGTCCCCTCCCACATGAGTCACCATCCACAAAAGGTCCGGGCGTGAATCTGTCTTCGCTGAGTCAAACCAGTGATGGTACGCGTCAAGAGAAACAAGATTGTCGCATAGCGCATTTCTGTTGTTAACAAGAACCTTCCTGCTAATGCAATAAGCCATGAAGTCGCGGATGTATTGGCCGATGCCGGTTGCGCGGACAAGGGACAAACCCGAGAGGCGTCGAGCTTCTTTAATGACACTCTCCGCCACGGTTTTGTAATCATTGGGGTCCCACCCTGGATAGATTTCATTAACCGACGCAGAAAGGCGGTGATTCACGTCTGAAAGGTGAAATTGTTCTGTAGAAATTGTGTAGTTACATTCGCCATGGGATCCCACCCCCGAACCAAAACCAATGATTTCCCTAGCCTTCTGTCCAGGGGACGGTCCTACGTAGATGAGTCTTTCATCGATATTGGGGTCAATGCAGACCACCCATTCTGCGCGTTTGTGGAGTGCATTTACGACGTCCTGCCACGGTGCATAGTCGCCAAAGCCAAGTACGACATGGTGAGCATTTTGTGGTGTCCCTCGGTTCTTCAGCCTCGCCATGAGTTCCGTATGCATTGCGCAAATCCGGAACTGCCGATTGCTCAGTACTCTTGACCTTTGAAGCTCTTGGCCGGGATTTTTCAATGCACAAAACGGCTTCTCCAGGACAGGGAATTTCAGCGTCCTTGTAGTCACGTCATAATCGTCCACCTGTTCAAACGCATTTCCATCTATACCGGCACCAATGAATCCATTAAGAAACGCCACATCTACTTGAAGCCCGTCGTCTATGATCTGCACAAACTGTTTATAGTATTCCTTTGATTCGACAATGCGGTGAGCAACGGAAAGATGAACACGCCGATACCGGGCCAGTGATTCCTGTGTCTCCGCGGACTCCCATCGTTCCTGCCACTGTGCCATCCAGCGGGCAACGCCTGCATCATCGGTGGATTCGGTGAATACCGTAACCGACATGGCATATTTCCTTGCATTATCGGTTTGCGCGTCACAAACGAACTGAAGAAATTCGTCAATGGCCGCAATGACAGGTTGGATATCTTCATTCTGATACACGGCGATGCTCAAACCGTCTTCGGCGTGCGGATGGAGTTTATAGTAATCCTTCAGCACCTGGAACATTAAAGCCGACTCTCGGCTCTCACGGAACATGTCCGCATCACTTATGCTTTCGTCCTCGGTATCTTCATACCTGAGGAGTAAACGCGTTGTAAGTGACGCCTCCATATCTTTGGGGCTCCCGATTCTGTGAATGAGCGATTCCCCTCGAATGGTAGTATCCAGCTGCAGGTCACGCGGATGGCCTTTCAACAGCCCTGTCAAAGGCATCTGCATCTGTGCAAGGTCAAGATAATTCTGCCACGTCTTGGCTCGGAACGCCCTCCAGTCTGGCGAGCGCAATTCGGCCACCGCAACCGAACTGAACGCCTTCAACAGGTAAAGTATATGCCCTTCCAGCATTTCAATCAATGCAGGGTGTAGAACAGTTACCACACCGGATGGCTCAAGCCCCTCCCATACCCATCTGGCTCCTTCAGCCGAACTACGCGTCTGAATAATAAGAAACGCTCGGAATAGCGGTGCCGCAAGGCAACTATCCCCACACTCGTCTTCACTAATAAAAAAGCGGCAAACCTCCTCGTAAGCGCTTCTGAGTTTTTGCCAGCTATCACGTAGTGCAGCGTGCAGCCCTTTTGCCGCAGCTTCCTGCACGAATTTATCATACCTGAACGCCAGGGCTTCCGCAGGCTTCAGCAACGGATCTTGAGAATCCAGCCCGTCTGCATCCAGCATGTTCAGTAAAAAACTTTCTTCTTCCTGTATGGAACTCTCTTCTTCCTGTATGCAATGACGCAAAACGCGGGTTGCCTCCTCAGAGTCATTTGCCAGCATAAGTTCCTGATAATATGGAACATTGACGACCGGAAGGCAGTATCCATCCGATTCGTTGATTGCCTTGACGGCCCATTGAAAGAGCTCATCTGCGACCCTGTACGGGTGGGTTTCCGGCATGCGCCAGGCAAACTTGCGGATCACGGGTGCGTCCAGGCTTTCGCCCGCAATACTTATGATGAACTCCAGGCGTGGTTCCGCAATGCTGGAATACTGGCAGTTGATCTCGCGCGTCTCCAGTGCCGCTTGCACTGGAAGGGATGTCTCTCGGTCCTCTGATAAAGGTATCTGGATATATTCTTTAAGAAAAAAATCAACTCCTCCCAAAAGGCGGATCAGATAGTCTCGTGCCCGCTCTGTACAATCTGCGGGTGACTCGCCGTCACAGTCGTGCTTGAACACGCAATCCTTGGAATAACCAATTTCAATACGTGAAATGGCTTCATGAGCAAAGCACCCCTGATCGGCCGCCTTCGTTTTAAAATCGCCCAACGTGGTCCAAAGCCCGGTCAGTATTGCCTCAATTGGACTGCCAGATAACTTTCGAGTGGGATTTGGCTTTTTCTCCTTTGGCTTCTTGTACCCAAGTATGCGATCACGCACAGTCACAAAATCGCACTGCATCAGCGCATCGCGAGACGCAGCATCCGCCGAAGACAAATACCGTTCAACTGCATCGACAAATTCGCGATCGGAGGCGAATGGCAAACGCTCAGCCTGGCCAAACAAGTCTTGTTCCGGATCTTTCTCGTTTGAGAAATAGTTCTCCTTAAATGCGTTAATTGACTTGAGTGCCTTCTTGCGGGCTTGGTCTTCGATGTAGTCGTTGTAGGAAAAGAACCCTATTGCACTGTCAAGATACGGACCAAATGATTTTCTGCCTCGCAGATTGTACCCAGTGAATAGAGGCAAATTAAAGCGGCCAAAGCTGTCGAGAAGCAATCTTTCCGCATCTCGTCCGTCTTGCACTGACGCAAAATTAATGTCTTCGAGTAAGTTGCTGATTTGCAGAAAATCTGCAAGCCCTTTGTCAACCAAGGGACATAAAATTTGATCGAAATGTTCCGGAGTGTCCTTTTCCGAGGCCACATGCGCCTTATCAAGCGCCGCCTTCGACCAAGACGCAAAGCTTTTTTTCAGCATTTGATGCCAAACGGTCTGATGGTCACAGTGGTGAAAGTCCGCTAATCCTGCCGCATCCGTGATCCGGTCCGTGCCTATCAGCAATACAATAATCGGCTTGCTGACGCCGGCGCCGGCATTCCTGTGGCTTGTAAGATTCCCGGAATAATCACGCCACTCGTCGCGTATTTCCGCAAGCGTTGCTTGAACGGTTTCGTCAAACGACTTTTCCCATTCTTCTTCCCATAGCTGTCGGGCAATCTTGATTACTGGCCTGGCAAGCGACTCCTGCTCAAGACAGTAATCTTCTAATCGCCCGCACAATTCGGCAGTCGCGCGAATCGGGATCGAAGGCATCATAAATAACAACCGACCTCCGGTGCCTTCTTCAAGAAAGTAACTGCTTGATTGCCGGATTATGTGATCTACGATTGTTTGAACATAAAATCTCATCACGTTTCTCCTTCACCCTCGAACGGATTCTTAACCAGAGAACAGGAATCTGAAAGGCGAATCAACATCCCAGAGGTCTCAAGCATATTCACCAGCCACGCATCTGA
The DNA here is from genome assembly GCA_021733835.1 of Verrucomicrobiota bacterium. Lineage (GTDB taxonomy): Bacteria > Verrucomicrobiota > Verrucomicrobiia > Limisphaerales > JAIPKD01 > JAIPKD01. The sequence continues at coordinate 11,307 of JAIPKD010000016.1, forward strand.
TTCAGTCCCAATGGTCGAGAGACGTCTAGTACCGTACCATTCGCAGGCCGCGCCAATCCTGTTGCTGTCCACCGCGAACGCGTGTCTCACATACAGCAAATGCTTGAAGGTCTCGTACGTGATCCGTTTGCCTGGCGGCACAAGTGAGAGAACCAAACACCTGAGCAGTTTATCAGAAAGTACGAAACGCGCGCCCTGGCCTTTCCTGGGAACGATCATGCCAATACGCTTGGCAAGTGTCAAAAACAGCTTATGGCCATAACGCCGATCCGCTTCTCTGTATGCTTTCTCTTCTGTCCATGTGGGATCGTCAGACTGTTGAAGCGGGAAATTCTCCAGGACAGCGGGATTTCGGATTGCGTCATGAATCATCCTCTGGATCGTATCAACACCTCTGCGGGATATTTGTTTTACAGTGTCGTTGGCTCCCTCGGGATCTGAAAGCGTAATCACATAGCCCAGGGGTGCGGCTGATGCACTGCGGTCTTTAACCCAACTGACATGACGGGCGCTCTGTGCTCCTAGGCTTCGCAGAACCTGGAGGGCACACGCTGTCTCCAAAAGCTCCAACCGCTCGACGGGATCAATCTTCGCTTGACAAAGCCACCGAACCTCCATGGCAAACAAATAACCCTCTCGCCAACTTTCGGTTGGACACCAGCCGCAAACAGTAAAGCGCCTATCCTCGGCCTGGCCATCAGAATGTTTTGCCGTTTCCTTCTCTATCCCGGAATCAATAAACTCAGCCAGTTTGCCAACGGCTGAAGGACACTCATCAAAAACAGCGTTGATCCTCTCAGAAAGATCGGCGTGGAGCATGGCAGGATCACATTCAGCCTTCGGAATTTGCATGTTGGCGCAGCTATTCCATTGCAGGACATGTTCTTTCTGCTGACGAAGAGCATTGCATATCTGCAAGTACAAGAGTTCGCCACCCCTGGCAAGGAATCGGTGGCGCCCAAGAGAGAAAAAACGAAGTAACCGATCCGTTACTTCTGCCCATGTCTCTACTTCATCTCTCTTTGCTTGGGTTTCATTCCATAAGGTTTCTGCTGCAAGCATCTCGCGACAGAGCGGAATGAATGACTGCGCGCACCATGTCCGAGATCCCCCGACACCTTGAAAGCCAAGAAACAGGTTTTCTATGGCTTTGAGCATCTCATACCGGTCACCTCCCTGGGAAGTGATCATTTTCTGAGGCGTAGACATATCTTGAATCAATTTTCTATAATGCTGCCGGTGAGATTCGTGCCTTGTTTCAAGCTTCGATGCACCCAGAAATGAGAATAACTTCAAGTTAAGCCGTGCTTTGGCAGAGTATTCGAAGCGGCTGCCTTCAGGCCAATCTCGAAGAATGGCCAACGGGGGAAACGGCAGTGATTCATCGAATTCTTGAACCTGTTCGCCCGCAACGCGTTTAATGGAAGAAGCCACCAGCAGCAGTTCAATCAACAATTCCGTCACGGTCTGATCCACAAAGAAACGCCGGCCGAAAGTCTGAACGGCAGGATTGCGGTCTTCTCCATCTTTTTGAATCAAATTCCTTTGTATTGGTGGGAAATGATCAGGCATCAGTCACCTCCAAACGGTCTCCGCCGACAGCTATCATTTGTCGCTTGAACTCGTGACTCGTCTTCAGTCGTACGAGCATGAGGTTGTGGTCAGTACCGGTTCCGCATCTTGCCAGAATCTGTCCTTTGAAGCGTTCGAGACGATCCGTAAAACAGGCATCCAGACACTCTCCGATCTCACCTTGATTCCGCGACATTACATAGTCAAGAAACGGTAGTTCTAGTTGTAGATTCAGACCTTCCAGCTTGTTTCTTCCCTGCAAAACAAGCTGGCGTCGCAGGCGTCCTGTTCCATCGGGACGCGGGACCAGCCGCAGCGAGAGATCGTCCTCCGCGACTCGCGCCAGCACAACCTGGGCGCTCTGGCGAATTTCATGCGAGTGCCGACACAGGGTAATGAAAAGCTCATCCACCCGTTGACCTTCGGGCAGCCGTACGCCGGTGAAATGCTCTTGAATGACATGCAGGATTCGCCTGCGGAGTAGGTTCGACTCATTCAATGAAAGACGGAATTCAGGCGCCTGCCATTTGCTGAAGTCCACCGCCATGTTCGAATTCAGAAATGTACGGACAAAAACAGTATCCCCTTCGTCAAAACGATTTAGGAAGAACATCATCCGCCGCACCTGTCGCCGGGCGTCAGATGGTGACAAGTCGAAGGAGTTTGCCACTTTTACACCGCAATGCCGCAAGGTCCCGTATTCGTCGAGACAACCGATTGCGTTGATTTCAAAATCGTCGCCTTGGCGACTGCTTAACCAAAGGTGCCGTTCCCAAACGGGTGCAGTTCGCACTCCAAAGTCTTGCGAACGGGCCGCGTTGATTCCCCGCAATTGCAGCGCGGCCCCGTCATCGACCCGTCCGTTATCTCCGAAAAAGCGATTAAAGAACATAAACTCCGTAATCAACGGACGTGAGGCTTTCTTCGCCATCTTACTAATGTCCTTGTAGTTAAGTCCGGAAGTTATCATATATGCCAGGTGTGCGGAGAACTGCCGTAGAGTCAGGCGAGTTCCGTATTCGTACATTCTGCGATATGCCATGAAAAGTCGTTCGATCACTGTCTCAAAGTTATCGCGGATCAGGCAGACATTTCTGTAGATTGGACAGCTTTGCTGACAATCGCGGTCCACACAGGCATCCCAAAGCTCATTTTTGACCATGCGCGTGAAAATCTCACGTGCGAGGCAAAGGTTGTCCATCAATGAAAGGTTTATAACCGTGAAATGAGTATCTCTGTACTCCCATTCCTTGGGAGTCGCCGAGTCCATTCGTTCCAATAGCTCACTCTCCAGCGTGAGTTCATCGCCTCCAAGGTTGCGTTCATTGAATTTGAACGCATCCAGCAGAGTGCCTGTGTTCGTTATGAAGAGAAAGCGGCGATCATTATCTTCAATTGCTTCCTCTATCAATGATTGCCTTTCATCGCGGTGCCATTCGCTGAAATCCTTTATTATGGACAACAATTTTTTCTCAGGTCCCGAGACATCCGTGCGTGGTTCAATCTCATGGTCAATCGGCGACTCCGGCGGCAGGCCGAGCAACTGCTTGTAAAGCTCCAATCCAATTGTCGATTTCCCATCCCCTGCGTGCCCCGTGAGTATTACATGGCGCCTTTTCTTGCCGCACAGGATCTCGCTGATGGTCTTGGTTAGAGGATGAGGAACATGAATGCGCCCGAAGTAGGAACTGCGAGCCTGCGCCTCGGCAAGCGCATTCTCGCTGGCTGCTGAACGCGAATGCAGAGAGTTCAGGTAGGCAACAAATGGATTGGGATGGACGCCTTCAGGAGGCAAAGGTTCAACTTGAGGGATGGGGGCTGGGGCTTCCTCCTCAACAGCAGGTTCTATATCCGCCGCTTCCTTGGTTTTGGCCCCACCCTCTTCAACCGTCAGCTCGTTTAATGCATTCAACATTTCATTAGCGGCGCCGAATCGGTTCTCCGATTTAGGCGCTGTTGCCTTGTTGAACCAGCCAGGAAGCCCTTCTGGGAAATCTGCAGAGAGTTGGACATCTATCTCCGCACTCGGACGCACGCCGTAAAGCCATTCGTAAAGGGTTACTCCCAACGCATAGAGATCTCCATCCTCACAGTATTGACGGTCTTCTCCCAAGTGAAGATCAGGCGCCACGTAGCCGGTTGTTCCCTCGTAAATCTGAATCTTTGGTATGCCGGGGCCCTCAAGGCGGAGGGCAGACCCGAAATCGATTAGAACGGGGCGGTCCCGATCTGTCAGAAGCACGTTTTCTGGTTTGATGTCGTTATGCACCAATGGCCGCTGCACATCATCATCCATTGCGGTATGCAGAGCCTGCACTGCGTCAAGAAGGTACTCCGCCATCCTCTTGAAACGCTCAAAGTCCGGACGTTCTGCATTATCGATCTCGTCGCGCAGGCTTTTATCGGATGACCAGTCAAATGAGATAAAGAGGCGATCGTCGGACCACGATCCATAGTTCTCAACGGTGACGAGCGAGGGGTGGTTGACAACGCCTGCGGCACGATACTCGTTCAGCACTCTCGGTAATTCGACATCAAGGTTAAAAAGCTTCAAAACCACATGCTTTGCCTGCGGTCCGAGCGCATGGTAAATCTGAGACTGTGCCCCTTTTTCCAGGAACCCCCAAATCTCGTATAAGGCGTGTCTGTCACCGGGTTCCAGCTTTGCGTTTGGGGATACCGAAGACGTAACGGCAGGCTCTTCATGCATGGCTGCAAGGACCTCGCCAACGCTTGCGGGCCGTTTGCTAGGTTCAGCCTGCACCATTTGAACAATGAGATCCTGGACCTCCTCAGTGACATTCTTCTCTTTCAGGCGTGCGAGATGCCTGTCTGCAAGCTCCCCCCCTATCCCCTCAAGTTCAGTCGAGCAACCGAAAGGCTTCTCCCCGGTCAACATTTCGTACATTAGGACGCCGACACTGAAAATATCTGCGGACGCTTCGGGAGTGACCCCTCCCTTATATATTTCAGGTGCCATGTAAGGAGTACGCTTGAGCTGTGAAGCATCGGGTATAACGGTTGTACGGTCATCCTCCAACTGGAATGATAAGTCAAAATTCATCAGCTTCGGGATACTGCCTACAAGCAGGACATTTTCAGGGGACAATGCCCGGTGTATGACAAGTCCTCTGTGCAGGGCACTGAGTCCCGCCAATATTCCAGCGGTCAAATCCCTGGTTTTTTCCCAGCGCAAGGGTGATTCCTGTTGCAGCACGTCCCGCAGGGAGCCGGTTTCCGACCAGTCGCTTCCTTCGACAATGAAGTTGTTCTCATTGGGGACCGACCATACTTTGATTATATTCGGATGGTCTCCGATTTTGGCAACCGCATTCAGCGTTGCCGTGGCTTTCTCATGGAACTGACGTTTTTCATCGCGGTCGTCGGTGGCGGGAGGGAAGAATATACGGAGCCGGCTCAGCCGCTTATATCGGACATCTGTGCGCCTGGCAATAACTTCGGCCCGGTCAGTATGCTGGTAAAGTCGTTTGACAATTTCATAACCCGGAAACTCAAAGTCCCGCGGCCTTGAAGGAGCCTGCAATTTACGCAGGAAAATCACAAACTGGTCGCAATGATGGTCTGACAGAGTGCTGCCATTCTGCTTGCGCTGATGCTTGAGGTAATCAATAAAATGATCGACACGGGCAAAGGTGGGATTATGCGCTTTCGTCTGCGGGGTCGTAGCACCTTCAACATCGGCATTCGGATTTGTCAACACAACAGCGGATTCAAACCATACAGACGGGAAATGGGGAAACTTCCTCTCGAATAACCCTTTTAACAATTTCGCCTTACGATTGTTGACTTTGTGTGGGTCGGGTTTGTAAAATGAGTGGTTTTGAATCCAGGAATTTGGTTTGACCTCGATGAGTCCGCTCCAGTGTTTCAACTCAAGGACATAAATCCCAAATTCTGACACAACAACGGCATCCGTTTCGAAATATCGGTTGGATTGCGGATCATGAATCTCAAAGTTGGTAAGAACTATACCAAGGCGGTTGTCTTTGATCCTTGTCCCCAATTCTTTGAGAGCTCTCTCCTCGTGTTGATATAGCGAATATTTTGCGTACTCTTCTTGAACCTGCGATTGGCTGTCATGTTTTGCTTTCTTGCATAGCAGGATCAGCCGTACCAATTCGTCCTCGATCGCCGCTGCCTCCGCTGGATTCTTCATCATGTGGAAGACACTTTCGTCGAGCAGAGCATGGGAAACGAGTTGGTTTAAATCCCCGGGAGAACCAACCGTCTTTGTCTTTGCTAGTTCTTGTTCTTTCCCTTCGGTTGCCACTAGCCGCCAGAAGCTCGAATTGCCAAGATGGAAAAAGGGAGCGTGGGGGCGATTACGGTCACCTTTACCTCCATATTCATCTAAGATTTTCCTAAAGGCTCTTTTGAAATCCTCATTAAAGCTAATCGAAGCTTTGGTTATCTTCCCATCGCGAACCAGTTGCAGTACGGCCAAAAGCGCGACATACTTATGAGGCTTTATGCCTCTTCCCCTCTGTGCAACACCGATATCTGCAAGTTCTTCTAGGAATTCTCTAAGGTTCATATGTAGATCCAAAGTTTCAGGTGATTGAAAGTTTCTTCGTGAGCTTCTGGATTGTTTCGACTAGCTTCTCTGCCGCTATTTCAACTTCATCTATCGTGTTATACCGTCCCAACGATAAGCGCACCGTATTTCTTGCCATCTCTCGTGAGAGTTCCAACGCAAGCAGGACATGAGAGGGTGATACGGCTCCAGATGTGCATGCAGATCCGTCACTGAAGCATACACCTCGTACTTGTGAAATTAGAACGCCAGCTGAAACCCCCGGCACTGAGATGTTTGTCGTTCCTGGTAAACGGGATACTTCTTTACCATTAAGTGAAACACCGCTGAGCTTTTCAGTTAAGATAGACTCGAGTAGATCACGCATCTCTGCCAGTCGCTTTGCATCGGAACCAACCTTCTGTTTCACTAGGTCACATGCAACTCCGAAGCCCACTATAGCCGGGACATTGACAGTACCTGGTCGCAGACCGCTTTCCTGACTTCCACCGTGAATTAATGGCGAGATTGTGCGTCTCGCGTGTCTATTCAAAAACAGGCAACCAATTCCTTTCGGACCATACGCCTTATGTGCACTAAAGGAAGCAAGATCGGCATGGAGATCACCGACAGAAACAGGAACCTTTCCCAACAACTGGACCGCGTCACAATGAACTAGCGCCCCTTTCTTATGAGCAATCCGCGCAATCTCGGTAACAGGTTGAAGTGTACCTATTTCATTATTGGCCCCCTGAACGGTAACGACAGCAGTATCTTCGTTGATAATTTTTTCAGCATCAGTCGGATTGACGACCCCATGCCGATTCACAGGGAGATAGTACACTTCTATTCCCAAATCGAGTAGTCGTGCCAGAGGTTCGAGCACTGATTTGTGCTCTATCGAAGTGGAGACTATCCCTTTCCGCTTTGAATTGCCCCTTGTAAGGCCCAGAAGAGCCAGGTTATTTGCCTCGGTGGCACCACTTGTGAAGATGATCTCAGATGCGTCTGCCCCAATTGCACTGGCCACCTGATCACGCGCTTTCTCTACAGCCGCAGACGCATCTGTCCCAAATTCATGGGGACTTGCAGCATTCCCAAATGAATCGCTGAAAAATGGCAGCATAGCTTCTACGACTTCCTTGGCGCAAGGAGTCGTAGCATTGTAGTCGAGATATATGCTGCGGTTATTCATAAGTGACATACGGTGCAACCCATTTCCTCATCTTCGCATCCGGTGCCAAAAACCTCTCCGAGAGACGCATTACCGGCGAGCTCTGCCTCGCGTGCTCGTCTTTTCTTATATTCAGCCTTGATCTCAGCTACTCTCTCGGGTTTTGCGAGTTCGGTGAGGCTTTCATTTTGGATCCAAGTGTACCTCTTACCGGAGACCGGGTCCGGTTTTTCATATTTCATTGCTTCGCGGAACAGGTCCGGATGCGTCTCCAATAACCCCACCCATTCGCGACGTTGCTGGTAAAAGCAGAAATAGCAGCCGGATCGGGAACGCCATTCGTAGTAAGATGGCACCCCCAACCCGCTATCCTCCAGGATCCGAATTACATCGTCCCGCATCAGTCCGTCCTCCACAAAGGGGAAGCGAGGTTTGATGTTCGGTTTAGTGGATATATATCCTTTTCTCTCAGGTTCGTCTGCACGAATCCCGACATAGCTTGTCACCCAATCTTCGCCGATATATCGCTCGTAGGGTACTATCTTTAAATACTCCGTACACCAACGTTGCTGAGGAGATGGAAGAAAGCCATTCCGTATTCTGAGCAAGTCATCAAATCCCATGCTACCGTTCTGAATCCGGGCAATTGGCTTGCCCAAAAAAACCTCAAGTTTGTCCAGATAGTCGTATGTCTCTTTCAATTCCTTGCCAGTGTCACAAAACACATACTCCATATCAGGAACACGGTCTCTCATATAGACTGCAAGAGCACTGCTGTCCTTGCCTCCCGAAAGAGCAAGTACATGACGGCGGTTCTTGGATTCTATTTCAGTACTACTCATCTGTCTCACCGTTTTTCAGTTCACTAGCCAGAATACTAACTGCTGCGTTTACCACTCCAGAAGAAGAATCATTCGAGATTCGACTAATTGAAGAACGCATCTGGTCAAGAAGTTGTTCTACTTTTTCCCGTTCCTGCGGATTTAGCGCTTCTAGGCGTGCAATTGCCGACTTCGACCCTTGGACATTTCTGCACGTCCTAGTAAATGTCACTCCAACTCTTTTCGCTGCTTTAGGGAAACGTGCAACGTCAGAATCAGACCAGCTGCGCGGAGGACGGTTTGCCACCAAGGCCAGCACCGCTTCGATGCCCTGCCTGTCGGGGTTCGTCTGAATCACTCTCCGCACAAATGCCAGCAGTTCAGGATCGGTAATGGAAGGCTCAACGTCCACCGCGTCGGCCCGAAGTCTCTGCCAACCGGCCTCGCCACCTTGATATCCGCATGCGTCCAGCAGAGAGTCCCTTGCGTCATCCAATGTACTCACCGCTATATTAGCCCATGCCTGGAGATTCTCGTTCAGTTCATCGAAAAATGATTCTACGTGCTTCGAATTCGGAGCATCGTCCGAAAAAGGTTCAATGCCCAGAGCCTGAGGAGCTTCAACGAAAAGAAAACGTTCCGGGGATTTGGCCTTGTCGAACGCATCGCGCAGTTGCAGAACCGAGACGGGTAATTGCTGGGTGCGCCAGGCAAATTCCGGCAATCCTTTCACCATTCGAAATAGTGCTTTGACCACCGGGACCGTTGCAGGCTTCACGTGAAAGCCCTTGGCCAACCGCTGTACCACTTTGGCCCGGCCACCCGATATCCTACTTCCCGCAAGAGCAAACAGCTCCGGTCTTCTCATCAGAACTTCAAACTCAGGGATTGCAGGCTCAGGAATGAACGAACCATCGCGATACAGAGTTGTCTCGTCAGGATAGGCCTTCATGAATGCACAAAGTATGAGTGGGTGGAGGCCGTCGATCAGGCCGAAAGGCGGTGCAACCAGTTCCGAGAAAAGTTCGTCCAGTGGGATCGGTTCCGGCTGACGGTCGAAAACCATTTCGCACAGATAATCCCAGCACGGCAGCAAATTATGGGTACGATCCTTGTTTGGCGGTTGTAGTTGCCACGTCCCGCCCTTGCCCTTCGAATGGATTTTCGTTTTCACGAGAAAGGATTCGTACATGCTGCGCTCTGGCGGAAAACCCTCGATGCCAAGCACAGCTTTCTCTGAGTTAGTCCACATCGCTTCTATCAGGTTACGCCTTGCGGCAGTAGCAGCAGATGAAAGAGAGCGCCTGCAAACGAGTTCGTTCCGAATTTTGGCTGCTTGGTTGTAGATTTCATCACACACAGTTGACAACAAATGAGAAACGGCGGCGCGGTTCTGCAGATTTCTCGCCTTTCCCATGTAGAACCACAGGCAGTTGCTACCGACAGGCTGCGGACGCGGGTCCAACAAGCCGTTCAAGGTTCTGTGCAGGAGTCGCTCAGCCTCGGTTATCCTGAGCGCAATTTCCCTTCTAGCAACCCTGTCATCTCGCAATTCCGGAGTATTGTCCCAAACCCAGCGCAGGGCGGCCAGCTCAGTAGCGGCCGAGCGGAGTTCGCCGATATCTTGCGGCAGCGCAAAGACGGTGGTTTTCTGATTCTTCGCATCTAGCGCTCTTTTCTTAAATTCCTGGGCGTCCGTAGATGATTCAGCTAGGCACACCACAATTTGTCCATCCGAACGTCGCCTGTCCTCAAAAGGAAAAGCAACATCACCAGGATCGTCGACATAAACCAAATCGAAGTACCGAAGTGCCCCAGTTTCAAAACTATGTCGCCGAGCAACCATGGGTCTTTTAACCAGATAACGCTGTACAATCGTCGCCAGTCGCGTCTGACGTATCTTCCTTTCGCCATCTGCAATACGTTCTTCAACGTCAATATCGCTTCCTTCCCAAACCCTATACGTCTTGTTGAAACGTCTATATACAATGAGAGAGGATTCTTGTAAATCCTTAATTCCTGATCGCGTTACCTCATCCAGTTTCTGCATATCATTAAGGCAATTAGATAGCACTGATTCGGTCGCGCGCAGATGCGATACCTCGCCTAGAACACTCAAAACACCGATAGTTTTCACCAGTTGTCGGTGCATGTCGGTCAGACCTTCCTGCCGGTCAAGTGCATCTGAGGCTTCCAACCAACGACGTGCATGGGGTTGCCGGTAGAGTCCCGCACCGAAGTTCGTAGTGAAATAATCAAACAGATGCGACAGTCTGATTAGTTGTGGACGCTCAGTATCAAGAACGTTGGTTTTGAGAAAATACCGAAATCCTCCGTGTTCCAGACTGCTAAGATATGAAAACAGCGATCTCTCGTTTTGTGCAAAACGGCTGAATAAAATAGGCAGAGCAACTAGTGTAGTTGGATGAAGAGGAAAACAGCTACAGGCAATGTCTTCAAATTCAGCATCGGCCATTGTCGGCGGTTTTACGCCTGATTTAATTGCCGCTTTTGCCAGTTGTCTCAGCTTCTTTCTAAATTCAGAAAAAGAAGGGATAAGGTCATCTTTCAAGGTGATTGCTGAAGCAATCAATCGCACTACCTGCTCCGTGGGTTCTTGGAATGCAATATCCGTGAATCTTCCCTGTATCTTAGTCCACTCCTGACGTGTCACAATATCCAGGTGCCGGGCGTACTCGTCAAAGCCTTGATGTAATAAGCCGATAAATACCAATGTATTGTCATCGCTGCGTGAAGCTAACTCAGCAATCTCCTGGATAATGTATACATCACCTTTCTTCGAATCACGAGCAGCGTACTCGAACAGCTTTCCCAGCTCGTCAATAATGAGTACTGTCCCGGAGTATCCCGCTTCTCTTGCAGCCTCGCAAACAGCAATAAGTTCTTCTACGATCTTACGACTATCCATCCCGAATTCTCTTTCGTCCGCTTCAAGATACTTTTTGAGTCTTGTCCCTATTACCCTGAGCTTTCTGCTACCGGATGAGCTGACAGAATCGGCGATACCCTGCAAAATACACTGAGTAGCGGGAACGCGTCTGGCCGTTATTAGGATAGAAAGGAAACTTTTCTTAGAGTCTTCAAAGGCTGAACATTCTGCCAGCGCTTGGGCTAAACCGGGCTCTTGTTTTTTGATTTGTCGAAGATATAAGTCACGCGTCTTATGGTCCGCACAGAGTAAGCGACTCAGAAAAAGAGCGAAAGCTGATTTACCAACTCCGTACGGGCCGGTGAGCGTTAAAGAACGACATACCCCTTCTCCCTCCAAGCCATCGAGTATATTACGAAGCGCTTTGCGTGCCATCGGCGTAACAATATAGCCGTTTGTCTCGGGATTAGGACTGTAATCCTTCTCCAGATTCACCGATCGTTGAAACCGCGTGGATACGTCAACGACTTCCGAAAGCATGTTTTTTTTCTCAGCCATCACATGCTATTTCCTATATAATGCTTTTCTAAAAGTTCCATGGGAGCACATTCTTGTCGGCGATAGATCTGTTTAAGGCCGGCCGTTTCGTCAATACCAATCGCTCCATTTGTCATATCTTCTATAACTTCCACATATTCAATCATGCTGTTTTCATCAAGTTTAAACGCCTGTCCCGGGCTCATAAAACCATAAAGACAGTCTTGAATACTCATTGTCTGCCGCCTTTGTCTTGAGCGGTCGAAATATTGATATAAAGCATATGCAAATATCGCAGGAGGCAAAGAAGGTTTAGGCCCAATGGCAAAGCTATACATATCCCCATCCAACGTCTGTTGGATAAGGCCAAGTTCCAACAGAGGGCAAGAAAACTCTTCCTCGGGTGTTGCATTTTTTTTATTCATCATTCCTGTTACATACGTGTTCAAGAAACAATCAACATCACGTGAAAGAACCGACTCCTTAGCTCTAAGTGAATTCTTCTCAACAATTGAAACAAGAAAACTTATGAGTTCCTTTTTAGAAAAGTCAGGACGGTGAAAACCGGAAAAAACTAGTTGCCATGTAGTCGCTATTTCTGGATTAGATACTAACAACCAATGAATCAACCATAAACTTCCATCATCCTCTAGAAAAGGATCCCACCCACTATCAAGCAATAGCTTTTGAGCTATCCCAGTTGGACGAAGATTTCTTTCGGTTTTTCGCTCCTTGTGTTTGTCGATCTCAACCAACTGGGTTACGAGACACCAATGTTTTATGCTGTTAACCATGTTTTTTCCGACACCTAGTCTTACCAGCGCGTCTTCTTCAGAAAAGATATCCCCCCTCTCCGTCACTGCGCGGACGCCTTTTTCAAGCCAGCCATAGCGGAATGCGAAGGTCTGGTGTCCTGAGAATTTGTATTTTCTGTTGCCCGACATCTTCTATAACTCCTGTTTTTCAGAATGCGTATGCAGCAGAGTTACTCGCTACAACGTTTTAGGACGGCTTCCTCTACTCTCGCCGCTCCCACTGCGCGTGTATATGCTCTGGCCAGGTCCGTCAGGTCACTCCATCTTTTTTCTTCGACCAGGATCGGCGGCACGAGCGCGGAACCGATTCCCAACGCCGCTGCGCCGGCCTTTATGAATTCGGCCGTGTTCTCCAGGTTCACACCGCCGGTGGGTACCATCTTCAAGTGCGGCAAGGGCGCGCGTAGCGCCTTGATATACCCGGGCCCTAGTTTATCCGCGGGAAAAATTTTAACGAAATCAGCGCCGGCCTCCCAGGCATTCTGCGCCTCTGTAGGCGTATAAGCTCCAAGCATAACCGGTCGATCCGCGGAGCGCGCCATGGCCGCAATCTCGGGCTTCATCACCGGTGTGACGACGAAATCCGCCCCCGCTTCGAGTGCGGCGGCGCATGTCTGCGTGTCCAGCACCGTCCCTACGCCGATGGCAGCCCTTGATTTGAGCTGCGCAGATAATCTCCCGACCACTTCTATTGCGCCCGGTACGGTGGTGGTTATTTCGAGCACCGTCACCCCGCCTGCCAATAAGGCCTCGGCCATAGGCTCGACCGACGATTCATCCTTCAGCCGGATCACGGCTATTATACATTCGTCGGTTATACGCTTTGATATTCTTTCGCATTCATTCATATCATCTACGTGCTGATAAAGTTCACATCAACGAAATCAATCGGTTTTGTCCGTTTTTCCGGACATGCCGTTCCTGCGATACGCCTCGGCCAGTAATGTCACCGGATGCACGACTCGCACTGGGACGTCCCTCGATTTCGCGCCGTTGACGAGTTGAAGCAGGCATCCGGAATTGGCGTTGGCGACGACCTCCGCGCCGGTCTCCCGGATTTTCCGCATCTTCCTGTCCAACAGCGTGTTAGCCATCTCCGGCTGGATGATATTGTAGATACCGGCGCTGCCGCAGCACCAATCGCTCTCAGGCAGTTCGCGTAATTCCAGGTTGGGAATGGAGTTCAGTATCAGCCGCGGTTGACTCGCCACCTTCTGTCCATGACAAAGGTGGCATGACTCGTGATAAGTGACCGATTGTTTGGGGGTTTCGCGGCTTTCAACCGGCTTCATACCGATCTCGACGAGCCATTCGTGAACATCCTTTACTTTTGAGTCCCATAATTGCGCGCGCGACTTTAATTCCGGGTCGTCATCGAAAAACTTCGCGTAATGCTTCATGTGCGCGCCGCAGCCGCCCGCATTACTGATAATCGCGTCGAACTCTTCAGGCGGGAACTGTTCGAGCTGTCGTTTCGCGAGTATTTTCGCCAGCTCCCATTCGCCGTTATGCGCGTGCAACGAGCCGCAGCAGGATTGCTCACGCGGTGTGTAAACCTCACAGCCGTTCCATGCCAGAACCTCCGCCGTATCCAGGTTTACGTCGCTGAAGATTATATCCTGGGCGCAACCGGTCAATAACGCCACGCGATAACGTTTCTCACCTTTGGCCGGGGTCACTTCGGGTATCAGTTCATGTGAAAACTTCGGCTGAATATCCGGCGTCATCGCCTCGAGCTCGCGCAGTCTGGCCGGCATCAGTTTCAGCACCCCGCTTCGGCGCACCAGCGACTGGATACCCAGTTTCTGATACAAGCGGATCATCCGCCCGGCGAAGCGCAACCGCCGTAAATCCATGAACAACCATTTCACCGCCAACCATCTGATGAAATTACGCCTGGGCGCCCTCAACACCCCGCTGTCCTCGGCCTCGGCGCGCGCCCGCTCGAAAATCTCGGCGTAATTCACTCCGGCCGGACACGCACTCGTGCAGGCGAGACAGCCCAGGCAGTAATACATCTCCTCGGCGAATTCACGCGTCATTTCCAGGCGTCCATCGGCTATCGCCCTGGCCAGGGCGACGCGTCCCCTGGGACTATGCCGCTCCAGAAGCGTGGCATCGTATGTCGGACACGTCGGCAGACACAGTCCGCAATGCATACATTGTTGAACCACGGAATAATCCAGGGTCTTGAGGCGCGACGTCTTTTCTTTCGTTTTCATATCTCGTTTTTAAGAACTCCAAGCGCGTACCCCGCTTGGCCGCCCGTCCAAACCACCAATCGAATTCTCATTTCAATAAGGACATTCAACCAAATGCCGGCGTAAAATCAAAGCCGAACAATTAGAATTATTTATAGAAGACGAATCACCTGAATCCAAGGAATACCGCAGGGACGAAATATCTATACTATATGTGAGAAAAATAAATGAATGCCCTCCTATATAAACTTCACGGCGAACGCGGTTATTGACACCCGCGAACGCCGCTCTTAGCTTGCCGTGTATGTTCGAGCTTGTCTCATCATTCAAACCGGCCGGCGATCAACCGGAGGCGATAGAGAATCTTGCGAATTCTATCTTCGCCGGAAACCGGCATCAAACGCTCGTCGGCGTAACAGGCTCCGGCAAAACATTCACAATCGCGAATGTGATCAGCCGCCTGAACCGGCCGGTGCTCGTTATTTCTCATAACAAGACACTCGCCGCCCAGCTCTATGCCGAGTTCAAGAGCTTTTTCCCGAACAACGCCGTCGAGTATTTTGTAAGCTACTTCGATTACTATCAGCCGGAGGCATATATACCTCAAACGGATACGTACATCGAGAAGGACTCGAGCATAAACGATGAAATCGAACGTCTGCGGCTCTCGACCATGAGCTCGCTGTTCGCTCGACGCGATGTAATCGTCGTGGCAAGCGTCTCGTGCATCTACGGCATAGGCAGTAAGGACGATTACGAGGCGATGCTGATCCACTTGGAAGTAGGACAGGAAATAGCGCGCAACGAGTTCCTTTCGAAGCTGGTCGATCTCCAATACGAGAGAAACGACGTCGAATTCGACCGAAGCCAATTCAGGGTTCGCGGCGATACGGTCGAGGTACGCCCCGCTTACCGGGAAGACGGTCTACGCATCGAATTCTTCGGTGACGAAATCGATCGCATTACCAGATTCGATCCGCTGACCGGCCGGACATTTGAACATCTCGAGTTCATCACCATTTACCCGAGCAAACAGTTCGTCACCCCCGCCGGCAAAATCAAGGACGCCATATCCTCCATCCGCGAGGAACTCGATGAGCGCGTGGCATGGTTCGAAAAACACAATAAACTCCTCGAAGCGCAACGGCTCAAGATGCGCACCGAGTACGACATCGAGATCATGCTCGAGATGGGCTACTGCTCCGGTATAGAAAATTACTCAAGGCACATAAGCGGACGCCCCCCGGGCTCGCGTCCCTGTACCCTGATTGATTTCTTTCCGGAAGACTTCATTACGGTATTGGACGAATCACATGTCACCGTCCCACAAATCGGCGCCATGTACGAGGGCGATCGCTCGCGGAAACAGGTGCTCGTCGATCACGGGTTTAGACTGCCGAGCGCATTGGACAACCGCCCGCTCAAGTTCGGCGAGTTCCGGGAACTTCAAGGACAAACCATCTACATGAGCGCCACACCCTCTGCCACCGAACTCAGTTGGTCGAGACCGAACGTGTTCGAACAAATCGTGCGCCCTACCGGTCTTGTAGACCCAAAGACAACAATCAAACCGTTGAAGAATCAAATCGACGACCTGATCGAAGAAGCGCGCCGGCGCGCCGGCAACGGCGAACGCATCCTCGTCACCACCCTCACCAAACGCACTGCCGAAGAGCTCACCGACTACCTCCGCGAAATCGGCGTCAATGTCAGATACCTCCACAGCGAAATCAACGCCATCGACCGTGTCGAAATACTAAGGGCGCTGCGCCGGGGCGATTTCGATGTACTGGTCGGCATAAACCTCCTCAGGGAGGGCCTCGATCTGCCGGAGGTATCGCTGGTGGCCATACTCGACGCCGACAAGGAAGGCTTCCTGAGATCGACAACCAGCCTTATCCAAACCGCCGGCCGCGCCGCCAGGCACCTAAACGGCGAAGTCATTCTCTATGCCGACGTAATCACCTCGAGCATCAAGAGTTTCCTTGATACATCAGACTACAGGCGAGGGAAGCAGCTGGAGTTCAACCGCGAACATAACATAACACCGCAGGCGGTCATACGCGCCATGGAAGATAGATTGAGTTATCAAAAAGACCAGACCGCCACCGCCGAGTCCGTCGTCCGCGAAACAGAGGGTGATTTCGATATCACACAAACCCTGCGTGAGCTGCAAGACGAGATGTTCGAGGCATCCAATAACCTCGAATTCGAAAAAGCCGCCCTCCTCAGAGATCAAATCCAGGAACTCAAATCACGCGCGGGTATCGACACCGCCGCGGCGGAAGCCGAACCGGTGAAATATACAAGCCCACGTAAACAAACAAAAAAACGTAAACGCGCCAAAAAGAAGATTCGCACGAATTAATCGGTGTCGGAGCGCGGCTGTGTCCGCAAGGATCAGCCGCTGCGGTTTCGAATACTACGCCTTCACCCAATTACCAGCCGTCTGCGCCTTTCAGAATTCCGTTAGGGATTAAATATTACGTCCCTAAAGGGACTCAATGGATTTGTGTGGCGGGTGTGGCTATAAATACTTTGCCCCTGACGGGGCAAATCTCCTCCCGGGTTTTAAGTTATTAAGTTATTAAGTTGTTAAGTTGTTAAGTTGTTGAGCTGAGTCTATAATCCTAAAAGAATCCCGTTAGGGATGAAATATTTATAGCAAAAAAGCCTAACAAAAAGCGTAAGTCCCGTAGGGACGAAATATTATGTCATCATTTTTCGTGCTCGTTGCGGATTTTGCGAGGGTAATGCGCCTCTCGCCAAGAACTCGAAGGACGTAGGTTAAGCTGTTGAGTTGTCGAGCTGTTGAGCGGTTTGAGATCGGATGTCGTACTCGTTCACGATTCCGATTATTCACAGTCGATGACCCTATACAAAAAACGTGTACGGGAACGAGAGGGGATGCGGAGCGCGGCTGTGTCCGAAGGATCAGCTGCAACGGTTCCGAACGCTAGGCCATCACCGGATTGCCGGGGGGCAACGGCTTTTCGAGAGTGCAGCGACTGGCTTTCAGCTCAGTCGCGCTCCGAAGGTTGATCATGCCCAATATTATACGGATTATCGCAATTTACCACTAGTCCTGCTCCTGGTCAGCTCCGGACAGTGGCCCGTAAACATGCACCGCATACGGTGCGAACTCGTCCGACAACCAGCCGTTCACCGTTATTATCCAGCGATCCTCTCCAAGCACACGCAACAGTCCGTCATTCTCACGAGGTAAGAGCACTTTATATTCTATCCGCCTATCCGAATTATTCACCAGCAGGATATATTCACCTTCGGGTAAATCGGCATTGCCCGAGTCAACGCGTAATAGCGCAGGCGTTATACAACTGGCAAGCGCTTCATTGAACCCCTTCTCGCCACCTTCAAACTTGTGTATATACGGCCACCAAAGATGCTCGGCCTTGAATAACGGCATCCGCTTATTCATCTCGGCGACCACATTCTTCAACGCAGACCAGGTTTTCGGATGCTCGTACACACGCCAGCCCCCGGCATCATACGCGTAGAAGAATATACCATCGGCGCCTTGCGCCAACGCGCCGTAAACCATGCACCGCAGCTCGGATTCCGTAGGCGGCCGGAAGCCTTCGTAACCAGGAAGAAGATCGGAATAATAAGACCAATCAAAGCTTTGAACCACCGCGATAAGCGGCTCGTCTTTGTCTAACGCCAAACGCGTCATTCGCACATGCTGCTCGAAATTCGCCAGCGGCAGCCAGGGGACCGGATACCGGTCGATCATTGTTATATCCGCAATGTTCCCGTAATTCTCCGCTTCGGCGCCCTGGAATAATACCAGCGCTGTCGGCTTCCGCGCCGGGATGTTCTTGAGGAATCTCTGAGCCTGCACCACCTGCTCCGGCGGAACCCGCCGAAGGTCCGGCTCGTCAACGAGATACCACCCCCACAACGCCTCGTGCGAATCTAACACCGTCACCACACTCCGCGCCCTGTCAGCGTTAAAACCAGGCCCCGCCGAGGTCCCGGGACTCGCCAGAACGCCTAGTCCATTCTCCCGCGCGGCGTCCAGGAACTCCTCGCTCGCCGGCCCGCGCACTACGTTAAATCCGTTAGTCTTCAATATCGGCAGGTTCTCTTTCGATCCCACACCATATATGCCGATCGGATACGGACGCGACTTATTAACGGCGCACCCGGCACAGACGAGGATGAGCAAACTAACCGCCGCAAACGCAGCAAGCCGTTCCAGCCTTCTATAAATCACAAATATTATCCTCAAAACGCGGCCTTTCTTATCATTGTAAGGAAAACTTATCAACCTCGTTCAACCTATCAAACAATGGGAGGCATATCGAATTCATTACCACCATTTATCAACCATAGGATACTTAATCCTACATAAACTGCCATTACAAGGCCTCTAATTTCAAGCACCAAAACACCTCTTCAAAGTTCGATAAAACGTATATAATTGTTCATCAATGTTTATGAAGCTTTTATTTTGATTATTGAACTACAATATTTGAATGTTTTTGAACAATTAACGTGTAGCAGGATCGGCGTCGTGTTGTGTTAGTCTTGATCCGTAATCTGGAATAAAGGACACATAAAGGTAAACGAGGGAGACTAACGACTAAATACTCGACTAAATCAGTTGACTTTAAAAAAACAGGTTTAACGCCATGAAAAAGACAAATCATTACACCGGACGTCATTCACGCAAAAAGTTCGCGCTACCGGCCGTAGCGGGGCTGGCCTGCGTGATTTTCGCCGCACAAGCATTGGGCGAAGCAGTACCGCAATCCACTATCACCCATCGCTCCGCCGGCGGGATTGATCCGAAACCGTATATTGAATCGATCGAACTGACCACAAACGGTTTGCAGTTTGAGTGGTCCGGTTTCGGGGGGCCGTACACAGTTTTTACCTCCGATAACATCGCCGCTCAGGAATGGCAATCATTCGAGACAAACGGTACCGCGGCACTGCTTGCGGCGGAATATCAAAAACAATTTGTCAAGATATCCGGGCCTTCTCCGGTCTTTGCGGGCGCGGCGACATGTATGCAATGCCACTCGGACACACACACTGAATGGTCGGAGACGTCCCACGCCGGCGCACTCGAGACACTCAAGGCAATCGGCCAGGGCGAAAACGGCCAATGCCTACCTTGTCATACAGTCGGATACGGCCTGCCTACAGGATATAAGAATGAAACCGAGACACCATACTTTGCAGGCGTACAATGCGAAAACTGTCACGGCCCCGGCGGCGAACACGCCATGAACCCCGGCGACGAATCGAATAAGCCGCTTATAGAGATGTCGTCCATGATGTGCGGCGGCTGTCATACGGACACGCATCATCCGACTTACGATGAGTGGGAACTTTCCAGCCACTCCGACGCCCTTTCGACCATTCAGAATCATCCCTTCGGCGGGGATAGCTGCTTGGAATGTCACTCCCAGGATTATCGCTACGCTGAAGAGGCCGGCTACGATATGCCCTCCGTCGAAAACGCGCAACTCTCCTTAGAATGCTCGACATGCCACGCCCCGCACGGCGGCGTAGAGCACGAGGGTCTGTTGAGGGCTGAGGTCGGCAATCTCTGCGGCCAATGCCATACACAGGAAGAGGCCACGCTCGGTGATTCACCGCATCATCCGCAGTTCGAAATGCTCAAAGGCATAGGCGCCTTTAACAGCGACGGAACACCGCTGGAACAGACAAGCGCGCATTCGCAACTTGCCGCCGCGGGCGGACAAGCATGCGCGCAATGCCACGTAGTCAGCTTCGAAGTCGAGAATCCGAACCAAGGCAATCCCAACGTAACGGGACACACCTTCAATCCGTTCGATGAATCCATTACCACACATCAAGCGCCGCAGTACGCCGGGTGTTCCGACTGTCATACATCCGAATGGGCGGATCAACACCGTCACGAATTACAATCGGAAGTCGAAAACCGTCTCGCAGCACTCGCACCGTATTTCAACGAAGACAGCGAACAATACATCGATCCCGCTCAACTCTCCGCTGCGGATCAGGAAAAACTCCAGATAGCCGAGTTCAATTACCACTACGTCGAGGCGGACGGCAGTCTGGGCGTGCACAACAAGAACAACGCGTCAGAAGCGCTTGACGTCGCCGATACAATCGTCGGCGAGCTACAGTAGCAACACCACTCCTGCTATTGGAATGCAAGCCATGGGGTGCCGGCATAACGGAGATCGCGTAAAACCGGCGCCCCATACAGCGATATCACCGCCTCCCCGTTCAATCGCGATTAATGGATATTTGTCCTTGGCTTCTCACTACAAAGCAGTACAATCATCTCCCAAAATCACAGTTCACGATAAGATAAGCAATGGCAACCAGCGAAAACAATCATGAATTACCGCCTGTCCGCAAGGTTATTTCCTTTCTCAGGCGCAAGAAGCTTTTCCTAACCGTCACACTTTCCGCGGTCGCCGCCGGCACCATGATTGTCTCGTGCGGCACGGTCAACCGCGTAGCCTTCATACCGCCGCAAATACCCGGCGCGACGTATGTAGGTTCATCGGCGTGCAGCCAATGCCATGGAGATTTATACGACACATTTATCCAAACAGCCACGCACGCGCGGCTTCAAGCCGAAGGCGAAAATGCCATCAACATGGGCTGCGAATCCTGCCACGGCCCCGGAAGCCTGCATATCGAGGCGTTCGGCGAAAAGAAACCGCCGACTAATTACCGTCCCGGCGATCCGAAGGTATCATCGGGAAGCCAGCGGCAGACAATTGTCAATCCACGCCGGACACCCGAGAATTGCTTTAGTTGCCACCTGGACAAGCGCGCCGAATTCGAATTACCCACACATCACCAGGTGCGCGAGGGCAAGATGAGCTGCGGCGATTGTCATCATCCACATGAAGGCCCGGCGGTTGAAGGACGCGGCACCACACTGGCAAGCGAAAACGAGACCTGCTTCGAATGCCATATCTCACAACGCGGCCCGTTCGTCTTCGAACACGAAGCCGTGCGCGAAGGCTGCACCACGTGTCATAACACCCACGGATCGGTTAACCCCAAAATGCTGAGAACCAGGAATCAAAACTTATGCCTCAAATGCCATTTCCAGAGACAAACCGCACCGGGCAGGATTTATATAGGCGGCCGCGACCACTCGGCATTCGTCAGCCGCGGCACCTGCTGGACGGCCGGCTGCCACGAGGCAGTTCACGGTTCACACGTAAGTCCTTCACTCCGTTATTAAGATTAGCGCCAATGAAAATTACATCGATAACCAAACATTTCCATACCGGCGTTTTAATAATCGCAATAAGCGCGTCGCACACGTTAACCGGGATTCAATCCGCATCGGGCGCCGACGCCGGAGACGCGGCGTCCTCCGAACCCGTAGTCGAGTACGATAACTGGGCCAATTTCTCGGTCGGCAGTATATTCATCGAAGGCGATGAACACCGCTTCCAGGAACGCGAGAAATTCAAGTCCTCACCATACGGCGGGCTCGAAGATTTCCATTGGGAAACGCAGTTCGACGGGAATTACCTGGAAATGGACGGGCACGCCATATTCGATAACGACGATTACCATTTCAGGTTCGAACTCGTTCGTCCGGAAACCGGATACTTCCGTTTCGGCTACCATGAATACAGAACCTGGTACGACGGCAGCGGCGGATTCTTCCCCGCCTCCGGCAGATGGTTTTCGCTCTTCGACGAGAATCTGCACATGGACAGAGGCCGCGCCTGGGTCGAGACGGGGCTCCTGCTCCCGGACTGGCCCGAGATATCCCTTAAGTACTCGCACGAGTTCCGCGACGGCCGGAAAAGCTCGACCGTCTGGGGCGATTCGACACTGACAAGCGGCCTTGGCAGCCGCGGCTTTACTCCCACCTTCCTCGGGGTCGATGAGAAACGCGATATCATCGAAGCAAAGGTCACACACACAATCGATAAAACCGACCTCGGACTCGGCCTGCGCTATGAGTTCTCCGAGAACGATGATACCAGGAATATCCGGCGCAACCCCAGTGAAGCTACCGACAGACACGTAACCTCGCGTGACGAAATCGAGACGGACTTATTCAATATCCATGCCTACTCCACCACGCGCTTCAACGAGAGGGTCTTCCTTTCCAGCGGTTACGCGTTTACTACCATGGACACCGACCTCTCGGGCAGCCGTATCTACGGATCGAGCTACGATCCCGTGTACGACCCGTTATTCGCCAGGCGCCAGTTCAACGACAGCGGTTTTCTGGAGCTGACCGGCGGATCACGACTCGATCAGCACACCATGAACCTCAACCTTATGCTCACGCCTAAAGAGACATTTTCGATAACTCCATCCATTCGCGTCGAAAAGGAAGACCGGAACGGCATGTCCGGATTCACGAGGTCAACAGCCACATTCCCGTTTCTCCCCACCGGCGAGACTGATATAGGGCTCAGGAGCGAACGCGAGATGATCGATGTATCAGAGCGCCTGGAGGCGCGTTACACCGGCTTCACAAACTGGGTGCTGTACGCAAGAGGTGACTGGACACAAGGTCAGGGCGATTTGTCCGAACGCGAATTCAACTTCAGCAACGGCACAACGGATATCTTCAGGGAAACCGACGACGAACGGTTCACTTACAAGTATACCGCCGGCGCTAATTGGTATCCGCTCAGACAACTGAATATCGACCTCCAATACTATCATAAAATCCACGACACCAGCTTCGATCATGAACTCGATTCCACCGGAAATGCCGGCGCCGACCGGTATCCCGCGTACATCGACGTCCTCGGTTTCGATACCGATGACGCAAATATCCGGTTCACATACCGGATTCTCCGGAACCTCACTTCCGTCAGCCGCTATGACTTCCAGATTTCCACTGTGGATCAAACTTCGGCGGGTCTGTCCCAGGTTCAATCCTCGGAAATCACCACCCATATCATCGGTCAAACCCTGACCTACATCCCGTGGTCGCGCATGTACCTTCAAGCAGGCGTCAACTACGTAATAGATGAAACCGAATCGCCGGCCGATGAAATCACAGGCGCCGTCCCGGAACTGAAGAATAACTACTGGAACGGCAGCCTTACAACCGGCTATATCCTCACCGACGCGACGGATATCCAAGCGCACTACTTCTATTACCGCGCGGATAATTACTACGACAACGCCGGCGCCGGTATGCCTTACGGCGCAACCTCCGAGGAACACGGAATAACCACTACGCTGACCCACAAGTTTTCAGACCAACTCTCGTGGACGCTGAAATACGGGTTCTTCACCAACAACGACGAAACCTCCGGCGGGCATAACGATTACGACGCGCACCTCGTCTACTCGGGTATCCAATACATGTTTTGACTTAGCGCACCAACCATCGGGGCGTAACCACGCCCATATCCGGACTCCCTATTTGCGTCCCGTACGCCGTAGCCAGTTCAATACCTTATACCCGCCGACAGTCATCGAGCGCTCGATGACACCGGTAATGTACTCCTTCGCCTTCTGAACGGACGCCGGCATTTCCAGTCCCTGCGCCAAGTACGCCGTAATCGCCGACGAATAAGTACAACCGGTACCGTGCGGCGAATCCTTACCGTAAAACGGCGCCTTCAACAGCAACTCCACCTCGCCGTCATTAAAAAAATCCACCGCCTCCCGGCACCCGGACAAGTGTCCGCCCTTAACGAGCGCAGCGCAACCGTACAACCGTTTAATCTCTCGAGCCGCACGCCGCATATCCTCCAGACCGCTGATTCGTTCATTAACGAGAATCTCCGCCTCGTAAAGGTTAGGCGTGACCAATGCGGCCGGCGGTAATAACTCACGCTTAATCGCGCGTACTGCGTCCGGCCTCAACAGCAACGCGCCGCTCGACGCCGCCATAACCGGATCGACGACCAGACGCGTCTTATACTCGTCCCTGAACAATTCTGCAACCAGCTTCACAATACGCGCGGAGTACAGCATCCCGGTCTTAACCGCCGCCGGCGAAAATGCGTCAAACACCGCCTTGATCTGTTCGCGCACCATGGCCGTTTTCACGGAATTAATATCGAACACGCCGTCGGGATTCTGCGCGGTCAGGCATGTGATCGCGCTTGTACCGTGGACACCAAGCGCGTTGAATGTATGCAAGTCCGCCTGAATACCGGCGCCGCCGCCGCTGTCGGAGCCGGCTATTGTAAGCGCGGTTACCATTTCCTCCTTGATCATAAACACCTCCCGCGATTTATCTGTTCCGTTAACTCAATTCTCCGATGAATGCAAACCGCCTGTGCCGGCGCGAAATGATACATTCGTCTTCTCCGGAGCATCCGGATTTGAAACCGAGCAGTTCCATAAACAAGCGCCGCAATGGATACACTTTTCCCGGTCGAACACAGGGATTCCTTCGTCGCCGGGCATTATCGCCTGGCCCGAACATAATTCGACGCAAACCCGAGCGCGACATGATTTGCACAATTCCGGATTACGAAAGACAACGTGGTCGGCATAGCCGCCGGGCGCCTGAACCTTGCCGCCGAGCAAGAGCGCGTCCTGGTGAGAAACAAAAAGCCGTCCGTCATTCGGAATCTCCGGCCAGCCGCAACTTTTCATCACGGCGTCGAATAAGGGTGTACCGTTCTTCTCGCATTCTTGACGTAACCGCCGTAATTCAGACGGCGCGATCCGTCCACAAAAATAATCCTCCAATGTCCGCACCTGATCCTGCGGCCGCGCCGGATGATGATGAATACTCATCTTGCCTTTGGAGAATCCGGCAAGGCCCATCCCAATAAGGCCACTCACAAAGCCGCGCTGGAATCCGTCCCTCGACTTCTCCGCTATCTTCGATTCAATCTCCAGTCTGCTGTTACGTCGTCTCTCGACATACGCCGCGTCAAGGTTTTCTTTTGTAAACGGCTTACCCGCTTTAGCCAGCTCGATAACGCCCTCGGCAAGCTGCACACCCGATTCCCATGCCTCGTCCACACCGGAGCCGGTGAGCGCGTTTGTCGTACCCGAGCCTTCGCCGATCCTGGCGAAACCGTCGCCCACCAGGTACGGCTCTCCGCGTTTTCCGGATTCCTGAAGCGTCTTTGCGCCCCACGACCGCATCCTGGCGCCTTCGAAAAACCGCCATAAATAGGGGTGCCGCATCCAGTGCTGCAAATACCTGTACGCCGTTCTGACCGGACTGCCGAACGACGAAGGCACAAATATCCCCGCCGACGCAATCCGATCCGGATGCACATAGAAGAAGCCGAATATCTCCGGCTCGGGATAACCGAATGTATGAAACACCATACCCGGTTCGAGACCGGTGGATTCAGGTAAGTCCACCACAACCTTCATCCCCACGGCCCATTCGCGCTGGGAATGTCCATCGGGAAAACCGAACCTCGAGTTTAATTCCCGGCCGACGGCGCCGACCGGGCCGTCGCCGACCACGGTCAATCCCGCCTTGATATCCATTCCCGGCATGAACCCGGAGACCGGATTGCCCAGCTTATCGGCGCCCTGGTCGATAAGCCGAATCCCCGCGACCTTATCGCCTTCGAACAGCGGCTTAACCGCGGGAGTGCCGGGCCACACCTGCACAGTCCCCGACGCCATTACCTGCGATGCAACCCATTGCGTGAATTGTCCTATCGAAAGCACATAGCCACCCTCCTTGTTCATAAAACCCGGAATGTACGGCAACGCAAATCCATGATCCTTAAAAGGCAACATGAATCCCGCGCCTTTAATAACAGAATCCGCCGCGCGTAACGTCCGCGAACGCCTGCTCGCGCCATGCGGATCGAGCAGGTACACGAGCTTTTCACCGGTCACCGCCGCGGCCATGGGTATCTCGCTCAAGTCGACTCCAGGGAAGCTCGCCTTGATTGAATCCGCCTTGGTAACCAGACCGGAGACGCCGAAGCCCGTGTCGTCGCCCCTCTCATAACACATCACCTGCAACGGCATGCCCGGCATCACACGGCTCTCGAGCGCGGGCGTGCCGTCATCATTCAATAAACGCTTTGACAACGTGGTGAGGAATCCGCCCGTTGCCGGGCCGAATCCGACACACGCTATATCCACATCCATTGATTGCCGTTCTTCATGGGCCGTGGAATCTGATTGTAATGAAGCCATTAATGCACCTACTCAAGTTTCACTTTTAATCAAGCGTTACTACACGCTAAACAATATCAGACGGGATAATCCAGCGCTTCCGGGATCATGACGTGAGTCAAGGCCGTTGCGGCGCGTTCCTTGGCCAACCTGGAACCCGCAAGACAACAATCAAGACGTACCCGCAGCCGGGCAAACTCCGTCGTCGACGGATCGCCGGCACAAGGCCCGGCCTTTTCCGGGGAAGACCCGTCGGCATTCAATACATCATCGGCGGCCGCAGCCGACCCGGGAATGACACCCTCCATCGCATCCGCCTCGCCGGCGCTCAGACAACCATGCTCGTCGTCCCATGCGGGATGCCTCGAATATCCGTATACCAATTCGGCGCAAACTCGCCCTACCTCACCGGCGGCCTTTGCTGTCTGCACATGACAAAGATCACACAAGAAATCCAGCAAGCCGTCAAGGCCCTCGGCGACCACCGGGTTTTCATTGCCTTTCTCTTCCAGCCGCAGCACATCGAGTATCTGACTGCGCGACGCCAGCAGCCAACACAGCGCATCGGCCAAAGGAAACGTCACACCCTGCCTGGTACCGTGGTAGAGCTTCTTGCCTTCGGGGTCTTTGGCGTTCTGAAGATGCCGCAGCGTCCAATGCCATGTCTCCATTGCCTTTGCAAGCGTGCATGCGCCCGTATCCGGGCGCCGCGAAGCGATCTTCTTTAAGTCCCTTATCCATTGCTCGAACTGCGCAAGGAACAGTTCATTGATCATGGTAACCGAAAGCTGCCGCCGCTGCACCGCCTCAGGGCCCTCGTACGTCGCCTCGAGCTGGGCGTCCATCCACTTCTGCGCGAGGAATCCAGGGCAATCCTCCGTAATCCCGTACCCGCCCATAAGGCTTAACGCCTCGCGCATCATGTTGGCGCCGTATCCGGTATTCCAGAGCTTCGTAGCAGGGCACAGGACATTGGCCTGTGTATCAAGCAGAATGTATTGCACCAACTGGTTCTCCTTCAGTTCCGAATGCCGCGCATTGTCGCGCTCGTCCGAAGGCCGGGCGTCTAGCTCGATGAATTCGGCGGCTTCCTTCTGCAGCTTGGCCAGGGCGCGCAGCTTAGCGCGCATGCCCTGTATATTTTGTTCGGCGAATATCCGATCCTTCACCTTCTCCATCGGGTCCAACTCGTCGAATAACCGCGCCGTTTCGAATCCAAGCGAAGCGCTCGCCTCACCCGCGGCCCATATATCGATCAGCCTCTGAACCACGTCCTCGCGCTGTTGGAGTCCAACCTCGTAACGCGGCGATCCGGGCTGCGTCGATTCTCCGCCGCGGAAGCGCGAACGATGATAACGAATAAGCGGTTCGATAGACGATAAAAGTTTTGCGGCGGTCATCAGTCCAACCGTTACCCGCGTCCTTTTGAACACGGCTTCGATCACTTCGCCATGGTTATAATTAGGCGCTATTACACCGTCCTTGACCGTATACCCTCCGATTATCCTCGATGCGGGCACCTTCAACCTGAAGACCGGGTCGCTCGTTGCGGATAATTGATGCACGAGTTTTTTCGTGGGCGCGCCGGTATTGAATTCACCCGGATCGTCCTTCTCGAGGATGATCATGCAACTGCCCTTCACTCGCTCGTCATCCGAGTCCACAGCCGCAGTGACGAAGTCCGCAAAGGCCATGTTCGTAATAAAGCGTCCGCGTTTATCCACCTCGAGCAGCGGCTCGCCGCCGTCATCCCATTCCGCCACCTTGACCTTTCCGCTCAGAATACCCGTCTCAACACCCACGAACGGCAGCGGCTCGGTCAACGCAAACGCGCCGCGTAAGACCTCGCAATCCTCACCCGGCTGCGGCGGAACGGCCGCGCGCATGTACTTGCTCCTCTGCTCCTCCGTCCCTCGCTCGTGTATCGGCGAAAGTCCCAGGTTCCCCGCCAGACTGCAAGTAGCGGCGCCGGCGTCGACCCACGACAACTCGAACGCAACAAGCGCAAGCGCCAGATTCTTCGGACCTTCGAGGTATCCGCCGTACTCGGGCTCCATGAAGACCGATGTAATACCGGCTTCATCAAAGGCCGTTAGCAAGGACGCCTTCTCGCTGTTCCATTCGTGCGAATTCCTCGCGCCGGCGGCTACCAGCCTTGCCACCGGTCCACGCGCCACTGATCTGGCTGATTGCACTACCATCTGCAAATCAAACCTGTCGGCGACGTCCCACATAATAAAACGGACATCATCTCCGGGAAGCGTCCTTAACTCGTCCTGCGCTCTTCTGTTCAACGTCATTATCGATATCCTTCTTTTTCCTTAACACTTTCCTTAACACACAATTAATCGGCGGCACCATACCGTCCGGCCGTGTCCTGGACCGCCTTCAACCACAAGGCCGCTTAAATCCATACTCCGCGTTTAATTCCTACCGCAATCGGGGTGTTCGGTCAATGTCGGGTAACGAAATCCTACTCCCAACCTGTGCCAATGATAGCGACACAGTTAGAATTGGTTAAGAATCAATTTGTCCCCTTGCAATTACCGAAGTAATCATTCATAATAATCAGTGATTCGTGATAGGCGGATTGGATATTATCAACCGCCGCGGCACGGAGAGAGCTACGAAATGGGCGATTGGCGCAGCTGGTTAGCGCGTCTGCTTTACACGCAGTAGGTCGGGGGTTCGAATCCCTCATCGCCCACCATCCATAACAACCCTTATACAATTCCCCGCACTCTTTAGCAGCAACCATAGGGTCTTATTTGTCTTGTTGACAAAATTATCCCTTCCTGAGACCGTCGCTCAAACTCATAACAGGAGATAAAACTATGGACCTTCATTTCTTAGCTCTGATGGCATCGGTGCCCATCTTAGCTCTGTTAATATTGATGGTTGGATTCCGGTGGCCCGCCACTAAGACCATGCCGGTTGCCTGGCTTGTCGCCGCGTTATTGGCGTTTTTCGTATGGGAGATGCCCGCCGTTTGGATCGCCGCAGCCAGTATAAATGGAGTTATCATTACGTTAAAAATCCTCATCATCATTTTTGGCGCCCTGTTAGTGCTCTTCACACTGCGGGAAAGCGGTGCGCTCGATGCGATTAACCGGGGATTTACCAATATCTCGGAGGATCGCCGAATCCAGGCAATATTAATCGCATGGATGTTCGGCAGTTTTATCGAAGGCGCCGCCGGCTTCGGCACGCCCGCCGCCTTAGGTGCGCCACTGTTGCTGGCGCTTGGATTCCCGGCGCTGGCGGCCGTCATGGTCGCTCTGGTCGGCAACAGCACGGCGGTCACCTTCGGCGCCGTAGGCATTCCGATCTGGGGCGGCATGGGTTGGACGTTGAATGTCCCGTCCGTTATCAACGCCGCCGAACAGCAGGGCATGAGCTTCGACGCCTTGATCCATAAAATCGGTATATGGGCGGCCGTACCACACGCCCTCGTAGGCACGCTCGTTCCGCTGATGATGGTTTGTATGCTGACGCGATTTTTCGGCGAGAACAAAAGCTTTAGAGAAGGACTGAAGGTATGGCCGTATGCGTTGTATGCGGGAGCCTGTTTTACAATACCCTACCTCTTGACGGCCGTGCTTATCGGCCCTGAATTTCCGAGTTTACTAGGCGGATTATTCGGTCTTGGTATATTGGCATTAACCACTCGCGCCGGTTTCCTGGTGCCCAAAGAAAAATGGGACTTCCCGCCGCAGGAAACTTGGCTACCCGAATGGATGGGGACGATCCCTGCCTCCCCAAAAAATATAAATTCGCATATTGGTTTGGTCAGAGCCTGGATACCGTATATCCTCATAGCCTTCTTACTCGCGTTATCGCGTCTCAAATTTTTACCCTTCGGAACCTGGCTGAACGCTTGGTCGATAAAATTAACTAATATCCTCGGAGTCGGCTTGGATAGCAGCATCGAACCGTTATACCTACCCGGCCTGTTTCCATTTGTCATCGTTGCCTTATTATGTATTCCATTATTTAAAATGGAATCCTCGATGGTTTCGAGGGCATGGAAGGAAACGTTCGTCCGTTTGGTCAATCCGGCCATTGCTTTGGTTTTTGCGGTGCCTATGGTGCGGATTATGATACAATCCGGTCATAATCCCAATGATGTATTAAGCATGCCGCTGGTGATGGCCAAATTCGTGGCGGACACCGCTCAGGGCGTTTGGCCGTTGTTTGCGCCGTTCATCGGCGCATTAGGCGCATTCATGGCCGGTTCGAACACGGTATCCGATATGCTGTTCGCTTTATTTCAATACGGTGTGGCCGATGAATTGGGACTATCGCGTTTGATCATCCTCGGACTACAGGCGGTCGGCGGCGCCATGGGAAACATGATCTGCGTTCACAACGTCGTTGCCGCCTGCGCGACGGTGGGCCTTGTGGGAGCGGAAGGACTTTTAATAAGGCGTAATATAATTCCAATGACCATTTACGGTTTGTTGGCGGGCACCCTCGGCTTGCTGTTTGTGTATATCCTGTTTTTAGGCCTGTTTTAGATACAGCCCGACGTCCTTCCGCATTCACGATCGTATATTAATTATCAAGCACCCGATCGAGTGCTTCCAGGAACCGTCTGTTTTCCGGCGGTGTACCAACGGTAACCCTGATCCACTCCGGCAGACCGTACCCCGCCATGGGCCGCACGATAACGCCCTCTTTCTGAAGCCCGCGAAACACGGTCGCGCCGTGGCCTACACGCACAAGCGAGAAATTCCCCGCCGACGGCACATACTCGAGCCCCCTTGATTCGAGGGCCGACTCCAGTTTTCGGAGTTCTTCGCGGTTGTTGCTCTTAGTTTTATCGACATGCTCGTCGTCATCGAGCGCCGCCAGTGCGGCGGTCTGCGCCGCGGCGTTTAGGTTGAACGGCTCACGCGTCTTTTCCAACGCAGCGATCAGTTCGGAATGCCCCACGCCGTAACCGATCCTTAATCCCGCCAAGCCGAATATCTTGGAAAACGTCCTTGTAACAACCAGGTTCGGCACACGCTGCTCGCGAATCAGCGGGAGCAAGTCCGGCGGTTCCTCGAGAAACTCTGTGTACGCCTCGTCCACAACGACGAGGATATTCGAAGGCATATCCTCGATAAACGCGATTAAATCCGCGTTTGGAATAAGGGTGCCCGTCGGATTATTCGGATTCGCCACAAACACTACGCGCGTTCGGCCGGTTACCGCATTGCGCATTGCCTTTAGATCGTGTCCCAGCTCATCGGCGGGTACTGTGACAAGTTGCGCGCCGAATAAATGTGTCACAATAGGATAAACGGCGAAGCAATACTGGGAAACAACGGCCTCCACGCCCGGCTCGAGTAACGCGTGCCCGATCAATTCCAACACCTCGTTCGAGCCGTTGCCTAAGACGATATTCCCGGGCTTCATCCGCAGCCTCTCGGCCAATGCGCCCTTCAAGTAGAAGCTGTTGCCGTCGGGGTACAGATGCAATTTTTCGAGCGAACGCCTCAACGCCTCCATCGCCCTCGGTGACGGACCAAAGGGATTTTCGTTCGACGCGAGCTTGATTATCTCCTCTGCGGGCATGCCCAGCTCACGCGCGACTTCTTCGATCGGCCTCCCCGGCTGATAAACCGGCAGTGAATCAAGGAGGTCTTTAAACGGGATATCCAATGGCATATTTCAATATTTGCTCTTTATCAGTTAAATACTAATTCGCGTCTGTCCGGCGTAGGATCAGCCGGCATTATTCTCCTGGTAAAAGCTCGCCTGCGCCCGGATAAAGCAGTTTGTAATCGATCGCTTGAAGCGCGACAACGGCGGCAACACCGAGTATGTCATGGGCGTTTGCGCCGCGGGAAACATCAGCCGCAGGCCGATCCAATCCCAGAAGGATATGCCCGTACGCGTTGGCGTGGGCGAGATGCTGGACGAGGCGACTCCCGATATTACCCGAGTTCAGATCAGGAAAAATCAGGACGTTCGCCTTGCCGGCCACCTTGCTGTCGCGATATTTTTCGGCGGCAATTTCCGGCACCAATGCGGTATCAGCCTGCAATTCACCATCAAAATCGGCCTCAAGCCCTTTCTCCCGGGCCTTCTTTTCCGCCAAGGCCACGGCGGCGCGGATTCGGCCTATCAACGGGTTCTCGGCCTGGTTCTTCGTGGAAAACGATAGGAACGCCACCCGCGGACGTACACCCAAAAGATGCCGCGCCAGGCGCGCCGTCCCCACTGCGATGTCGGCAAGCTGCTCCAAGTTCGGTTCCGGCACTACACCGCAGTCGGCCATGAAAATAACCCCCCTCTCGCCTATCCGTTCGTTCTCAAGCTCCAAAATCATGCAACTGGATACGGTCGTCGTCAGCGGCGCCACCCGCACTATCTGAAATAACGGCCTCAAAACGCTGGTGGTGATCTCGTTCGTGCCCGAGACCATCCCATCCACCTGATGCATGGCAAGCATCATCGCACCGAAGAAATTCGGCTTGGTGACCACTTCCATTGCGTCGGTCCCGACCACGCCCTTGACCCGCTTCAACAATTCGTATCGTTTTATAAACGTATCCAATTCCTCGCTTTCAACGGGATTGATTATACGCACACCTTGGAGCGGCACATTCAGCTGCGCCGCCGATTCCTTTATCCTTGTACGATCCCCTAAAAGAATTGGTACGCCCAATCGAAGCGAATAAAATTGGCGCGCCGCTTGTATCACTCGAGGCTCGAAGCCCTCGGGGAAAACGATCCTCTTCGGGTGCCGCTGCAGTTTTTCATAGATACCGGCAATAAAACGCATGCTCCTTTGTTAATCCAGAAGTGATAAAACCGCAATACGGAATTTGCAGCAGTTCTCATTTTAGAGCGGAATCGAAACTTCTTTGCGTCCTTCGTGTGCTTGGCGAGGGGTATTTTCTCTCGCAAAGGCCGCAACGAGCGCAAAGTATATCCACGAATAATTGCGTGAGCTGTGAACGGTGACCCACCCCTTTCATCCCCTCCGGTGGAGGGGATCATTGTATAGTTCCCCTCCTTGGAGGGGTAGGGGTGGGTTTTTCCTCCGCGCAAGAGAAACCTTAACACCTTAACACGTTCCGTCTGAATGGCGGAGACGGTTGGTAATCGAATAATGCAGTGGCATTCGAAGCCGCTGCGGCTGATCCTTGCGGACACAGCCGCGCTCCGGCATCCCCCGTTCGCGTACACGTTCCCGTACGCGTTCATATCCGGATTAATAAATTCTAAGCGCGAAATCCGAAACAAATTCGAATTACTAAAAATTCTAAAGACCAAAACCGATTACGGAAATCGAGAACGAGAACGCTAACGTGTACGTGAACAGGGACTTCTGATCTCAGGCCGCTGACCTCCGGCAATATACCGTCCCTAACGGGATTCTGAAAGGCGCAGACGGCTTGCAATCGGGTGAAAGCCTTGGCATCCGGAGCCGCTGCGGCTGTTCTTTGCGGACACAGCAGCTGGACCACCGCAATTTGTTAGAAAAATTTGATGATCCGCCGTTTCAGATTTCTTGACACTCTTGCCTACACTATTTAATCTATGTTCAAATTTTATGAATTCGTTCAAACGAGGAAAAGCGCCTAGAACTTTGCGTCAATAAGACGAATAGGCGCATCCATAAGTAACATTAATATCAACCGATCATGAAATACGAAACATCACTATCTAGGAGGAATTTCATTAAGAGTTCCGCGGCAGCCTCTCTGGCCGCAGCAGCAACATCGACGGGTGTATTCGCTGCGGGATCGGACACGATACGCATTGCGCTGATTGGGTGCGGCGGCCGCGGAACGGGCGCGGCCATCAACTGCCTTGATTCGAGTGACGGGCTCGAACTGGTCGCCATGGCAGATCTGTTCGAGGACAGACTGGACGGCTCATTATCCCAATTGAAGGGCAAGCACGGCGATAAGGTTAAGGTAAAATCCGGCTCGAGGTTTCTCGGATTCGACGCCTATAAGAAAGTGTTGGCCATGCAGGAGGTGGACGTTGTTCTACTATGCACACCGCCGGGGTTCCGGCCGGAAATGGTCAGGGCCGCAGTAGAAGCGGGAAAGCACATCTTCATGGAAAAACCGGGGGCCGTAGACCCGGTCGGCGTGCGCTCCCTTATCAAGTCCGCCGAGATCGCCGATAAGAAAGGTCTTTGCATAGCCGTCGGCACACAACAACGTTGCCAGCCGCAATACCAGGAAATCATAAAGCGCATCCACGACGGACAGCTCGGTAAAATCACGGGCGGCCAGGCATATTGGAACTGGGGCTTCACCGACTGGCATTTCCACAATCGCCAATCCACGTGGTCTGACATGGAATGGCAAATCCGCTGCTGGCCGTACTTCGTCTGGCTCTCGGGCGATCATATCGTGGAACAGCATCTACACAACATGGACATCATCAATTGGGCGATAGGCGCGCATCCGATTTCATGTGTAGGATTCGGCGGACGCCAGGCGCGCACAAGCCCCGCGTATGGGAATATTTACGATCACTTCGTCATCGAATATGTCTATCCCGAAGATGTACGGGTAATGAGCATGTGTTCGCAAATAAAAGGCTCGAACGTACGCGTGGGCGAACGTGTTGTAGGCGCCAAAGGCACCTCATGGACGACCCGGCAGGGCGGCTATATCAAGGGTGATAGTCCTTACGAATACCAAGGCAACGTACCGTCGGGGTTCGTGATCGAGCATGCCGACCTGATAAAAAGCATCCGCAACGGGAAACAGTTGAACCAGTGCAAGCGCCTGGCCGAAAGTACGCTCACGCTGATAATGGGGCGTTTGGCGGCGTACACCGGGCGAATGATCAGTTGGGACTTCGCCATGAATAAATCGCAACTCGACCTCGGCCCATCCGAATACAAGCTGGGCGAGCTGCCGGTCGCGCCCGTGGCCGTACCCGGCGAAACCGAGCTTATTTAACGACTTACCCCCATATAACGCCGGGAGAGGGTTTTTCCTCCTTTTTCAACCTTATCCCGGCACCTCTTTTCTTTTTCGGAATCCCCGCCACGCCACGCCGCGCATATCAACATGAAAAACATTGATAAAGTAGCGTACCGGCATTTAACTCTCCTGTAGTGTATAGAGTCGCAATTGATCTGGGCGGTTTCATAATCTACTGGTACGGCGTGATGCTGGCGCTGGGTGTTCTGGCCGGTATATGGACGGCGAGCCGTCGCGCGCCGCTGACCGGAATCGCGTCGAACACCGTAGTAGACCTCGGCCCCTGGCTTGTCGTGGGCATACTTGTGGGCGCGCGGATAATGTTCGCGATTACCTTTTGGGATGAATTCTTCGTGGACGCGCCATGGTACGAGATATTCATGGTACGTCACGGCGGCCTGGTATTCAACGGCGGCCTGGTCGGCGCATCGTTGGCGTGCATTATTTTTGCGCGGGTCAAACATGTACCGCTCTGGAAACTGGCGGACATCCTAGCGCCGAGCATTTCACTCGGACACGCCTTCGGCAGGATAGGATGTTTCCTGAACGGATGCTGCTACGGTCGGGCCACCGACTCGGCGTTTGCCGTTCATTTCCCCGACTCACACGCAACCGCCGGCATAGGCGTGCATCCGGTACAACTTTATTCGGTTATCCTGAACTTCGCGTTATACTTTAGCCTGGCGTTTGTTTACCGGAGGAAAAAGTTCGACGGTCAAGTCTTCGGTCTATACCTGGTTATTTACGCCTGCCTCCGGTTTTTCGTCGAGTTCTTTAGAGGCGATTATCATCCTGATGAATATATAGGCATATTCACGCCGGCGCAGGCGTTCAGTTTCATCCTGCTCCCTGCCGGCATTATCCTGATAGCCGTTCAGCTGAGACGGGGCAAGGCAAAGGCCCGCGATTATTGATATCAAACCGCCAAGTCCGGATTGTCCGGCCCGAAGTGCTTTAGCATAACTATCGGATCGGTTTTGGATGGATTAGTAATGGTAACACCGTCCTTTGCTGCGGATTCACTCACGAAGTACTCGTCATGGGTCAACTGTCCGAACCGAATCATTGTCGGTGTTTCAATATCCCAGACGCCCATAGTGCCGTGGCCCTGCATCATGATCATGCCGTAGGCGGCGCCGTCACGGATGGTCACGGTCTTACCGGGCTGCACCGTCAATTCCTTGGCGCTGAAGGCTGTTGACTTGTAGCATATCCAGTTTTCAATATAGCCCTCGGCCTGCATCTGTTCGAGTGGCGCAACCGGTTTCGGGCGCATGAACCTATTCTGCTCGAAATTCGGGTCTAGGTTCAGTTCCCAGTCCAGAACATCGAGCAGGTGATCGTAATTACCCAGGCGGTCTTGGGGTGTGTCCTTCCACAGGAGTTCCTTGGGCACGAC
>JAIPKD010000077.1 GCA_021733835.1 Verrucomicrobiota bacterium
GTTTATCGGGAAAGATATCGACGTGTTCATCAACCCCAAATACCTGCGTCGAGAGGAGGTCTCGTTCCTCAGGGAAGAATACGGCGGTAGTATCGGCGCGCAAAAGTTTTTTTCAAAGATTAACAGTGATGTCGGACTCCGTTATAGTTTTGATATCCTGAACGCGCGCGAGATCGAAGGCGCCCCCGATATCGGCGTCACCCGGGCCGAAGTGGCTGCCTGGACGATCAACATAAAGCACGACCGTAGAAACAATCCGTTGTACCCGACCCGTGGTTACCGCGTGTCATCCAAGCTCGAGGTGGCTTCATCCCTATTCGGCGGCCAAGTAGACTACGAACGCGTCGAGTTGGACGGTTCGTTCCATAAGGGATTCGGCGGGGGCAGGTTCCTCCACCTCGGCCTGACCCATGGTGTCGTCATCACTCAAGGCGATCCTGCAACCGATATCCCAGTCAATAAACGCTTCTTCCCGGGCGGCGAAAATTCAATCCGCGGCTATCAGGAAGGCAAGGCCGCGCCACGGAACAACAACGGACGAATCACCGGCGCGGAGACATATACCCTGGGCAACGTCGAGCTCGAACAAGCGTTGACGCCGGCCTGGTCGATTATCGGCTTTGTCGATGCTCTCGGTCAGTCGCGTTTGATCGATGATTATCCTTCGAACGAGTTCCTAATTTCGGCCGGCGGCGGCGTCCGATGGAAGACCGTCGTCGGCCCGGTCAGACTCGAGTACGGACATAACCTGAATCCACGCGCCGATGATCCTTCAGGGACGATCCATTTCTCCATTGGTTTTCCTTTTTAGCGCCGGTGCCGGAGAGTATGTTTGCACAATTATTTATTGATCATGTGACTTGTCTATTGCAATCGCGTACCATATAAATTCATCGGCATGTTCAAAGGACTGATAGATTGGTATTTGGCTACACTAACCACGGGCGGGTATCCGCTGATCGCGCTGTTGATGGCAATTGAAAGCTCGGTCGTTCCCTTACCCAGTGAATTCGTTATCCCGCCTGCTGCGCACCTGGCGCATACAAAGGGTGAATTGACAATGGCGGGGATAGTCATCGCCGGCACGGTCGGCTCCTGGATAGGCGCGACGGTGATGTACTGGTTCTCGCGAATAGCGGGGCGCCCGTTGGTGCTGAAATACGGCCGTTACGTCTTCATTACACCCGACAAAGTCCGCGGCGCGGAGCGCTGGGCGTCGCGCTTCGGCTCTATGGGCGTGTTCATCGCACGGTTGTTACCCGTCGTGCGACATCTGATCGGGATTCCCGCCGGCGTCGTGAAGATGGATTTCATCAAGTACTCGATTTTTACGATCATCGGTTCGGCGATATGGTGCAGCATCCTCTGCTGGCTCGGCGTAGTAGCGGGCAAAGACGAACAGCTCCTCCAAGGCCAGGCGCACCGTGTCACCTTGTGGCTGGGCGGCGGCGCCCTGATCCTGGGCGCCATGTATTATTTCCTCGTACACAGGTACATGAAGGCGCCTTGTAACGATAGCGAATCGACTTCCACACGGAAATCGAACGAACCTTAAGCCGACATGCTCCCCCCTGCACGTCCCGCATAGTGGAGAAACGAATCCTATCGTTCCGATGATTCCAGCTCACCGGCTGAGGCGGTGTCGAGGAATAGTGTCGCACTTTGATGCCGTCTGAGAATAGAGGCCGGACACCGCTCATTGATCTCGCCCTCGAGCGCCGTTTTCACTGCGTCGGCCTTTCGCTGTTCAGGGGCGATGCACAGCATCCTTTCGGCCGCACACAATGCCGGGATCGTCAGGGTCAGCGCATACTGCGGCACGGCATGTAGATGCGGAAAATGTCCCTCGCCGACCTGTTGTTGACGGCATTTCATATCCAGCTTCACAATCTTGACCGTGCGCCTATCATTGAAGGCGGCCACGTCCGGATCATTGAAGGCGATATGCCCGTTCTCGCCAACGCCCAGGCAACATAGGTCGATCCGCCGGTTCACCAGGAGCTCTGTGTACCGTTCGCATTCGGCGATCGGCTGCATTGCGTCGCCCTCGATATAATGAAACACTTTCGGTTTGAACGGCTTCTCTATCTTTTCTTTCAGGAAACGCCGAAAACTGGCCTTATGCTCGGCGTCGATTCCAAGATATTCGTCCATGTGAAAGCATGTTATCCGAGACCAGTCAATGCCGGTGTGACCTCCAAGGTGCTCGAGGAATTGATTCTGAGAATTACCGGTAGCAAAAATCACCGAGGCCGAGTCTTGTTCGGAAAGCACACGCTCAAGATGCTCCGCCGCTTCGGCCGCCGCAGCGGCGCCAAGTGAATTCCGATCGTTATATACTCGAACATCCAGTGAGTCGGTCTTGAATTGTTTTAACATTTCGTATCGCGTTAATATTTCTTACTTATCCTGAATCCCAGTCCCTAGGCTATTGTCCCCGCTGGAATTTTCAACTCTATATGTACTCGAGCGCGGATTCGAAAATGCAATGGTTTGATTATTGCAATTTTGGGCATTTGCCTTATTGTGAAAATAAATGAATCAACCGCACAAGAGAAACGCAATGCGGTTTTGACTAAATCCAAATAACAAACGCAGGTGGAACTCATGGAAAAGTCGATCGGCTTCATAGGTGGCGGAAGAATAGCTCGAATTATCCTTCATGGTTTGGCGAATGCCGGCAGTCTTCCGGATAATATCACGGTCAGCGAACCGGATTCGGATACCGCGCAACAGGTTCAAGGAATATCACCATCGATTCAAATAGCCTCGAACGGAAACGCCGAAGCGGCCGCCCGGGATATCGTATTCCTGGCGGTTCATCCGCCGATGGTAAAGGACGTAATCGCCGATGTGAAGTCCGGACTCGGCGCGGAGTCAATCCTGATTTCATTGGCGCCCAAGATAACGATGGCGAGACTCGGCGAAATGCTCGACGGGTTTAAGAGACTGATACGCGTCATCCCAAACGCCCCGTCAATTATCGGCGCCGGATTCAATCCCGCCGCCTTCTCCCCCGCTCTCGAGGAATCAGACAGGCGCCTTGTCACAGATTTATTGTCGCATCTCGGAACATTCATAGAAACAACTGAAGACAAGCTCGAGGCGTACGCCGTCATCACAGCCATGAGCCCGACATATTTCTGGTTCCAGCTCTATGAGCTTGTCGCACTCGGGCAATCCTTCGGCTTGAGTCATAGCGAAGTAATTGCCGGCCTGGAAAAAATGCTCATCGGAAGTGTAGCCGTAATGAAAAATCCTCAGCTCAGCGCCGACGAGGTCAAAGACCTGATCCCCGTCAAACCCCTGACGGAAATGGAGCCGCAAGTCACCGAGATGTATCGCGGCAAACTGAATGCGTTGTTCCAGAAGATAAAGCCTTGAATCCCACCAGCAGTGCGCGCCGGCTCAATGTCCACTGCGGGCATCCCGGGACACAGGCATACGTCTCCTGCGTAATACGTGAAATATCGCCAAGAGCGGATGTCTGAATATCATGCACGGCCCCGAATAACGCATCACAGCACGAATGCGCTCGCGCTGCACCCGCGAATAACAGTGTATGGTACAATCCACACACGCAGGCTTGTCTTCGCCGAAAACACATTTTGCCAAACGCCTCGTTGCATATTCGAACAACTCCGCGCAATCACCACACAGGTCGTCGCTCCCATGTCGATCTCTACAATAAATACCGATCATCCGCCGGATCGTCCTCAGCTCACGCCTCATCCCAGGGTGGTTGAACGTCTCTCCGAATTTAGACACATCTGTTTGCAAACGCGGCATATGTACAATATATTTTAACTATCCGAGAGATGAATTGACCTGAGTCAATTATCAAACGACTCTTAAAAACTGAATAAGACCGATTAAACTATATGCTCGAGAAGAAAATCAACGAAATCGAAGAGCGCATCAAGAACTCGCCTTCGATGAGCCAAGAAAACCGGGATAACCTGCTGGAACTGCTCAACGGTCTTCGTTCCGAAGTCCGCGACTTATCTTCTACAAACGAAGACGCCGCTCACCAAATAGCGGCACTGACCGATAACGTCACAAAGCAAGCGGAAGACAACGGCGTTTCTTCATCATTCAGGGAAGCGCTGGACGAGCTTTCCTTATCAGTAAGTGACTTCAAAAATTCGCATCCACGCCTTGTAAACGTGGTCAACCGCCTATGCCATGTCTTGGCCAACTTGGGCGTGTAAGAAAATCTTGAGCGTGAAGAGCGGGATTTAATTTACAAATCGTTAAGAAATTTTGGTAATTCGGATAGAACAAAAAAAAAAGAGGCGGCACTGCAAATCAATCGCATGCCGCCCTTTTGTTAACTTGATTACGGCTCTCAAGAAATGACCACCACGGCGGACGGATCAAGCACCCGGAAGGTAAAGGATTCTGTGAAGAATAGCTGCACCTCCCGTGTATCATGTCCCTCGTAACCGATCGATAAGTCGGCGCCCAATGTAAGGTCAAAATCACCGCCGCGCCCGGAAACCAGGAATGCCTCCTTTACATGCGGCGAAACAATCACCCGCCCGCCTATAGCGTTTTCTACTCTGCGCCTTAGTGGATAGCCCTGCGTCTGACCGAGTATCACCTTCCAGCGCTCAGAGCTTAACACCAGATTGTAAGGCCCTTCCACAGCCGAAGACTGTAAGGCCTCCAAACCATCGATAATCGCGCCGACCACCGCTTCGGGCTCCTTCGGCCAGGCAACAGGCTTGTATTCGGACGCCTTTTTCAGTCCCTTAATACACCCCTCGTCGAATCCGTAATAAATCGCCTTGTCCTCAAAAGCCGACATCTCTTTCGCGGCCTCTTCCAAAGGACTTAAGTCCACATCCCCGGCGCCGCGCACACTGTTGTCCAATTCCCAAATGTTCAGTTTGAACGAGATTCTCCCTTCCACCAGCGGCTGAACCTGATGAATCCCGTAACGCACCCCTTTCTTATCCTGTTCCTTCGGCGTGTCGAGCCTGCCTATCGGTACCGCCGCAAAATCCCAGCCGTGAGGCCCGTCAACATCGACAAAGCGGCGCGCGCTCAGCCTGCTGCGGAATACGCGTTGTGCCTGTTCATTGATCAATTCCCACGCTTCACCCGAAATCGGGGCCATGTTTTTTCTCAAATTATCCATCGTCTATCTCCTGTTTTTCTGTGTTAAACTCTCAAGCCAAGCTGCCTATTCCAAGATCACTCTCTGCGGAATCGCCGTGCTCCTCACCTGCTTCGCCGGCGCCGGCCTCAACCGCCGTGATATCCCCCTTAGAAAAAAGATATTCTCTCAGATTCTCGTCCCATGCAGGCATGTTCCGTCGCAACCACTCCAGGGCCATACATGCATGCTCAATTTCCTCGTCTCGATTGTGCGCGAGTATGG
Organism: Verrucomicrobiota bacterium; assembly: GCA_021733835.1. Lineage (GTDB taxonomy): Bacteria > Verrucomicrobiota > Verrucomicrobiia > Limisphaerales > JAIPKD01 > JAIPKD01. The sequence continues at coordinate 5,387 of JAIPKD010000077.1, forward strand.
ACTTCAGTTCCGAATCACTTGTCACATCAACCCGCTGATTATACCAGTCAACCGCCTCTATTTCTTCTTTCAGGCTGTTCAGCGCCCGCGAGGCGTCGCGGACGCCCCCACTGAGCTCATCCGCCGGTTCATGATAATTCGCCATAAAAACTCCTTTCCATATCAATTGGTTGTTTCATTCGTTGTCGTACTCCCTTTGCCCTAATTGATAGGCATAATACTATACGAATGCCGCTGTGTAAAGCCTGCGAAATTCCAGCGTAAGCCTTCACACCATTAATCACGGCACGGGCATTTCATATTCGGACACCCAAAGATAAATAGGGTTGTTTAAACGCATTGTGGACTTATCATCACAGCTTGAATGCTCGGTCGCCTGCCCGTAGGTTCCGTTCGATCGAATCGTCCTTGGTTCAGCAACGTCATACGGGTATACAATTCCTATCAAATGCAGTTTACATAAAAGTGATCGATAACGAAAAACAACTGAGGCAATTGCTCGATAGCATCCCTTCCGCCGATGCGGTTTCGATGGATACGGAAGCGGACAGCCTCCATGCGTACCCGGAGAAAATATGCCTGATACAGCTGAGCATAAACAACACGGATTATCTCGTAGACCCACTCTCGAATCTGAATCTGGAACCCCTTGTTCAGTCCATCTCAAATAAACCGCTCATCCTCCACGGCGCGGATTACGATCTGCGACTTCTATATCGCGCATTCAAGTTCAAGCCGATTGACGTATTCGATACCATGCTCGCCGCTAGGTTCCTTGGAATAGAGCGATTCGGACTCGCAGACCTCGCCCATCAATTACTCGGTATCGACTTCGAAAAAGGTCTTCAGAAAGCCAACTGGGGGAAACGCCCGCTCTCGAATCAGATGAAGGCTTACGCCAGAAAGGATACGCATTTTCTCAAACCATTGGCGGATCGATTGACCGGCGAGTTGAAAAGAAAAGGACGCCTCGAGTGGCACAGGGAATTTTGTGAACGCCTCGTTCTTGACTGTTGCCGCGAAACCGATTCAAACAACAACAATGCCTGGCGCCTGCCCAAAAGCGACATGTTGTCACCCCCAGCTCTGGCGGTGCTGAAGGAGCTATGGTACTGGCGTGAAAATGAAGCGATCATGAGCAATACACCGCCCTTTTTTATCCTCCCCCATAATACATTGGTATCTCTGGCCGATGCCGCATCAAAGCACAGTGAAATCGATAAATTGATCCCTTCAAGAATCTCAAAACGCCGCAGGTCTGAACTACTCGACGCCGTACACCGCGGTATCGCCGTCCCGGAAGATGAATACCCTGAAATTTTACGCAAGAAACGATACAGAAACACCCGCGCACAAAATCAATTCCTGAAGGAACTCCTGAAAAGACGAAACGAACAGGCAATGCGCCTCCGCATCGAACCGTCATTCATCGCCGGAAAACCGCTTCTGATATCTATCGCCCAGGATAACCAACGCGCGGAAAAACTCATGCATTGGCAACGCGCGCTGCTGAACCTCTGATCGTCTCCACGAAACACACAATCAAACCACCGAAACAGCCGAAAAAAAATGCATCTATTTCGCCCATGTAAAGTTGACATATCAACTATCGATATGTAATCTTTGTTGTATGAGACGGAATTTATGTCAACCGGGACCCAGACATGACGCACTCATCCGCCTGCTCCAGACAGCGGAGGTTATCTGGGAAGGCAGCCGAATACTCTTCTCCCGCTGGGCGCTTAGTCCAAGCCAGTTCAATCTGCTGAATCTCCTCAAAAACGAACCCGCCGGTATGTCCCAAACCGAACTCGGACGGCAATTGGTAATGCACAAGTCCAACGTAACCGGGCTGGTCGATCGATTACAAAAACGCGGACTGGTCGACAGGAGGAAGACCCTGGGAGACAGGCGTGCTTACAGCGTCGTTATTACGGAAAAAGGCCGGCGAATAATCGCGGAGATACTGCCGCATTATTACAGTGCAACCGAAAGTGTAATGGCGCCGATTTCCTTGAAACGAGTGAATGACTTGATCTCGGATATTTCTAGAATCATGGAACATGCCCATCAATTAACACATGAAGTGAAGGACAGGAAATGAGTGCCGAAACAAACAATAGCACCACCGCCACCCATCACATTACAAAACGCGCTGTGTTCAGTTGGGCGCTCTACGATTTGGCGAACACAATATTCTCGATGGGCGTTATCTCGCTATACTTCCCCTTCTGGGTTAGGAGCAATGTCGGAGAAAACCGGGCCGACGCCGTATTTGGAACCGTAATGGCTGCCTCGATGGCGGTTATCTTCCTGGCATCGCCCGTACTCGGCGCAATGACCGATAAGACTTCCCGGCGCATGCCTTTTCTGGCCGCGTCAACGCTGGTATGTGTGCTTTTGACAACGTTACTCGGACGCTTTGATTTCATAATAACCCTTATCTTATTCGGCGTTGCTAATATCGCATACCAGGCGGGAATTCAATTCTACGACGCCCTCCTGCCGGATGTAAGCACGGAAACGAACAGGGGCAAGATCGGCGGAATCGGTGTGGGGATAGGGTATTTCGGCTCGTACATCGCCGTCGGCCTCGGCTTGGTCTTCGGCACGAACGACAGGATTTTTCTGTTCACCATGATAGCGTTGGCGTTTCTGGTTTTTGCTTTGCCGTGTATGGTCTTCGTCAAGGAACGCGGAAACCCAAATCCCGTCCCCATCAACTTGAAGACGGTTATCTCCTCATTACGAAAAACAATCCGAACCCTGGCTTCGACCAAGCAGTGTCCGGGATTGCTTAGATTCCTTATCGGCAGGGTCTTTTACACCGACGCCATTAATACGGTCATCGGCGTAATGTCGCTGTTCACAATCAATGTCGCCGTCAACTCGGGATTAAACACCCAAGCCGGTGAACGTCAGGCACAAGTGATAATGATGTGTTCCATCACGTTCGCCATCGTCGGAGGTTTCCTCTGGGGCTGGGTTACCGACCGGCTGGGGCCGAAGCGGACACTGAATTATGTGCTTTGGTCATGGCTCTGTATCTTCGCCGCTGCGGCTGCTGTTGGACTTATGAAGCTGCCCTTGTGGACGATGTATATTGTGGGGGCGACCACCGGATTTTGCTTGGGCGGCGTGTGGGCTGCAGACCGTCCGTTTATGCTCAGGCTTACACCGCCGGATCGCGTAGGCGAATTCTACGGCCTATACGGAATGGTGGGCAGATTCTCCGCAGTAACAGGGCCGCTGGTCTGGGCGGTCATTACACACACTCTAATCAATAAATTCGGGCTTGAACCGATCAAGGCCCAAAGCATGGCGATATTGGCATTACTGCTGCTTGTCGGGCTCGGGTTTCAAATCCTGTCGCCGGTTTCCGATAAGGGCATAGACCATAATTCCGAATATCCGTACATCACAGGAACAACGCGCAAATTCAACCAATCCAAATAACGCCTATGTTAATTATCCAATACATCTTGAAATTTCTCTTTAAAATCCTATTCCGTTTTCGGATTTACAATCAAGCGTCCGTTAACAGGCCGGGCCCCCTGCTCCTTGTCCCCAACCATGTTTCGTGGTTCGACTGGCTGCTGATCGCGGTGTGCTTGGATGAGGACTGGAAGTTCGTAACCGCCACGGCCACTGCGCGGTATTCGTGGCTGCACAGGCTGGTCACCGCCAATAAACGGACATTCCCGATCGATCCCGCCTCCCCATACGCGGTCAAGCACATGGCGGAGTTTCTGCGTAACGGCGGACGCCTCGTGCTGTTTGCCGAGGGAAGGATTTCGAGGACGGGTTCGCTTATGAAGCTGTTCGAAGGCGTTGGATTCCTCTTGCATAAAACAGGCACACCCGTGGTAACCGCATATTTAAGAGGGGCTAAACGGTTGATGTTGGTCAGGCACAAAGGATGGCGGCGTGTATTCCCCGAAGTCACGATCCATTTCAGCAGGATTCATACACCACCGGAACTCGGCCCCCTTCCCACATCCAAGGCGAGAACCAAACTCACAAACTGGCTGCAACGCTCGATGGTGGAACAGCAGTTCAATGTTGAGATGGAATTCATCGACAATAACACACTGAACGCCGTACGCCATACAGCCAAATACCTCCCAAAAAAAACCGTACTCGAGGATATCACCGGTCAAACACTCACATATCGACGGCTTCTCTTGAGCGTAGACCTCATGTCATCGGCAATAACCGAATACATTCCCGCCGGCGAAAGACACATCGGCGTGCTCCTCCCAAACCTCTCCGCCACACCGATCACCGTCATGAGCCTATGGGCGTTAAGAAAAGTGCCGGCTATCTTAAACTTCTCTCTGGGCATACGATCAATGTCGGACTGCGCGCAATTAGCCGGTCTCAAGTTCGTAATTACCTCCAGATCGTTCCTCGAACGTTCCGGCTTGTCAGTAGACGCAATGGCAAAGACCGGCATCGAGTTCCTTTACCTCGAGGACATCCGCCGCGGTATCTCCGGATACCAAAAGTTGATGACCGCACTCGGCTTGAAACGCGGGGCAAAGCTCAAACCAAACGAAGACCGTGACGAAACGGCCGTTATACTCTTTACCAGTGGTTCCGAAGGCGCACCGAAGGGCGTTAAACTGTCGCACAAAAACATACTCTCCAACATACAACAACTCCTACCCATGATCGATGTGCAGGATGACGAGCGAATGTTCAATGCCCTGCCCGTTTTTCACAGCTTCGGCTTCACCCTCGGCACATTCGTACCGCTGGTTCGCGGACTGTACGTCTTCATGTACCCCTCACCATTGCACTACAAAATGGTGCCGCTCCACCTTTATGACAAATCATCCACAATCTTTCTCGCCACAAATACATTCCTGAACGGATACGCCAGAAAAGCGCATCCGTATGATTTCCGTACCCTCCGATTCCTCTTCGCGGGCGCGGAAAAACTTCAGGAATCAACAGCGCGTACATGGGCCTCCAAGTTCGGGGTTCGCATCCTCGAAGGCTACGGCGTAACCGAGTGCAGTCCGACCATCAGCGTCAACACCCCGCTCCAACCCCGCTTCGGCTCCGCAGGCCAACTACTGCCGGGAATCGAATTCAAGATAGAACCTGAGGAAGGGATCAGCGACGGCGGACGCCTCCTCGTCCGCGGAGCGAACGTCATGCAAGGTTACCTGAATCCCGGCGCCGACCATAAGTTCAAAACCCTCGGCGGCTGGTACGATACCGGCGATGTCGCGCGTGTCGACGATGACGGATTCCTCTACATAATCGGGCGGCTTAAGAGGTTCGCAAAAATAAGCGGCGAAATGATCAGCCTGGCGTTGGTGGAAAAAACACTCTCTCGCGCATTCTCCGAGTTCGGAGGCAAATTCGAAATCGCCGTTCTTAACGTCCCGGATAAAAGGAAAGGCGAAATGCTGGTCGCCTTTACAAATGAGCCCCGGCTATCGATCGACGAAATCAGACATGCCATCAAAGAAAGGGGACTGTCCAACCTATGTTTTCCGCGACAACTGGTCTTACTCAAAACCATACCAAAACTGGGCACCGGAAAATTCGATTATCGCCGATTACAGGATATTCTCTCACAACAAAACAACACGCAGAATAAATGATGATTCTTTATTGATGTAATTCAGTTATTATTATGAACGAGGAAACCTTGCAAATACGAATACACGGTGATGCGTCACTGCCGACGCTTATATACCTGCCCGGAATTCACGGGGACTGGACGCTTATAGGGAGCTTCAAGAAAGCCGTCCAAGGCCGTGTCAGATTCGTGGAATTTACATACCCAAGGACACTCACATGGTCGCTCGATGATTATGCACACTCGGTAATTAGCGCACTCCGGGATAATAATATACACGAGGGCCGGCTGCTGGCCGAGTCCTTCGGGTCGCAAGTCGCATGGGCCATAATAAAGAAATATTCGAAACAATCATTAGAAACACCCCATGAACACGGAACCGTCACCCCCGCCTCCCAACGGCGTAATCGCTTACAAAAGGAAAAAATAACCTTTAATCCATCCGGCGTTATCCTCGCCGCTGGCTTCGTCCGGCACCCCGTGGTCTTCGGCGCTCATTGCGCATACTATGTCTTCAGATACACGCCGCGCTTCGGACGCGCCGCTTCCCTTTGGATCGTAAAAAAATACGCCGCACTCCGCCACCTCAAGGCGCCCGAGACGAAATCCGAAATCAACGAATTCATTGCCAGACGCAACGACGCTGATTGGGCGGCTGTAACACATAGACTCGACTTGGTGAGGCGCAACGATCCCCGGCGCATTGCTCGAACAATGAATCCTTCGATACCGGTTGATTTCATCGCCGGCATCGTTGATCCAATCGTCCCGTACCCGCCGGTAATACATTGGCTCAAACGACATTGCCCGGGATTCAGATATTCAAAAGTAATCTCGCCCGCAGACCACAACGTCCTCTCAACAGCCCCCCAAAAAAGCGCCAAAATCATCATGAACTGGACAAGTGATAAATTGCGATAATCCGTATAATATCGTGCGTAATCAATCCTCGGAACGCGGCTGTGTCCGCAGTACCATCCGCTGCGGCTCCGAACGCTATACCTTCATTCGATTGCCAACAGTCTGCGCCTTTCAGAATCCCCTTAGGGATGAAACGTTTACCATAAAGAGATGAAGGAGAAATATTACGTCCCTAAAGGGACTTATGCTTTCGTGTGGCGAAAGGTGGCTATAAATATTTTGCCCCTAACGGTGCAAATCCTCGATCTTATCTCGTAATCCGTACCCCATAATCCTAATGAATCCCGTTAGGGATGAAATATCTATAGCAAGAATGTTAACACACAGAATGAGTCCCGTAGGGACGAAATATTTTGTCAGCGGTCGTGCCGGACATAACCTCTCGCCAAGCGCACAAAGAACGCGAAGAATTTTGATCCCGGCTCCGTTCGCGTTCGCGTTAGCGTTAGCGGTCTCGATCATCAAGGACAATTTTGCCTCCTCCGTCACCGCACAGTGTTATGTGGCATATAGCACCAGCATACTCATTTCTCAGCTTGCAAGTCATATTTGTAAACCACCACCGACTCAGTTCCCTTTCAACCCTTAATTGCTATTTTGAGGGCTGACCCTACTTTGCAATGTGGCCCTCAAGGAATCGCCGTACAGTATTGGCAGCGACGGCTTCCGGGCCTGGGTCGACGAGCTGCATCAGAAACGCCTTGAGAAGCACACCCGCCCCGAAGACGTATCCTTCCGGCATATGCTCGCGGGTAACCGGTATCTGCGCCGCCGGGTCAAGCAGGCAGAAGTACAGCTCAGCGCTGCCC
>JAIPKD010000017.1 GCA_021733835.1 Verrucomicrobiota bacterium
GGGTATTTTCATTTACCCCTATCAGGACGAGAAAAAGCCTATATTTGAAGCCGACCGACCAATTACAACCTGATTTTTATGGGAGAAACCAACTAAACGCTCCAAAGTATTCATTGATTTCTTATGCTGATTAGCCAAATCTCTCCTCAAAACCCCTTCATGAATTAGCGCTGGCGGCAGCGCCGTTGGCCAAAAGAGAGATTGCGGAACAGGACTCAAGGAGTAGAATACTGACATGACAATTACTGAAAAAATTTTGCAACTGCCTAAAGAAGAGAAGCTTAGAGTCATGGAAGCACTCTGGGAAGATTTGAGCGCGAAGGCTGCTTTTGAGTCGCCCTCGTGGCACGGAGAAAAATTAAGGGAAACCCAAGAGCGTCTGGACCGAGGGCAAGAGGAAGTTGTCAATTGGGAAGAAGCCAAGAATAGGCTCAAAAAATGAAGGAATTAAGAATTGTTTCGTCCGGGATCGATGACCTCGAAAACGGAAGAGAATTCTACAATGCCTCAGCAGAAGGTATTGGTGAATATTTTCTAGATTCCTTATTTTCCGATATAGAGTCACTTAGGTTGTACGGTGGAATTCATTCGAAACAATTTGGATTTCACAGAATGTTATCAAGAAAGTTTCCCTTCGCTATCTATTACCTTGTTAAGGGGAATGAAGTTGTCGTCTATCGGGTTTTGGACTGCCGAGAGAATCCCAGTAAAAGGAAAAAGCAATTGAAGATATAGGCCAACAAGTCGCTGGTGGTGACAGTCTGGATGAGCTTACCCGGCATCGAACGGTGGGGAGTTGGCATTCACCAGAAGAGCGTCACGCGTTCCTTGGCTGCTTGGGGCGTAGAGGACGCGCGGATTACCAACGACTCGTCAGCTATCCATGCGGCTGAGATGGTCGGGTATATCAGTTCCTACTATGTGCCGGGTCCAGGATACCGCGGCCCGCTGGAAGTTGAGGCTGCGTTGGAGAGGCAGCGTCGCGAGAGCATCGAGCGCATTGTTGCATCATTGGAGCGATACACCGGCCTCAATTATGGCACGAACGTGGAGCGATGGACTGAGTGGGCAGAAGAGCGAAAAAGCAGCGAACCAGACGGTGCAGCGAATCGGAGCCAGCCGATTCGCGCTGAGACAAATCGAACGTCAGTGACGGCTGTCTCCGATCGCTGACCTTTACGTTCGGTGCTGTAGCACGTTCATGCATATGGACTACACAAAGAAACAGGGACAGTACTTGGCATTCATCTATTATTACACGAAGCTCAACCGGCGTGCGCCAGCTGAGGCGGATATTCAGCGATACTTTCAAGTATCGCCGCCGTCGGTTCATCAGATGATTGTGACGCTGGAATGCCAGGGATTGATTTCCAGAGTTCCGGGTCAGGGGCGATCGATTTCGTTGCGATTGACTAGAGATCAATTACCGGATTTGGAATAAGACAATAAAGGCATTGATCACCAAAACATGCAGTGGAGGCAATCTTTGACCCGCTTTGCAGTTGATACATAAAGAATAATCCGATACATATTAAAGTATCGAATCCCCGCTGCCGGTCAGCGGTGCCTTACTTTAGGTGGACGTTTGGATTGGGGTCACGTCTTAACATTTAACATTTGGTATTGCATAATTATCTTTAAAAATCAACGGATGGTTTGAATAAACGACCAAGGAATCACTGAGATAAATTAAGCCTACATTCCTGATTTAATATGTTAAATGTTGAGACGTGACCATAATATACACAGATCGACACGTTCCGCCGGCTGGTGATGCTGGCGTTTGGCAGAAAGAAATCGTTTATGGCACGAATCACGGGAACTCTATTGATTGCGCTCAACTTTGTCACACTGGCTAGCGCGGGGGATCTAAGACAGGAATTCATCGAGCCACCTCTGGAATATGCCACCCGCCCTCTGTGGTTCTGGAACAACACCACTGTCACCAAGGAGGGTGTCGTAAAACAGATGCGGGAGGCCCGCGACCGGTGCGGCTACGGGGGGTTGGGAATTCTGCCGTTCGGCAAGAACTTCAAACCCACCTACCTCACCGAAGACTACTTCAAGGTCTACGGCGTGGCCCTGGAAACCGCCAAAGAACTGGGCATGACCATGTGTCTCTACGACGAGTATGGATTCCCGAGCGGAAGCGCTGGAGCCATCCACGGCGACGGCGTACGGCGGTTTGCGGACAGGCACCCGGGGCACACAATCAAACGGCTCGACAAATTCGAGCAGAAAGTGAGCGGCCCGGCCGACTGGTCCCAGGAGATCCCCCCGGGTCGCCTGATGAGCGTCGTGGCCATGAATATGGACAGCAGGGAACGGGTTGACCTGTCGGGCCGGGTCAAGAACGGCCGAGTCGCCTGGCAGGTGCCCGAGGGGACCTGGAAGATTATGACCTTTGTTTGCGTGACGGACGGCGATCCCAACGTGGACTACCTGGAACCGGAATCGGTAAAGTGCTTCGTCGAGATGACGCACCAGCAGTATTACAACCGCTTCAAGGACTACTTCGGCAGCACTATCGACGGTGCATTTTTCGACGAACCGACGATGTATCGAGCCAAAGGCCGGATGTGGACCGGGGCGTTCAACGGGAAGTTCAAGGAAAAGTACGGCTTCGACCCGGCACCGTACTACCCCGCGTTGTGGTACGACATCGGCCCGGAAACCCAGGCGGCCCGCAATTACCTGTTCGGGTTCCGGACGGAGCTATATGCGACAGCCTTTCCCAAGGTAATCCAGGATTGGTGCATGAAGCACGGCATCTCAGCCACCGGGCACCAGGATCAAGAAGAAGTGGTCAACCCGGTCAGCGTGTCCGGCGACCTTATGAAATGCTTCAAATACCTGGACATTCCGGGGGTGGACAAGATCGGCGGCAGGCGGCCTGCCGAACGGTTCTACAAAATAATCAGTTCCGCGGCCTACAACTGGGACAAGGCCTTGGTCATGTCGGAAACCTACGGGGCCATGGGCGACATCGGCTGGGACACGATTTACCATGTGGCCATGGAGCAGTACACCAAGGGCATCAACCAGCTAATTCCCCACGCTGTCTGGTACGACGATAAACAGGTTAAGTTCAGGCCGGAACTTTCCTGGCGGAACAAGAAGTATGCGGACGGACTGCCGCAATATAAAAAATACATGAGCCGGCTGAATCTGATGCTGCAGAATCACGGTCGGCATATCGCAGACATCGCCGTGCTTTACCCGATAGCCACCCTGCAGGCCGGTCACTATCTGGACGGCAAACTGGGGTCTTACAGGGGTGGCGTAACTATTCCCGAAGCGGACTATGTGGATATCGGAGAATATTTGGCAACGCAAATCGGCCGTGACTACACCTTCCTGCATCCGGAAGTTCTGGACGAGAAGTGTGCCGTAGACGGGCATACGCTTCGAATGAGCAACCCCGTCAATTTCGAAAACTACAAAGTGATGATCGTTCCGGGACACAAGACGATCAACTGGAGCAATCTGAAGAAGATCAAAGAATTTTATGATAGCGGCGGAAAGGTGATTGCCACCGGGACTTTGCCTTGCAAGTCTGCTGAATTCGGGTACGACGAGGACATCGTAGAAGCGATTGATGCCCTGTTCCCCGGGGCACGGAAACATACCTCAAAAGGCGGGACCATCACCGCATCCAGTTCCTGGCCGGGGTACGGCCCAGAGCTGGTTGCCGACGGTTCCATGGAAACCCGATGGAATGCCCGGGACGGCACTGGGGGGGATCAGTGGCTAGAGATTGATTTCGACAAGGAGAAAACCTTCCAGTGGGTTGAAATCAGCGAGGTGTTCGACCGGGTGAATTCCTACAGTGTGCAGGTTCTTCAAAACGGCGACTGGGTGGACTGTGCGGGTGGCACGACACTCGGGCACAAGGTGCATACCTTTAAACCGGTCACCTCAACCGCTCTCCGCTTGTATATTCACGGTATCAAATCGGACAGCGCTTCAATTGCCGAATTGCATGTAGGCTCAGGCTCCAAGAGGAAACCGCTCATCTTCAACCGGAATAAACAAGGCGGCATGACGGCCTTTCTAAGGAGGCCTACGGCAAAAAATCTGCGCGAGACACTTGACCGCATGCTCGATGTCTATGATGTGGAATTCGAAGTCGGCAAAGAGCTTCGCTACATCCACAAGGTCATAAACGGAAAGGAAATCTATCTTTTTGCCAATCTGTGCAAAACAACGATTGACACCTGGGTGGAACTCAGAGGCAAACTGTCCCCGGAATCCTGGGATCCTCATACGGGAGATATTTCAAAGGCTGAGTTTTCGCATGAGAAAAGGGGGTTGGCCGATGTTACCAAAGTGAAGATCGAGTTGCCGCCGACTCAATCATTATTTATTATCGCCGAACAAACGAATCCATCTGACAAGAAATAGCTGCGCCATTTCTTGCAGGTGATTCAAGCGTTCGGCACGGGAGAATCATGGCTTGTGGATTGGGGTCACGTCTTAACATTTAACATTTATTATTGCATAATTATCTTTAAAAATCAACGGATGGTTTTAATAAAAGACCATTGAATCACTGAGATAAATTAAGCCCACATTCCTGATTTTAAACTAAAAGAAACACCGAGTGCGGAAGTGAATTTACGGACGGCTCGGTGTTTTTTTATCACGGAGTGTACGGAATCATATATTTATTTAACCACGGAACACACGTCGCGACAGGAAAGCCCGGAGTACCGGGAAACATGGAACCGTATAACATGAAGAAAGGTACACTGATACCCGGCGGGCAATCACTCCCGCCCGGCAGAGGCTGGCCACCAGCCGGAAACGAACATTGCGTCGTCGTACCGCAAGGGCGGCACGAAGCGTATGGAGTAGGTACTGAAGCCGTGATGATAGAACCTCGAAAATTCGATGATTGTCAGGGTCCTGCTGATCGTGTTAGGCGGGACAGCACCGGTATGCCTGTTTTGGCTATGGGCATATCGGCCGGATCGGGGTCTGAGAGCAGGGCAGAGGTGCATGTGGGTATCCCGGGAACCTGTGAGAGCCTGCCGTTTCCTGAAGAGACTCGGAATGGGGTGAAACCGAGTGACCAACATCCCGGCCCGCAATCGAACCTTCCTCGAACTGCGGGAGCGAACATTGAGAAGGAATCAGGGTGCCGTTGCTCAAGTCTGAGGCAAGAGTGGCGGGAGGAAACGGCAGGCAGTCTTAGTCGGTTCATAGTAGCGAATGAAAGCAGGGAAACTCTTCTTGGGAGGAGCCTGTGAGTAGCCAAGGAACACGACTGAAATATAACAGTGCAACTGGCCGACACGGGGCGGAGAAACGGCCGCTGACAAGCGTGAGAACGAGGCAGGAGCACATTGCACACATAGCGAGGAAGTATACGGACAGTCCTCTGACCACACTGAGTTACCATATGGATATGCTGTGGATGCGAGAAGCATTCGCCGGTTTGCGGAAAGACGCATCTCCCGGAGTAGATGGGACAACGGTGGACGAATATGCGATGGATCTTGAGGCCAATCTGGCGGATCTGCTGGAACGGGCCAAGAGCGGTCGATATCGCCCCCCGCCAGTGAAACGGGGATACGTGCCGAAAGGCGAACACGAATCGCGCCTTATAGGCATACCAACAACGGAAAACAAAGTGTTGGAAAGAGCCGTGGCGATGCTGTTGGAGCCACTCTATGAATGCGACTTCATGGAGAGTTCATACGGTTTTCGCCCGCACCGTTCACCCCATCAGGCATTGGAAGCCCTGCGAGGCAGCCTGAAGGAAATGAAGGGTGGCTGGGTGCTGGATGTTGATATTCGGAAATTTTTCGACAGCATCCCGCATTGCCAATTGATGGAGATTCTTCGCTTGCGAGTGAAAGACTCAGTCATACTGCGCCTGGCAGCCAAATGGCTGCGGGCCGGAGTGATGGAAGACGGAGGCATGCGCTTCAGTGACGAAGGCACGCCGCAAGGGGGTGTTGTATCCCCATTGCTTAGCAACATCTACTTGCACCATGTGCTGGATGGATGGTTTGAAACGATGATTAAACCTCGGTTGAGAGGGCCGGCCCAACTCATTCGGTTTGCCGATGATTTTGTAATGGTCTTCAAACGCCTCGACGATGCACAACGGGTATTCGATGTGCTTCCGAAACGGTTTGAGAAATACGGTCTGGCCATTCATCCGGGAAAAACGAAACTGGTGGACTTTCGCCATCCTTGGGATAGCGGAAAGAAACCTGATACCTTCACGTTCCTTGGATTTACCCATTACTGGGGGAAGACGAGGAAAGGCGGGTATTCGGTGAAGAAGAAAACCTCATCGAAGAAAATGCGTCAGAAGTTGAAGGATATGCATCAGTGGTGCAAGAAGAATCGTCACAGACCTCTTGAGTGGCAACACTCAAAGATCTGTCAGAAACTGTTGGGACATTATGCTTTCTATGGAGTTACCGGGAATTTCGCTTCCATTGCGATCTTCCGCTACAAGGTGCTGTATACCTGGCGATACTGGCTCAACAGACGATCTCGGAAGAGAGACGGTATGGAATGGGACAGGTTCAGGATGTTGTTGGCCAGCAAGTTCCAGATTCCTCCACCGCGCATTGTCCATGGCGCTACCGGGTGTATGCAGACAGGCTGGAGCTTTTAGCATGTGTGTATTTCAAGGAACCGGATGCATTAATTGTGCTTGTCCGGGTCTGTGGGGGTGCCTCTCGGGCAACCGGAGGCACTACCCGGAAAAACGTGGATTTTGAATCAGGAAAAAAGGGGTTTCTGATTTGAGGAATAATGTAGTTGCGGGGCAAGAGTTGTGGGAATCCACCCCAGCTTTTCTGGGGAGGGGAACGGATGTGTGTTTTTCAAAGCCGGTGCAATCACGGAAGGTATGCTCTTTATGAATGAAAGTGTTTGCAAAGCATTGAAATATTTGTTAAGTGACCCAACAATAAACCAAGTAAGAGAGAAATGTAAAAAACAAGGAGTGTCGAGATGAACTCAATAAAAAAATATCCTGTTGCGATAACTATAATCGTAACAGCCGTTGCCGCTGCTCTTTATTTAATGCCAAAAGCCCATGCCGCAGTTGAACCGGGCACCGAAAACTGGAAGTTTGAAACGGGATACGGTGTGCAGACCTCCCCGGCCATCGCCGAAGACGGGACGGTCTACATAGGATCACACGACAACTACCTGTATGCGGTCAACCCCGACGGCGCCGAGAAGTGGCGGTTCGAGACGGGAGCCAACATCTATTCCTCGCCGGCCGTCGCGGAGGACGGGACGATCTACGTGGGATCCGATGATAATTATCTATACGCCGTGAACCCGGACGGGAGCGAGAAGTGGAGTTTTGAGACGGGGGATGACGTGGCTGCATCTCCGTGCATCGGGGAGGACGGCACCATTTACGTGGGATCGGACGACAATTATGTGTATGCGATTAACCCGGACGGCAGCCAGGAGTGGAGGTTCGAGACGGACACCGATGTGGTTTCATCCCCGGCGATCGCCGAGGACGGTACGCTCTACGTGGGGTCCTGGGTCGGCAGCAGTGCTAGTGACTTTTACGCGCTAAACCCGGACGGCACAGAAAAGTGGAGTATTGACGGTGGCACAGCCGGGACACCGGCCATCGGTGATGATGGAACCGTCTACGCTACAGTAGCCCGCGAACTGCGCGCGCTTAGCCCTGATGGGAGTGAATTGTGGGCTTTCGACCCGCCGGGCATCGATAGTCTCCACCAAGCCCCAGCGATTGGGCCGGACGGGATGATCTACGTGGGGAGCGGTAAGGGAAACGTGTTTGCGGTGAATCCGGATGGGAGCGAGCAGTGGAATTTTGAGACGGGTAATCCCTCGGGCGGAGTGGAATCCGCCCCGGCTATCGGGGCGGACGGGACGATCTACGTGGGGTCGTCCGATGCGAACCTATACGCGTTCAACCCGGACGGCACTGAGAAGTGGCGGTTCGAGACGGGGGGCGATGTGGACTCCTCTCCGGCGATCGGGCCGGACGGGACGGTCTACGTGGGGTCCATGGACAGCTGTCTGTATGCTATAAATGGAGAATCGGGCGGGCTGGCCGATGCCCCGTGGCCGATGTTCCTCCACGACTTGCAGCACACGGCGCGAGTTGGTGGTCAGGAAATCGACACCGACGAAGATGGTCTGACCGACGCCGAAGAAGAAACCCTTGGTACTAGTCCAACAAATCCCGATACTGACGGAGACGGCTTTGATGACGGGTTTGAGGTTGGCAAGGGATGGAATGCCGTGGATGGCGACGACAGCGATGTAACGGTTTATGTGGTCAACCGTATTAGCGACGATGCTACGGAAATGGAGACCTTCGGCTTATACACCGAAGAGGCAATCGGCTATGTTTATCCCGGCGTGCCGTTGATCGATGTCAGCAATGGACAGGTGACACTGGAGCTCCAGCTTCAGAAATCCGATGACTTGGAGAATTGGGCGCCATTTGGCGATCTTATTCAGCGGAGCGAAGACGCCGCGGATAAGTGCTTCTACCGCATTATGCTCGATCTGAAGAAATGACTTGATGCGAGAGCTGCCTTATATATCTCTATGTGTTCGTAGCTCTGAATTAATCGGAATTCAAGGATTGATCTTAACGTTAAGTTCAAGATTTACCTCTAGGCCTGTATCAGGCGCTACGAGGAGGTTTTCGACGCGATAGGGTAATGCTGCTTTCTCCCGTTCCTTGTCGATGTCTTTGTTGCACTTGATACGGGCGAGGACGGTCTTGCCGGCGGGCAGGGTGATGTGTCCCGGCCCGGAGACTTCGCCGGCGTTACCGTTCGCGGTTAGAATGAAATCGAGTTCGCAGCGGTTGTGAATACGGATATATGTATCGTTGCCGGGTCTGAGTGATATTATCTCGGGAGTAATCTCAATGGACTTTTTGAAGATAGGTTTGAGAAACTTCTTGTTACCGATGAGTTTATTTTCCCAGTAGACGGCCGTTCGGCGCGCGAACAGGGCTTCCTTGATTGAATTCTGAGATTGGTCTTTTGCGAACACGAGGGTCATGGGGCGGTGTTCGCCCTTTGCAAAATCGTAATCCATGGAAATGGGGAGATGCACATCGGAGTTCCCTATTATGGCCAGGTTTTTTTCCATGCACCATTTATGGGCCTTGGGGTAATAGGTATAACCGTTAACGGTCTCGATGCCGTGCGTCCATCCGTTGGTGAAGAGTATTTCCTGTTCGTCGTACCAAACCGATTTATGTCCGGGTTGTTTCCAGCCCGGGTGGTTCCAGAAGACGAATGCGCCTTGATCGATTGCAGCCTTAACGGCCTCTTTGTAATCGGACTTCTTTAGAGGCGCGATTTCTTTCAGGAACAGCGCGTTGAAGTGTCCGGGAGGTTCGCCATGGGTGAGTTCCGCGCTTTTGATCAATGTGATACCGTAAGTATGCGCCGTCGAGCGAGCGATTTCGTAGGGTCTGGAGTAATCGGTGGATACATCATCCTTATGCGGCTGATACTCGATGTGGTCGCTTATGGCGATAGCGTCGAGGCCTTCCTTCCATGCCTCGATTATCCTAATAGTCGGCCATACCCTGCCGTCGGAGAATACCGTATGTGTATGAAAATCGCACTTAAGCGTTTTGTAATTATCGAAGTCCGGGAATTGTAATTCCTTTCTGACGTGTTTTTGCGCATTGGCGCAAAAAGTGAAGGCCATGATCAGCGCAACGGCCAGGCCGGTACGGATACAGATCGACGTTTTGTTGGTGTATGTATTTTTCATGGTTCCGTATATTTCATGGTTTGCATGGTTTCAACTGGATGCCAATGATCCTTTTTTCAATCGAGCTTTGTCAAGCGTCAAACCCTCATTTCACGCCGTGCATCAGGCGCTTGATCGGTTTGGTAAAGATAATCAGGAGTAACGCCGTACCGCATGTGGTCAAGACGATCTGAAAGAAGTTCGAGGACATTTGATCGACGAGTTCCTTTCGAAACTGGCCTGCGAGCAGGCCGGCGAAGAGGTTGCCTAGCGAGGTTGCCAGGAACCAGACGCCCATCATTTGTCCGACCAGCCGTTTCGGCGCGAGCTTGGTGACCGAGCTGAGTCCGACCGGGCTGAGGCAGAGTTCACCGACTGAGTGGAGCAGGTAAGTTGTGATCAACCAGACCGGCAGGACTTTTATTCCTTTTGCGACGCTGATGGAGGCGATGGCGATAGTCAGGAATCCCATACCAAGAAGGAACAGGCCCATGGCGAATTTGACCGGGAGCGAAGGTTCGAGATTGCGTTTGGCCAGGGATATCCAAATCCAGGCCACGACGGGCGCGAGCGTGATAATGAATACCGGATTAAGCGACTGGAACCAGCCTGCGGGGATGGTAAACCAGTCTTCTCCGATCACCCTGTCGGTGAACCGCTCAGCGAACAGATTCAATGATGAGCCGGCCTGTTCGAATCCCGACCAGAACATGGCGGAGGCGATAAAAAGAATGGCGATCACGCCGATCCTTTTGCGTTCGGTCTTATCAAGCTTGTAAAAGATGAGTATATAGGCGAAATAGAGAACGGCGACTGCGACGATAAATCCGGCGGTGCTTTGAGCAATGCGTAGTGCGTTAAGCTTGAGCACGCCGCTCCATGTCAACACGACCAACATGGAGATGATGCCGAGCCCGCCGGTGAAGAACGTCCAGTCCAGCTTCTTCGATACATCCGGTTTATCCGGGTGTTTACCCGCCTCCCCGAGATGTTTGACTGTAAGCTTGTATTGGATCAGACCGAATATCATACCGACGCCTGCGGCGCCGAAGCCGTAATGCCAATTCATTTTTTCGCCGAGCGCGCTGCAGATGAGAGGGCCGATGGCGGCGCCGAGGTTTATGCCCATGTAGAATATTGTAAAACCCGCGTCGCGTCGCGCGCCGCCCTCGGGGTAGAGCTGTCCGACTATTGCGCTTATATTTGGTTTGAGCAGGCCGGTACCTACAACCAACAGTACCAGCCCGAAGTAGAAAGAGTGTTTGTCCGGGATGGCGAGCGTGAAGTGTCCGGCGGCGATTATTATGCCGCCGATCCAGACGGCGCGCTGTGCGCCGAAGAGCCTATCAGCGGCCCACCCGCCGGGGAGGGCGGCCAGGTAGACGCCGGCGCAGTAGAGTCCGTAAATTGCGGTGGCGGTTTTGTCGTCCAGACCGAGACCGCCCGTTGCAACGGCATCGACCATGAAGAGCACGAGGAGCGCGCGCATACCGTAGTAACTGAAGCGCTCCCACATTTCAGTGAAGAACAGGGTGTAGAGTCCGCGTGGCTGTCCTTGCTTTTTGGTATTCGGTTCATGTGCCATAATAAATCAACCGGTGTTATTGTGTGTCCGGGTTCCAATGCGTCTCTATATTCAGCAGGTTTTCGACGAAATAGGCCATACGTCGTTTATTGCCGTACTCGGTTTCGGCGGCGCCGTGACCTTGGCCGGGGATAACGAGCATATCGAAGTCTTTTCCGGCCTTGATGAGCGCGTCGACGACTTGCATTGTTGAAGCGGGATCGACGTTTTCGTCCATTTCCCCAACGATCAGGAGGAGATCGCCTTTGAGCTTATGCGCCTTCTCGACATTCGAGGCTTTGACATAATGGTCGTCCACCGGCCAACTCATGTAGAGTTCGTTCCACCAAATCTTATCCATCCTGTTATCGTGACAACCGCAGTCCGCGACTGCGACGTCATAGAAATCGTTATGCGCTATCAGCGCGCGCATGGCGTTTTGTCCACCGGCGGAGCCGCCGTAGATGCCGACACGGTCGATGTCCATGTAGGTATATTCCTTGGCGGCTGCCTTGATCCATTTGATCCTGTCGGGGAATCCGGCATCGCCGAGGTTCCGCCAGCTTACATCATGGAATTTCTTGGAGCGGTTGGATGTGCCCATTCCGTCTATTTGGACGACAATGAATCCGAGTTCCGCCAGGCATTGCATCTTGTAGTATGCGCGGAATGACTTGGGTACGAACGAGCCTTGCGGGCCGGCGTAGATATGTTCGATGACGGGATATTTCTTGTCGGGATCGAATCTCCGCGGGCGAATTATAATTCCGTAGATATCCGTTTTGTCGTCACGCCCCTTTGTCTCGAAGCGAATGGGGGGGTTCCAGCCGGTATCGATTAACGCCGACCAGTCGGCTTCTTTGAGCCTGCAAACGAGTCTGCCGTCACGCGAGTCTCGAAGAACGGTAATCGGCGGTTTATCCACGCGCGACCATGAGTCAATGAAGAACCGCTTGTCCGGCGAGAACTCGATCGAATGCGACCCGTTTCCCTCGGTAAGAATGGTAAAATCCGAGCCGTCGAGATTAATCTCTGCGTAGTGGATATAGTACGGGTCCTGCGCCGGGTGGACACCGCTTAGGCGGAAGCGAATTCGGCGGGTATCCGGATCGACTTGTTCCATGCCGCGGACAACCCAGTGGCCTTTGGTGATTTGATTCTTCAGCCGCCCGATTTTAGTGTCGTAGAGGTATAAGTGATTCCATCCGTCGCGCTCGGACATCCAGATGACTTCATCGGTATCGGGAAGGTATCGGATGAACTTTTTGTGTGCGTAGTCGAAGTAGGTTTCCGGTTGCTCGTCGATTATGGATTTTGTTTCACCGGTCTCGGCGTTTATGAAGATCAGGCGCATGACACGGTGGCCGCGTTGGTTGTATAGAAAGAAGAAACCCTTCGAATCCGGGCGCCAGTGGATATCGGTTATACTCCAGGGATTAGGAAATAATTCGTCGCTTATCGGAATTTTCTTACGGGAGTCGACGTGAAACAACTGCGGCCTCGGCTGCGGGATACGGTCGCCGGGCTTCAGGTACTCATAGGAATGCAGTTTCGGCTGTAATCGGTCGTTCGGAGAGGACTCGATATAATAGACCTTGCGGTCGCCGCCTTGTCGCGTGCGCAGAGAGACGAGTTTTTGTGAATCCGGAGACCAGCGTATTCGACCGGAGTATTGCGCCTCTGCGGTGCCGTTGGTGCTGAGCTGGAAGACGTCGCCGGATTCGGTTTCTTCTATAAACAGGTTGTAATCGCGGAAGAACGCGCGCCACCCGCCGTTTGGCGAGATGAATCCATCACGGCGTGTATCTTCGCGGTCGTCGATTTGTTCGGGGGCGATGCCGTCCTTTATTACCGCCGTACGTTCGTCCTCCACTGCCTTGAACACGGCCAGTGGCTCGCCCTCCGGTTCCGTCACCAGCCATACATGGCCTTCGAACGTATGCTGTCTTCGCCTGTCTCCCGGCGGGATGCTGCCGTAACTGCGTCGTTGCCCGCTTCCGGTGATCCAGAAGATTTTTACCGTATGCTCCAATTGGTTGGTGAAGGTGATGAACGTCTCCTCGCCGGTATGGCGTGTTTGGAGGACTCGTTTCTCCGGTGGGAGTGAGGAAGGAACCGGTTCCTTGCGGGAGACCTTTTGGAGCTTGTAGTTATTTGTATTACATTTCCATGCGCCGGCCGGGCCATTGATGATAAAACGTGCCGAACCCGGTTCGAATTCCAGGTCGTCGATGGGCAGCGCGCCGGGACTCACTTCTTCGCCCGTGGCCACTTCGAGTGCATCGGCGAGCTTTACATGGTCGAATGCGTGTTTCCTGACGCTGTTTTCCGCATCGACTAGGATAAATTCGTCGGTGTCCGCACGCGGTTCACTGCGATACCAAAACTTGGAATTGCCGTCGAACCAATGCGGTCTTACGCGGTCGTTTAAGACCTTGTTTTGCGTGATATTCCGGAGTCCGATCGCTCTTTCATAGTCCGCGCGTGAACCCTGTGCCGGCGCCTGAAGGGGCTGACAGACGGTCAACAACGATGCGATAATGAACGAGGTGAATGCATATTTAACGTGCGCCGTCGGTTTTGATGTTTTCATTACCGATGCAAATATCATTGGTTCTCAATCTTGAGTTCGCGTCTTACTAGCTCCGGCAGAAACCGCACCGGAACGGGGCCCACGCGTAAGACGGCCTCGTTGAATTCGCTTAGATCGAACCGTTCATTCAACGTGTTTTGGATGTTGCGACGGAGATTATCCATTGCTTTGCGTCCCGCGAAGTATGTGGATAACTGACACGCGCTCTGTTTTGACCTAATCACCTTCAGGCGCGCTTCGCCTTCGGATTGGAAGGCGCGGTCTACGAGCAAGCGCATGGCCTCTTCATCGGTCATATCGCCACAGTGCATTTTATGATCGAGTATGGCATTGCCGACGGCGCGGAGGTAGAACTTCAGTTGGGTCAGGCGCAGGGCGGGACTGCCGTCACCATACCCCTGGTCGAGCATTGTTTGTTCCGTATAAACCGCCCAACCTTCGATATAGACACCGGAGCCGAGGATGCGGCGGATTGCGGATGCGTGCTCGTTTGCGTACTCGAATTGGACATAATGCCCCGGATAAGCCTCGTGGATGGCCAGGATTTGGATCATGTAATGATTGTATTCTTCGAAGAAACTCTCGATCCTTTCGGCGCTCCAGTCCGACGGCGGTGGGCTGACCGCGAAATACGCGTCGGCATTCGGGTCCAACGGCGGCGGCGAATTCATGTATGCGGTTGAATTTCCACGCTGGAACTCGGGCATTTCGATGATATTGCAGCGGTCGGGATCGGGTAAGTGTAGTATCCGGCGGGATTCGATGAATTCTTTTATCCCGGACACAGTTGAACGCACGTCACCGACGATGGTTTCCGGTGTGCTGTGATTGGACGCGATCTGGTCGAGAACAAGCTTTATTACCTTGCGCCTACCTTGTGTGTCGTCAGGCGGCATAGGCTTTTCAGGGAAAAAACGTCCCCAGAGCTGTCGGGCGATGATATACATTTCGTATTCGACTTTTTCAAACTCGGATTCAGCTGCGGCAAGAAGCTCACCGGGGGACATATCCATCCCTAATTGCAGATCGAACTTCTGTGCGAATTTATCTGCGCCTAGACGCCATTCGCCGTCGGCTTTCGGCAATAGCTCGTTTTCGAGAAACTCGTCGTAGTCTTCCAGGGCTGCGACGACGCTATTGGCGGCGGATTCAAGCGCTGTGCTGTGCCGTGTATCGCCTATTATCCGGTAGATGTCGTTCTTGTAGAATTCAATGGCGCCGCGGTTTTGTTTGATCGCCGTTTCGACCTTGACGCGTGGTGGATTCTCGAGATTTTTCCGGGCCTCGACAATTATCCCGGGGATTTGCTTCATCCGCGCGATTACGTTCGTAACATTTTGTTCTTTGGGCAGTGTGGATTGGGACAGCGGTAAGTATACACTATCGCTGATATACGAATTATATGTTCGTGGGTCGTTTTTGAAGGGATGCAAATTCTCGGACATCCAGATCGACTCTTTAAGCTCGTGCTCGAATATTCTGTAATCGATCTTCTTGTGCTTGCTCAGCCTGTTGAAGTCGATTTGCCGCCGGAGCTTCCCGAGCGTCGCGCGGTCGAGCTCAGTCCATTTATCCCGTGACTCAGACGATAGGTCATCAAGTAAATGATCGAAACGATGGTCTCCCAGGTAGGTTGCGGTGAGAGGTTGCATACGGAACTTGGCATCGAGGTAATCGCTGAATATAGCGTCGAGTTCCGTGTTTGTATTTGCAAGCGCTGCGCAGACGGATATGCAGGTAAGCAGGAGCGCGACAACTGACTTGATTGATATCCGAAACTTCATAATACCTGAAGACCTTACAGGTTTTGGATATGGTGCCAAGGATATTTCGTTTACAAAGTATTTTTGGGAGATGGTGGTTATCAGTCTTGGTGTTGCGTTAATATCGTTCTTTATCTGATGTTTGGCAAGAATAGTGCTGAGTGTTGATGTTTAACAGTTGTAGTGAGTGTGGCATCGGAATTATTCCAATCGGTCGCACTTAAGAGAAACAAGTAATGGAGATGATTGAGATGCGAGTTAATAAGTGTATTGGATGGTTTTTATTGAGCGTTATGTCTTCGGCTGTATTGACGGCCACGGCCGGTCAATGGCGGATGGAAAACCTCGATCGCGGTCTTATTGCCTTGAGGAATTCTGCGGATACCGTATTCATCGGCTGGCGGTTGCTTGGCAAGGATTCGGAGGATACAGTGTTTAATCTATACCGCGTTTCCGACGGGGGCGATGAGGTTAAACTGAATGATCAGCCGCTGACGAATGCAACGTGTTACATTGACGCAAACGCGGATTTCACCGGTGCGAACGAGTATTTTATCCGCCCCGTTTTGAACGGTGGTGAAGGTGATCGAGCTGATTCGGTCAAGCTCAATCCGAATCCTTCGATACGCTCATATATCCCCGTGCCTTTGGAAACGCCGCAGGGATACCGTCCAAATGACGCCTCCGTGGGCGACTTGGACGGCGACGGCAAATACGAAATCGTGCTTCACCAAGCGGGCAGGGGACGCGATAACTCGCAGGATGGCTTCACTGATTCGCCTATCCTTCAGGCGTACGAGTTGGACGGGACATTACTGTGGACGATCGACTTGGGACGGAACATACGCGAGGGCGCGCATTACACACAATTCATGGTGTATGATTTGGACGGCGACGGCGCGGCCGAGGTGGCCTGCAAGACCGCCGACGGTACGGTGGATGGAACGGGTGAAGTGATCGGCGACCGTGACGCCGATTACCGGGGCTCGGACGGATATATTCTCGAGGGCCCGGAATTTCTCACTGTTTTCGATGGGCGTACCGGGGCGGCATTGGCGACGGCGGATTATATCCCTGCACGCGGTGATATTGAATCCTGGGGCGACGACTACGGGAATCGGGTCGACAGGTTCCTTGCGTGCGTAGCGTACCTGGATGGTGAACGGCCGAGCCTGGTCATGTGCCGTGGTTATTATGAGCGGACGACGTTGGCGGCGTGGAATTGGAGGGACGGTATGTTGACGAATATCTGGACGTTCGACACAGGCGACGGTTCCGACGCGCGAAAAGAGTACGCCGGCCAAGGCGATCATTCGTTGTCGGTCGGTGATGTGGACGGCGATGGGCGTGATGAGATTGTGTACGGCGCGTGTACGATCGACAATGATGGAACCGGATTGTATTCTACGGGCTTGGGGCATGGCGACGCGTTGCATATGTCGGATATGGACCCGACACGGCCGGGGATGGAAATCTTCAATATCCATGAGCGCCCCCGACACAGGCACGGTGTGGAACTGCGCGACGCCGCCACAGGCGAGTTGATTTGGAGTAAAGAAGCCTCCGATCCCGGTCGAGGATTGGCGATGGATATCGATCCGCGATATCCCGGGTATGAAGCATGGGCCTACGGCGGTGGTGCGCGGGGGCTTTGGGATATTCATGGCGAGACTATTTCTATAAAACGCCCGCGCTCATGCAATTTCGGTGTTTGGTGGGACGGCGATTTACTCCGTGAACTGCTGGATCGCAACTACATTGCCAAGTGGAATTGGGAGGAAGGCACCGAGACGCGCCTGTTGACGGCGGAGGATTGCGTGTCGAATAACGGGAGTAAAGCGAACCCGTGTCTATGCGCGGATATTCTCGGGGATTGGCGCGAGGAAGTGATTTGGCGGACAAGGGATAATGACGAGCTCAGGATATTCACCACGACTCTTCCGACCAACCATCGGATGCCGACCCTTATGCACGACCGCCAATATCGTTTGAGCATCGCCTGGCAGAACGTAGGATATAACCAACCGGCGCACCCCGGGTTTTACCTGGGCGCGGATATGGATGATTAATGTATAAATGGCGCTTCTGAATGCTGACCCAAATACCACAATGAACACCTGTCGGCGCAGCAGTATGAAGAAGGCGTTGGCCCCTGTTAAGCGGATGGAGGTGTAGCGTTCGGTGCCACTGCGGCTGATCCTTCGACCAGCCGCGCTACTTCAAATACAAGTGCAGAGTTTATTTTGGTAAATTCGGTTAATTATTAGCTTTTTAAGCAGTTTACCATTAGCGAATAACCTTTATGTTTATCCCGAGGATGGCGGCGAGCTTGGTCAATTTTCCCGTGATATGCCCTGTACCGATGGCGCAATGGTGTGCGGGGCCTTCTACGTTCCAGGCCTCGATAAACTTCTTTGCGCCCATTGGAAAGCGGTATCGGCTGTTTGTATTGCCTATTTCGAGGATTGGACCTGAGACGGATTTACCTTCTGCAACCAAAAAGCTGTACTCACCGTCCGCGCCTTGAACCACGGCCAGTAATGTGACGGGGCCTGTCTTGACCTTCATCTCGATGGATACGCCTTTACCCGGTTTCCCGTGGAACACGCCCAGTGGTTTCAATATCGGCTTGCCTTCCGCAATGCCGGGGTGTCCCGGGCCATCGTGACCGAGCAACACCACGTCTTCATCGTAATCCGCCACATAAAATTCCGAAAACGATCCGCCGGCGCCGAATAAGTCCATGATTTTCATCGCCATAGCGTTCTTGACCTCGCACTCTCCGGCTACCGGCACGTGTTGCGCCGTAAGCAGCGAGGTTCCGGCGATTATTGATGTAACGATATTCTCCTCGTGGCTGCCCGGCGTCCCTTCATAGTAATACGCTATGGCGCCTAATCGATTTTCCTCGGCCAGCC
This sequence comes from Verrucomicrobiota bacterium, assembly GCA_021733835.1. Taxonomy (GTDB): domain Bacteria; phylum Verrucomicrobiota; class Verrucomicrobiia; order Limisphaerales; family JAIPKD01; genus JAIPKD01. Next base: position 18,583 of record JAIPKD010000017.1, read on the forward strand.
GATCCAGGGCGCAAGCTGTACGCGCCGCGCGTTCAAGTTCCGATTCCTTGCATTCATCCAAGACTTCAAAGCTCGAGTAGAACTCGCCCAACTTTTCCTGTATGGCGTCGGCGCTTACTTGCCGGCGGTAAGCTTGTAGTTCGCTCATTTCCAGATGAACCACGTGCGTTCCGAAAGTCGAGGTTACGCGTGTAGGATCGGAGTATACATCCAGCATCCCGTTGTAATAATGTCCTAAAATACCGAGGCGCGTATGTTCGAGCGAACAGTCCACCCGCGCGGCCTCGACCCATTGGTCTATTTCCTTCCATACCTCCGGTTCCTTCAGCGTGCCGGTGATTTGATGGAAGGGGATACCCGAGCGATGGAATACATTTGATATTTCTGGCATCGAGCATGCTTGACACCAAGCCAGCCATTCGCCGGTCATCTTTCCGCGATCATTCATTGCATTGAAGGATTCGTAGTCAATAGACGAGCCGGGCTGGAGGTTGAGGACTACCACGGGAACGTTCAATTCTTGAACCACAGGAAGGATTGTCGAAGACAACGCGTATGTCGATACATACAAGAATACGATGTTTACACCTTCACTTCTGAAAAGGTCTGCCGCTGCATTAGCCCTATCCACCGTATCTACCAGTCCGGCGCTTACAACATTGACGCCCGGACGCTTGAGACGCTTCTCGATCCCGCGCCTGTATTCGTTCAAGCGTGACTTGAGCCCGTCGAACTGCTCCCAGTATGTGTCTAGTCCGACGCTGAAAATCCCGACCTTGACTTGCGCGGTCTCAGGCTCTTCTTCAGGCGTCGCCGCCCATCCGGATAAGCCGATAATAAAGATGCTCAACGCGAGGATATGTTTCATTTCTAAACGAAGGGTAAGATATTTAGAATCAATTGCAATCATTCACTGATTAGCACTTCATGTACTTTATTCGCGATAGCTTTTATGGTGAAAGGCTTTTGAATGAAGTTCACGTTTTCGTCAAGTACACCGTGATGAGCGATTACATTGGATGTGTAACCTGACATGAACAACACCTTGGTCTCGGGGTTTAAGGACTTAATCTCAGCGGCCAATTCCTTTCCGTTCATCTGCGGCATTACCACATCGGTGATCAGTAGATTAATAGGCGTAGCATACTTTCGAACATACTCGACGGCTTCAATTGGATTATTTGCCATAACAACGTAATATCCCAGGGTTTCGAGCATCATTTTTCCAATGGTCGAGATACCCTTATCGTCTTCTACTAAAAGGATTGTTTCTCCTCGGCCATGGGGTGTGTCTGACTGGTGCGACTCTTCCGTGACGGAGACGGCACCTTCATGTTTTGGTATATATATCTTGAAGGTAGTACCATGTCCGGGTTCGCTGTACACATTGATGAGTCCATTATTCTGTTTGACTATACCGAAAACCGTGGCCAGTCCTAGTCCGGTGCCTTTCCCCATTTCTTTTGTCGTAAAGAATGGTTCAAAAATGAATCCCCGCATTTCATTGTCTATGCCGTGACCGTCGTCGCTTACAGCCAGCATAATGTACTGCCCTGGAACGAAGTCGGCATGAATTGCGCAATATGCCTCGTCGAACTCGACATTCTCTGTTTCGATGGTTATAGTCCCAGTGCCGGATATGGCGTCCCTGGCGTTCACGCAAAGGTTGGCCAGGATTTGATCTATCTGAGACGGGTCCATGTTTATCGGCCACAAGTCCGCGTCCGGTTTCCATATCAGATCAATATCTTCTCCGATTAGGCGTCGGAGCATCTTGAGCGTTCCATCCACGGTATCGTTGAGATTCAACACGCGAGGAGCGATTGTCTGTTTCCGCGCGAACGCCAGAAGCTGCCGGGTCAGGTCCGTGGAACGTTTAGCTGCTTTTTGAATTTCCATTAAATCTTCATAATTGGGGTCATTGTGCCGGTTTTTCATGAGCATCATTTCGGTTCGGCCGAGAATCACCCCCAACATATTATTGAAATCGTGAGCAACTCCACCTGCAAGTCTCCCAACCGACTCTAATTTCTGGGATTGTATCAATTGCTCCTGCAGTTTTTCTCTATCGGCTTCAGCGGTCTTGAGTTCTGTAATGTCGTTGAACACGGTGGAAAAGCACCCAGGTTTTGGGCTCCCGACTGTGACATAAAGATATTTCTGAATGGGTTCAAAGTATGCTTCGAAAGCGGCCGGTTTACCTGTTTCGGCTACTTTACTATAAACATCAAGGAAAGGCGCCTTACCTGTTCCATAAGCTACAGACGCTAATTGGCCGACAGCCTCATTATAACCGATTCCGGTTATTTGTTCGAAGGCGGGGTTGATATCCAGGATGCGGTAGTCAATAGGTTTATCATTTTCGTAAATCAACTCGTCTACACAACTTGCCGATGCCATGCTTTCGAACATCGATCTATATTTAGCCTCGCTTTCTTCGACAGCCTTTTGAATTCGACGTTCATTAGTGACATCCCTAATCATGCCGATAAACCCCTCGATTTCACCTCGATTATTTCTTAAGCAGGACACATTGGTTTCGCCCGGAAAGACTTCGCCGTTTTTCTTTTTATATAAAACAGTCAGCAAGAAATTAGGATTATTGATGTTATCACTGATTTTTTTCCCCATCTCTTCATACTCATTTAAGTCCTTGTAAATAAGAGATGTTTCTCTACCGATCACTTCATCTTCAGAGTATCCGAACAAATCGGTAAAAGCGGTATTGAGCTGGGTAATTATGCGATTTGTGTCGGCAACCAAAATAGAGTCACGGATACTATTGAAGAGGTTTATAAATCTCGCTTCGCTATTTTGAACTGCTTCCTCGGCTTGTTTGCGTTCGATAATATAACCTATTAATGTGGCGGATTTCTCGAGTCGTCTTTTAGCTATGTCTATAATGAATTGCGGACGACTTTGGTATGCATTAGCCTGTATCCGTAAGTCTTTAATAGGGACTTGATATTTTTGAGAAAGCTTTTCGAGCGTAGCTTCATCTTTAGGCGGATCACCGTAGCCGAAATTGATAGCGCCTATTATATTGCCCCCGGCCCGTACGGGCACTGAATACATATTAATACCGCCGTGACATGCAATATCCACGGGTTTGCCTTCTTCTATTGATTTGAGCGCAGCATCTTTCCAGCATGATTCGTGGCATAGCCATTTCCCGCTGTTAAGCGCTTCTCGGTTGCACGGGGTATTACAAAGCTTCCTTGAGCTCGCGTCCATTAACTGGCACCAGCTAGAGGTGAATAATCCAAGCGCATAATCGCCGTTGCGTTCATAGACGGCGGCGGAGGTCTCGAGTAAATCAAGATACTCCGAAGCGATGTCCCTTAGTTGCCTTTTGCCTATCGAGGACAATATCAATCCATTTTCATTCAGCAGGCTTAAATCTCCGTATTCTGGGACATAATCCGATTTGTTCTCAAGGTTTTTACTTTTCAGCATCCATTCAATCGCGTGTAAATTCTTCTCAGCCTTTTTGCGATCGGTGATATCTTCGAGCGACGCCATGATCCCAATTACCTCGTCATTATCATCTAAAATGGGGGCTGTAGAAATACTGACATCAATCAAGTCACCGTTTTTCTTCTGCCTAACGAGCTCGAGGCCGGTAAAGCCACCTTCATTGGTCACCCTTTTCATGAGTGTTTCAAACTCGTGTTTACTATTATGAGGGACGATAGGAAGCGGTTTTCCGATTACTTCTTCGGCATTCCATCCTAATATATTCTCGGCCGATGAGTTCCATGTTAACACTCTCCCTTCAAGGTTCAGAGTAAAAATAGGCAGCGGGGAACTTTCAATAATTGCCCTCCTGAGCTTATCGCTTTTACGTCTCTCTACCTCAGCCTTTTTGCGTTCAAAAAAATGCCCCAGACTTTTTGCAATGCCGTTGATCAAGTATCGCTCTTCTTTCAGGAACGGCCCTTCGTAGATTTCAGGCATTTGTTCGAGATAGAAAACTTCGATAACGCCTCTCTTTTCGTTGTTTATGTATATTCCCGAGGATTGCCTCCATGGGGTTTCTTTGAAGTATTTTGTTTTAAATTCGAGTGAGTCCAATCGAATACGAGCGCAAGTAATTTCAGGATAATGCCAAGATGGTGGGATGATTTCGACGAGTGACTGCAATAATTCCCCGGAGGAGATTCCCGGCTTTTCTGTAAGCCTGAAGAGTTCGTACAGACAATTCAATTCCTTTATCCGTTCGCCGAGTCTACCGGTTTGTTCCTCGACAAGTGATTGGAGGTTGGCTTGGTGTTGTCGTAATTCTCCGTATGTGAGGGAAGCAGAGTATGAAACAAAGACCATGGCCAGCATGAACACTGTCAGTTCAAAGAAGGCCTTTGGGCCTGTGTGTTCCCCGAAGAGTCCGACACCATTGGCTGTGCCCACGCTGAATACAATGGCGGCGGCCAGTGTGACGACAACCGTGTCCATTAAACAGCCTCTGCGCGCTAAGATGAACAGCAGTGGAAATACCCCAATCGCCAGAACGGGGAGCCAAACAAAAGATGCCAGGAGTATTGCAACCGGCAACAAAACCTTGAGGCCGGCGAGTCCGAAGCCTGCGTGAGGCCGTGAATTTTGCATCTGCCATGCCCAATAAAGCGGCGCAACCAGTAACAATCCTAAGGTATCTGATGTGGTGATATAGAGCGTTTGCTGCAATAGCAGTTTTAGGCTTATGGTTTCCGGCGCGGCGAAACTTGTCACCGAAACCAGAAACCAGCAGGTGGCCAATGGAGGTAATAGGCAGACAAAAAGAAAAAAGGGAACCATGTGAGTGCTCTGAGTGAGTAGAGGTTGTTTCACACGGTTTTCCAATTGACGGGTCATACGCCAAGCAAGAAAAGATTGTGCCATATCAGCACCAGCAACCATAAGCGCCGGCAGAAAACCGTAAAGTACCACGTTGAGCTGGGATTCTTGGATTAGGAAGGGAGCGTTGATGATAAAGCTTGATAACAGCACCCAAGGAAGCGCGGCGCGTCCCAGAATGAGACACATTATCAATCCGACGCCGGAGGGTAGCCAAACCAGTGTGAGATTGCCCGGTGACAGGCTAACCTGAGAAATACCAAAGAAGCCCAACGCTACATATATTAACGAGAATGCCAGTGCGATTATTAAGAATCCCCATGGTCTGAATGGCAATTTCACGTCAATAAAGTACAGACTATTCAGTCTGTTGGCAAACTTAACGTACGTGATCGGGTGTTTGCTTTCTGTTAGGGAATTGAATATCGGTATTTATTTTCCGCAGCATTGTTTATATTTCTTGCCGCTGCCGCAAGGGCATGGGTCGTTACGGCCTACCTTTGGCCCTGACCTGACGGGGCGTGCTTTCGTATTTTTCTCTGCGGCTTCGGAGACCATATCGCTTGGATTAGATTGTGCTTGTCTGGCGGCGGCCGCTTTGTTTCCGAAGGCGCTCGAGGATTGATGAACGGCATTGCGTTGGGACAGGTTGTAAAGGAATTTTTCGAATGCCATGAGGCTGGACGCGCTGCGGAATATGTTGTGGCATATCTCGGTCTTGATATTGAGCATTAAGTCCTCGAAGGTCTTAAACGCCTCGGCCTTGTACTCGATCACGGGGTCTCTTTGTCCGTAAGCGCGGAGTCCGATGGCGTTGCGCAGGCTGTCCATGAAGTAAAGATGCTCCTGCCAGAGCTTGTCGATGGCGGAGAGGATGGTATAACGTTCGACGGCCTGGATGGCTTCGGCGTTTTCGTATTTCGCCTTCAGTTCGTATGCTTCGCGGACGCGATTGGAGATTTCGGTACAGACGGCGAATTGCGCTGGGTTGAGTCCGTCGAAGATCGAGTTGGGCACAGGGGTTTCGGATGCGTCCTTTGTGTAATTGGTGATTTCTGCTTCGGTGATACCGATGGGGAAATTGAGGTTCACCCAATCGGCGAGCTGGCGAATCTTCCAGTCGGACGGTTCCTTGTCGGTGGAGGTATATTGCTCGACTTTCTGGATGACGACTTCTTCCATGATGTCCATAAGGCGGTCGCGGACATCGGGTGTATGAATAATTTCATTGCGGAAGCCGTAGATCACTCCCCGCTGCTTATTCATGACGTCGTCGTACTCAAGGGTACGTTTCCGCATCTGGAAGTTGTGTTGCTCGACACGTTTCTGCGCGGTTTGGATGGAACGGTTTAGGAGCGGGTGCTCCAGTTCCTGGCCTTCCTCGAGCCCGACACGTTCCATTACCTTGACTATACGATCGGAGCCGAACAAGCGCATGAGGTCGTCTTCGAGTGATATAAAGAAGTGCGAGGAGCCGGGGTCGCCTTGACGCGCGCAGCGGCCGCGGAGCTGCCTATCGATACGCCGTGACTCGTGACGTTCGGTAGCCATCACATGGAGTCCGCCGGCTTCGGCTATACCGGGGCCGAGTTTGATATCGGTACCGCGTCCGGCCATATTCGTGGCGATGGTAACCGCGCCGCGTTGACCTGCTCTTGATATGATTTCGGCTTCTTGTTGGTGGAATTTGGCGTTCAGAACCGAGTGGACTATACCTGAGCGCTTGAGCATTCTCGAGATGAGCTCGCTTGTTTCCACGGAAATGGTGCCGACGAGTATCGGGCGTCCTTGGTTATGGATTTCGATTATTTCCTTAAGCACCGCGTTGAACTTCTCGCGTTTGGTCTTATAGACCGAGTCATTGTAATCGTGGCGTTGCACCGGTTTGTTTGTTGGGATTACCATGACGTCGAGGTCATAAATATCGAGGAACTCGTTTGCTTCCGTTTCCGCGGTACCGGTCATACCGGCCAGTTTATCGTACATCCGGAAGTAGTTCTGGATGGTAACGGTGGCCAGGGTTTGGGTTTCGCGTTCGATCTCGACACCTTCCTTGGCCTCGACGGCTTGATGAAGGCCGTCGCTCCACCTGCGTCCGGTCATCAGGCGGCCTGTGTGTTCGACAACGATTATGACTTTATTATCCTGGATGACATATTCGACATCGCGTTCGTAGAGGCAAAAAGCCTTGAGCAGCTGTGAGATGCAATGGATTCGCTCGGCCTTGGCCTCGAATTCGGATTGAACCCTCGATTTGGCCTCCATTCGTTTCTTGACGTCTTCTTCGGAGCTTGAATCGATTTCATGGAAGGCTTCGGTTAAATCGGGCAGGACGAAGGCCTCCGAGTCGTCGGGGCTGAGGAAGGCGCGGCCTTTTTCCGTTAAGTCGGCGTCGTGTCCTTTTTCGTCTATTGCAAAGTACAAGTCCTCCTTTTGTCCGTAGAGCGCCTTTTTGCTTTGGTCGGCGTGAAGCTCGAGTTCGGCTTGGTTCATGTACCGCATGTTTTCGGGTTCTTCAAGGAGCCTGAGGAGGTTAGGTGATTTTGGATGTCCCTGTTTTATTTTGAAGAGAGTAAGGCCGAGTTCGCGCTGAAGTTCTTCGGGATTGGGAGCGCCGTTCTTGATCTTGCTAAGCAGTTCTTCGCTTTTCTCGACGTATTCCTTGCACAGGCGTTGTTGGGCGCGGACGATTGATTCGACGGAAGGTTTGTATTTGGCGAAGATCGTATTATCCGCGTTAACCACCGCCGGGCCGCTGATGATCAACGGTGTTCGCGCCTCATCGATAAGGATCGAGTCGACTTCGTCGATTATTGCGTATGCGTGACCGCGCTGGACCTGGTCTTCGGCGCGTGAAGCCATGCCGTTGTCACGGAGGTAGTCGAAGCCGAATTCGGCGTTTGTGCCGTATGTCACGTCGCATTTGTACTGTTCGCGTCTGACATGCGGCGATTGATCGTGTTCTATGCATCCGACCGTGAGGCCGAGGAATTTGTAGACCGCGCCCATCCACTCGCTGTCACGGGCGGCGAGGTAATCGTTTACTGTAATAATATGCACGCCGCGTCCGGATAATGCATTCAGGTACACGGGCATGGTGGCGACGAGGGTTTTGCCTTCGCCGGTGGCCATTTCCGCTATTTTACCCTCGTGCAGGGCTATGGCGCCCACCAACTGGACGTCGAATGGGATCATGTCCCATTTCATGGTATGCCCGCGGACGATGATTTCCTTGTTCATCATACGTCTGCAGGCATTCTTGACCACGGCGAACGCTTCCGGAAGGATTTCATTCATCGTGTTCTCGAGTTCGGCTGTGTCCTCGATTGCGCCGAGCCGTTCTTTCCATGCGGTTGTCCTCTGGATCAACGCCTCATCGGGTTCGCTTTGCAGGGATTCCTCGATTTGCTTGATTCTCTTAACGGTCGGCCACAGTTTCTTGGCTTGGCGTTCGTATTTGGTGCCGAAGATTTTCTTGATTATTTTGATCATCTCAGTCCCGGTAAATTATGTTAGAATAAAATCCAAACTTAAATCCTACTTTAATATGGTATACACGTCAAAGTGTTTCAAAGCATACAAATATACCTGAATGCGTCGGGTTTTTCCAGGTTTCGGCAGTCAGTGTATTTAAAGATTTTGGAGATTCAGATTTGGAATAGGGAATTACACATCTCTCCGGAGACACAGAGGTTGCAAAGCGAATAGCCGGTGGGTTGTGCTCTGCCGAAGTCGAATAGGGGTTGAGAAAACAGGTTAAAACTGAAGGCGTTCGTCCTTATCAAGCATGGTCTCGAGGTTTTCCCATTCCGTGTCGTTCGTGTTACAGAACATGTGTAAATAGACGATTACCTTCTCCTTGGGATACTTTTCAAGGAGCTTATCTACGGCGGCATTGATCTTGTCGTCATCGACCGACTCGGGCATATCCTCGGTTATCCCATCCTCATGAGGGATATCAAGGGCATCCAGGAAGTCGGAGAGCATACTGTTTTCTCCTTTGACGAGCCAGGTTCGGATCAGGTCGGAGGCGGTCAACTCGAGTCTTGGGCGTGAAAGCATTTTCAGCATTTCGGCGTGCCGTTCTTTTCTCGGTTTTTTTTCCATATACACCGGCCTAACCTTCTTTGCCTCGGCGATAGCCGCGACGGTCAGGCGGTATATCTGTTTTTCGTTTAAAAACGCCCATTCCATTATTTCATCACCCAGTTCAGGCGACATGAAACCGAAAAGTTCAAAACACTTTATCATAGTATGTATGCTTAAATGCGATTGCCGGATAACTTCAAGATCACTTACCGTCCGCGACGGCCGGTTGACGCATATCCAGTTCCGAGCGCGGCGTTGGAGTCAAAATCCAAAACTTATTCTTTATTGCCGGCGACGATACCGCGGCTGTCGGTTCTCCGGTACTGTTCTGCTCGGCATAGCGCCTCGAACACTCCACGAATTATTAATTCCAATCCGCCGCAGTTTCAAGTCGAATACAGTAGAATGTCATGAACAGTGATAGGGCGGGTATAGAGTGATTACTCTTGCTCATCGTCGTGGGGTGTCTTAATATTGATTGCGTCTGTCAGATGACGCGACTATTCCGTTGATGGGTGGGCGAGTGATTGGATTTTGTTCCCGAACCCCGCAAGAGTGGGTGTTTCGATGTTCTGATCATCTTTGGGGGGTTTTTCGGATTAAGACTTTGTGCCGCTTGGAGCGGATTACCGTACACATGGAATATTATTATGCCGACATACGAATATCATTGTGAGAAGTGCGACCATACCTTCGAGGTCTTTCAATCGATGTCCGACGAGCCTTTGGAATATTGCCCGGAGGATCAATGTAAACTTAGTAAGTGGGGCAGGGGTAAGGTGAAGCGCTTGATTGGGCCGGGCGCCGGATTAATCTTTAAGGGCTCGGGCTTTTACATAACCGATTACCGGAGCGAAAGTTACAAAAAGGACGCCAAGAAGGCCGAGCAGGCGCATTCTGCGTCGAGTTCGGAAAAAACGTCTACACAATCCTCGAACTCAGACAAGGCCGGCGCAAAATCCGAGAAGAGCGGGAAGAAAAAGGCGGCCGAGTAAGACCGCTCATGCCGCCTTTGGTATAATCAACTTATTGCCTGTTGTTTCTGGGTTGCAGATGGCTCGCCTAGTTGTACCAGGTAGCCGGCGTTGGGTGGCAGGACTTCGACCGTCGCGTTGGATTCGAGCATCTTCTCGGTTTCCATTACTTGGATGACGGCTTCCAGTACCTCGGGGTCTCTTCTTGCGATTTCGTTCAACGCGCGGCCGACTACATTCGGGCGCGTGGAGGCCGCTTCCGCCATTTTTTGGGAGACATTGAAGGCGGTTTCGCTTTTGATCAGTCCGACGCGGTTTTCGCCGTCTTGTTTCATTGCGCTTGTGACCTGGATCAGACGTTTAACGACCTTTTCGGTGATATTATCGACCATATGTTTATCTGTGAACGCGACCTTCCTGATGTAAACGGAGCCGAGCCGGTACCCCCATTTTTCGGAGAGCGGTGACACGGCCTTTCGTACCGTGCGGCTCAGGCTATGGCGGTCTTCGAGCATCTTTTCCATTTCGAGGTTGCTGAGAGTGGATATAGTTGAGCTGGCGACGTTGGCTTCTAGTGACCCCTCCGGATTGGTGTTGGTGAACAAGTATGAAACCGGATCGGTTACCTGCATTTCGTACCAGATACCCACCCCCATGGGCGTGCCCTCTTCGGAATTTACCATCTGTCCCCTTAAATAATGCTGTTTTAGCGCTGTACTCACTTTGTATCGTTTTCCGAAGAACGGAATGAGGAACGCGCGCAGACCGAATTTTCGAATAGGATGACGGAGCCCCGGTTCGTCGATCGTGCCGATTACTTTTCCGAATAGCGTGAAAACGATTGTTTCGCACTCGTTGACGATCATATACAGGCCGAATGCGCGCGCGAGACCGAGAATTACCGGTATGCACGCGAGGCCGATTATTCCTGCAATAATGAAGCTAAACCATGTCATGACGCCCTCACTTTTGGTTGAATTTGTGTTTGTCCGGTAACTTCGACAATCCGCCGTGCGCGACCGAGCAAGGGGATGCGCATGTTTCGCACATACGCCTTCAACGCATCCGATTTACCCTCTTCCTTAATACTGGTTAATATGGCGGCCAATTCCTTGAGCGGCGCCACCTCGGCCTGCGCGTTGTTACTGGCGATATCGACGGCGCGCTTACTCATGGTGATCTGTTGTTCTGCGTCCGCCCTGGCGGTACTGATATCGGCGGCGACCTGGTTCCGCGTGCTGTTGATGGCCGAGAGCGCGCGATCGACCTCGGGTGGCGGGTCTATCTCGGTGATCAATGCCGCGTCGAGTTCGATGCCGTAACGTTCCGGTGTCGACCGGCATTGTGCTTCCATGTACTCGTTGAGGACATGGAGGTTCTTTCTTAAGTCATTGATGGATACGCCTTCGGAGAGCTCCACAGTCTCATCTGCTTCGTTTTCATCGTTTTTTACCCCCGTATCCGCTATGAGGCTTGCACCTTTCGGGTCGGTAAAATTCGCGATTCGCTCACGGAGCACCGAGATAAAATAGCCCATTACGTGTTCGAGCGGGCTTTCCACACCAAACAAGTAGGCGTACAAATTGTTTTCGCTGACCCTGAATCGAATTTGGCCGTTGACGCCGGTTGTCAGGTTATCCTTTGTCACAGCCTCGATGGTCGTCTGCATTTTAGTCGGGTCCCAGACGAGATTTACTGCCTGCGTCGCCGAACTCACTTTGTGTAATTTCTGCCACGGCCATTTGAAATAAGGCCCGCCAGGCTGAATAACGCGTACATTAGGGTAATTGTAACGCTCCTGCTCGTCCTTGGTAAGCTGCGAGTCTTCGTCTTTCTCGGCCGACGGCAACCGCTCTGCACGGCCGAATGAGGTCAATACAGCGCGTTCGTCGGGTCGGACGACGTAGAACCCCGTTGCCAGGACGCGCACGAGCGCGTATAAGATAACCCCGGCAAGAAACGGTATTACAATCATAAACTTTCTCCTTTCTGATTTTTTCTCCGTCTTGAGTTATTGACTAGCATCTGATCATTATTCAGAAAACTGGTTTTAAGGCAAGTTAAATGGGCATTATTCTAAATCGGCTTGTGTGAATGTTGTGTTGTGCAATTATAAAAATCGAATAATAATCCGTTGTATGCGGCGGTATAAGACGAAAATCAAATGGAACGACGGCAAGAATTCCAATGATCAATAGTATAATAAAGGAGTTGAAACACCACGCTCCGTTCACGGCATTCGGCGCGCTTACCGGCGTCCTGGTATTCGTTGTTTCGATTTATATTCCCAAGGATATATCCTACAATATTTTTTATATATTGCATCCAATGCATGTTGTGTTGAGCGCTATGGTGACTGCATCGATCTATAGAATGCATACATGCGATAGATTCTGTGGTAAATGTATTAAATGCTCCTGTAATCTCTGGATGTTATTATTGATTGGATACATCGGTTCGATCGGGATAGCGACTTTGAGCGATTCACTTATACCTTACCTGGCGGAAGTGCTGCTGGATATGCCGAATCGCGAGGTTCACCTCGGTTTCATAGAAAAATGGTGGTTGGTTAATCCGTTGGCCATAGCAGGTGTGTTTTTGGCGTATTTCGGGGCTTCAACAAAGATTCCGCACGGCGGTCACGTGCTTCTGAGCACCTGGGCGTCTTTATTCCATATCATAATGGCGGCGGGCGAGAGCTTGAGCTGGATGGCGTATGCGATGGTGTTTGTTTTCTTGTTTATCGCCGTGTGGACGCCGTGCTGCCTAAGTGACATCGTTTTCCCCTTGTTGTTTGTGAGACAAAACAAGGGCATGAGTGACAGCGAAGGCGATAACGACAGCAACTTCGCGGCATGAAGATGGGGTTAAATCAGCGCCCGCGAATCTGAATCTCGGTAAACGCACCCTGACTGGAATTATAGAATGAGCCGGCGCCGGTTGTTTTAAGCCGGACACTGCGTACTTGGTATGTAACGGTTGAGTCCGAATGGGGCGTGGCGTCGATAAATTCTGTTTTATTGACGGGTGAATTATTCAATTTGATGAAGGGCGAATTGATGCCGTTTGTTGACATATAGATATCGTATGTGGCGAATGGTACGGCGCCCCAGGAGAGGCGCACCTTATTTTCGATTAATTCTGCGCGGAGTGAAGACGGTTCCGGCTCGATGTTCAACCGGAGTGTCGGGTCGCCGAGAAACTGGGCGGTGAGAATTCTGGGGATGCCTCGCGGCGGATTGTTTATGGTTTTGCGGATGAACTCGCCCACGGGCGCGCCGAGCCCGGTCTTATCGAAGTCCCAAGTCATGGCCCGGGAATAGACTACGCCGAGTCCTGCGCGTGGTATGCCGATGGCGGCGCGGAGCAGGTTGTTTGTTGTGTGCCATTCGCCGAAGAGTGATCCGTCGAGTCCGTAGAAAGCGACCGGCGTGATGTTTTGTCTCCCGGCGAGGTACGATGTATCGACCTGGTTGGGGCCGGAGCTGTCGACACGGTCGCGACCGCCGAACCCGGACATCCATCCCCAGAGGCCGCCTGAGTCGCCGTTTCTGAAGCAGACGCCTTCCAACACGCGTGCGGGTTGCGCGCCGAAGAGGCGGCCGGCGAGGTTGTATGCGTTATGGAAGGTGGTGTTATTGAGGTTTTCGATTCCCTTGACGCCCCAGAAAAGGCCTGATACGAGGATTCTTTCCTGGAACTCGAGCCGGCCGTGGCGGTAGAGGTGGTCTTTTTCGAGATAGCGCTTCAGCAGATCGGACTCCGTCAGCGGCCGGAAAGCGGGCATACTCGCGAAGTCCACCCGGCCGAAGGCGAGTTCGACCTCCGAAGGCGGCAGGTTCTGATCGAATACGCCGTCGTCCGGCTCGTTTTTGGAGTGCGAGCCGTACAGCCGTTTTGCATCCGTCCAAGGCTCCTGCTCGAGCGCGTCTGCGTAATAAACATCAGTGGGCCAGGGTCTGAAGGAATGTCCGTCGGGATTCATATTCCCCGAGAACGGTATAGCGACGTGGCCGATGATGAACAATGTCTCGGGTACTACTGGGGAATTGGTGAAGTCGCCGGTGATCAGGGACTTGATTTGTTTGATATTCGGAATATTCGCCTGGTGGTTGGTGTCGATGTGTCGGGGTACATCGTGGCGGATGACGAACCAGCCGTCGCCGATGAGGTCGCGTTCAAGGCGTTCGAGGTCGGGCTTGAGGGTTTTGGTAAGGGTTTGATCGACCAGGAGAATGACGCCGCCCCGTTGTTCTGTGGCGGGCAATTGGATTCCGGCGGTTAATTTGCGCGAGTTTACTCGGTATTCGAAGGTGGTGCCCGATGAAACATTGGTGTCATGGAACTCTGACTTCAGGGGATTGACGGCGAGCGTATTCCAGCTCGAGTCGCCGTGTTTGCGTTTTTCGACGACAACCCGGTTTTCCCGGGCGGCGCGCCAATCGAGGTGGACGGCCGGCGGCGATGTGGTCACGGAGGCGCTGATCAATGATTCGTTGGCGGCGAGTGCGGCGATGGACTTAGGATAATTGAATGCCAGTGGATGTTTGAGATGGCCTTTATTGAAACCCAGTGGATAATTGTAAAATTCCACATTATCGATGAATCCTTTTGCGGGATTATCGCCCGACGGGTCTCCGCCGAGACGAACGCGGAGTGATTCCGGGGCTTGGTCCGACACCACATTTGCGGTACCTTCACCGATGCCCATGCGATTGTTGTTTATATAGAGTATTGATTTTGATTTGTCGTAGGCGATGATTACTTCATGCCAAGCTTTTGGGGCGGGATTGAATTCTGCGGATAACAACGTCGATTTGCCGTCTTCGTTGTATCCGTAAAGCTCGATAGCCGAGTCCGACGGGATGACAGAGAGCTGTAATGTCGGGTGTTTGTTTTTGTTTGTACCTGGATACAACGACAGGATGGCGGCCGGGTTTAATAAATCGTCCTCGTTTGTTGATTCAGAGTTCCACATTGGTTTATACCAGAGTCTGATTGAACCGGCGGCAATGGGGTTTGATCCGTGCAAATCCGCTTTTTCGAACAAGAAATCAGCGAAGGTGGTGTCGGTTGCGGGGAATAATGCGGCGACTCCGTCCATTTCGGGTAAACGCACCGAATTTGTGGCGGCTATTTTAATGGGGATTGCATTCGGTTGTCCGGGCGGCGTGTCGAAGGTGATGGTTCCGATCCGTCGCGGCGAGTATGGCGTTGGATCACTCTGGGCATGGAGGTTCCAGGAGAAAGCCGTGGCTGCCAGGTATACGGCGATGATCACGATGTGCAGACGTGTACGGTATTGCACCGGCCTGTTATGTCGAGGTGGATTATCGGCAAGGGAATGCCGTTTTGGTGAAGGTTGTTTTCGGGTTTTGTGTTGAATCCACATATACGTGTATTGATTTGAAAATTTTCGACGCGCGCCTAGGCATACAAGTCATTGTCCGGCAAAAGGAAACCAATACCGTCGGTATCCCATATGCCGTGAGTTCCAATTTTGCTGTGACTTCGGTGCGAAGGCAATGTTAATAACTTATCGGCCTGAATTGAAAAGAGTGTATTGAAATCCTCGAAAAATGAGTCATTCTCAATTCGATTTCTGAGAGCGAATTTTGGATTGGGATTATGATCGACAGAGTTGATTTACAGAAGGCGAAGCGCAAGAGGAGCAAGCGCGATTCGTCGCAATTGAACAGGGTGCCGCCGCATTCGATTGAGGCCGAACAAGGTGTGCTTGGCTGCCTGATGTTATCGCCGAACGATAAGATAGGTATTACAGTTGAGAAGCTGAAGACCGGATCGGAGGCGTTTTATGACTTGCGACACAAGCAATTATACGAATTGCTTCTGGAGATGTACGATAAGAACGATGTGATCGATCCTATCACCGTTCCGCAGAAGTTAAAAGACCGGAACCAGCTTGAGATGGTCGGGGGGCTTGCGTACCTGACGTCGTTGGTGGACGCCGTGCCGTCGGCCGCGAACCTGCCGTATTATCTTGATATAGTCCGCGAAAAGCTGCTTTTACGCAGGTTGATTCAGGCGTGTGACGACGTGGTCAACCGCGTTCACGATTACGAGGGGGATGTGGACGAATTGGTCGACGAGGTTGAGAGGGACATATTAAGGATCAGCGAGCAGCGTGTGGAGTCCGATTCCACGACGATAAAGGACCTGGTATTCAAGGCGATCAACACGATCGAGTTGTACCATCAGCGCCAGGGCTTGCTTACGGGCATCGGCACTGGGTTCAGGGATTTGGATAAACTGACCAGCGGCTTTCACCCCGGCGAGATGGTTGTATTAGCGGCAAGGCCCAGCGTAGGTAAGACGTCGCTTGCGATGAACATGGTGGAACATATCATTGCCGAGCAAAAACTGCCGGTGGGGGTGTTCAGCTTGGAGATGACCGCCGAATCCCTGGTTTTACGGATGATTTGTTCCATGGCGCGCGTGAATTTACGGAGTATACGCGAGGGATTCGTCCCGAAACGCGATTTTCCGAAATTAACGGCCGCTGCAGGCAAGCTTGCAGGCGCGCCGTTGTATATAGACGACACGCCCGGTTTATCGATTCTCCAACTTCGCGCCAAGGCCAGACGGATGTCTCAACAATATGGAACGAAGTTGTTTGTGATTGACTACTTGCAGCTGCTGCATTCTACTTCTGTGCGTCGGAGCGATAACAGGCAGCAGGAAATAGCCGATATTTCCAACGGCATCAAGGCGCTTGCCAAGGAACTCGAAGTTCCGGTTATCGTATTGAGTCAGTTGAACCGGGAAATGGAGAGGGATAAAAGCCGAAAGCCGCGCTTGTCGGATTTGCGCGAGTCCGGCGCAATCGAGCAAGACGCGGACGTAGTGGGGCTTTTGTATAGGCCGAGTGACAGCGATAATGATCAGCCGCCGGCCGACGAGCATAGCACCGAGCCTGTGGATTTAATAATTGCAAAACAGAGGAATGGTCCGACCGGTGATGTGAACCTGATGTTTTTCAAGCATTTCACCAGGTTCGAGAGCGCGGCGAAGATAAGCACCGAGGATATGCCGGACCAATAACAACTGAGATGAAGTTTTCACTGAGACCATACGCGATTCTTACCGCCCTGTTGCTGGCCGTTGTGCCTGCGGTACAAGGGCAGACCGCCGATTCGACGGTTATCAAAGATATAAAGGTCGAATACGTCGGGCCGCCCGCCACGAGCAGATCCCTTATCAAGGCGAATATCCAAAGCCGCGAGGGCGAGACGTTCAATCCCGAGTACATTGACGACGACGTACGGAATCTTTATAAGACCGGGTATTTCTACAATATCCGCGTAGGCCAGGATCGAACCGACGAAGGTGTTACGTTGACCTATGTAGTGCAGGGCAAGCCGGTGCTGACCGATATCCAGTTCTCGGGAAACGAAAAATTCGATCGCAAAGATTTCATGAAGAATATCTCGTCCAAGACCGGCGAACCCCTGGACGAGAAGAAGCTGTTTTTCGACACGCGCGCGATCCTGAAGATGTACCAGAAGAAGGGGTTTTATAGGACGAAGGTCGATTATACACTCAGCATAGACGAGGAGGCCGGGCGTGGTTCGGTGACATTCGAGATTACCGAGAGCCCGAAGGTCAAGATCGAGCGGATAGACTTTCCCGGGGCGGAGGCGTTTTCGGAGGGTGATCTGAGGGACGTGATCGAGACACACCGGCGCTGGTTGTTCTCTTGGCTTACCGGCAGCGGGTATTTAAAAGAGGATGTCTTTGAGGAGGATAAGCAGCGGCTAGTCGTTTTTTACAAGAATCACGGGTACATCGATTTTACGATCGAAGACATCGAGTTCGATTACATTGACCCGAAATGGATGGTTGTCAAGATATCCGTCAACGAGGGCAAGCAGTATCATGTGGGTAACGTCGAATTCGAGGGCAACGAACTGTTTTCAGATGCGGAAATACTGGAAGGCGTTCGCGTAAGCAGGCGGACGATCAAACCGGGAATGACCATCGGTGAGGTGTTTTCGCCGAAGGGGCTTTCTGCGGATATTTCCGCCATTGAGGATATTTATGGGAGTAAGGGGTATATCGACGTAAATATCATTGCGCATAAGCGTCCGAACATCGAGACCGGTACAATGGACCTCGTTTACGAGGTGATTGAAAATGACAGGTCTTACATCGAACGGATAGACATCAAAGGTAACGTCAAGACCAAGGACAAGGTAATTCGGCGGGAGCTGGCGGTTACGCCCGGCGAGGTGTTTGATATAACCAGGGTTGACCTGAGCGAGCAGCGTCTGAGGGGATTGAATTATTTTTCCAAGGTCGAAACCAAGCCGGAGCCGACGGATGTGCCGGAACGTAAGGATTTAGTTGTCGCGGTAGAAGAGAAGAATACGGGCAACTTCGTCATGGGCGCCGGATTCAGCACTGTCGATGACGTGGTAGGTTATGCCGAGGTTACACAGGGGAACTTCGATCTCTTCAGACCGCCGTATTTTACAGGGGGCGGCCAGAAGTTTAGACTACGGACGCAGCTGGGAACAAAGCGGCAGGACTACCTGCTCTCGTTTATCGAGCCGTGGTTCATGGGCAGGAAACTCAAGCTCGGCGTCGACCTGTATCACAGGGAGCTGAACTTCTTGAGTGATGTGTTTGACGAGCGGCGCACCGGCGCGAAGGTGGGATTAACCCGCACTTTGGGGAGCGATTATCTTGTCGGTGGTGTCAGCTATACGATTGAGAATATCGGGATAGTTAATGTGGATCACCCGCGTGCGTCGAATCGGATACTCGAAGAGGAGGGGAACAGGCTTGTTTCTAAGATGGGTTTATCAATTTCATACGATACCAGGGATAATGCGATGATGCCGACTCGCGGGCAGCGCACCGAGCTCCTTACCGAGCTGGCGGGCGGGCCGTTTGCAGGTGAAACGGATTTCTATAAACTCGAATTGCACTCGGCATGGTATTTCCAGGGGTTGATGGACAGTCATATAATCGAGGTACTGGGAAGGACGGGTGTTGTTGAAAATTACGGGGGCTCGGACAGGGTGCCATTGTTCGACCGATGGTTCCTGGGCGGTATGTACTCGCTGCGTGGATACGATTATCGTGAAGTCGGGCCAAGGGATAACTTTAACGAACCGATCGGCGGCAATACTTACTGGTTCGGATCGGTTGAATACAGTGTCCCGATTATTGAACGTCTGCGGTTCGCGGTTTTCTATGATATAGGCATGGTTTATCGTGACGCATACCGATACGATTTCGACCACTACAACGATAACTGGGGTGTCGGATTCAGATTAAACCTTCCCATCGGACCGTTGCGATTCGATTATGGGATACCGATTACGAGTGACCCCGAGAACGATGGAAGCGGCCGGTTCAATTTCGGTATTGGGTATACACGTGAATTCTAACTCATATACGATTAATTTATGAAATTTTACAAATCACATATTCTATTGGTTTTTGTAGCGCTGTTCGTTGCCGGGCTTACACTACAGGCGGAGGTTAAGGTAGGAGTTATAGACCTTCGGAAGGTTTTCGATAATTATTGGAAGACCAAGGAGGCCGATAAGCAATTGAAAGAACGCGCAAAGGGCTTTGAAGAGCAGCGTAACAAGCTCCTTGATTCATACAAAACGGCCAACGAAGATTACAAGAAACTGGTTCAAGAAGCGAATGCGCCCATAGTGTCCGAGGAAGAGCGAACCAAGCGCAAAGACGCAGCGGAGAAAAAGTTGCGCGAGATTCAGCAGCTTGAAACACAGATTCAGCAGTTCGACAGATCAGCAAGGTCGACATTGGGCGAGCAGCAGCGGAGGATGCGCGATGACGTCCTACGTGATATACGTAAGGTGATAGACCGCCTTGCCGAGCAGTCGAATTACACATTGGTAATCGATATCGCCGCCGAGAGTGTCAATAATACCCCTGTAATCCTGTACAATAATACTCAGAATGATATGACGGAAAAAGTGCTCGAGGAGCTTAATTCCACGGCGCCGGTCGGATTGTTGAAAGAGGAGGGGAGCGCTGAAGGAGAGTCGGGGCCTATGGAGCTTTCTCCCGAGACAAATACTCTTCCGGATGATCTGTTCGATACGCCGTAGCGGCGCTTTTTGACACCCGGCGTGTAATGTTATAACCAAACGTTGAGCATGCTTGCTTTCGGGCGCGAGTACTTAGGATCGATTGTTCATGCCGCCGAGAAAGAGGGTGATAACAAGGTACGGGAATTCCATTTAGGCGGCAGTTTTTTTGATTTCAACTCGAAGCCGCGAATAATGGGCGTAATAAACCTCTCGCCCGATTCATGGTACCGCGAGAGTGTGTGTCCGGATACGGATCAAGCGGTGAAGCGCGCACATGTCCTTACCGCGCAAGGCGCCGCAATGATAGACTTGGGCGCGGAGTCTTCGTTATCTTATACTCAACGGAGATGTGCAGAGGAGCAGAAGGCACGCTTATGTCCGGTGGTCAGCGAACTCGCTGCATCGGGAATAATTACGTCCGTCGAGACGTACGACCTTGGAGTCGCCGAAGCGGCGCTTGAAGCGGGCGCGAAGGTCGTCAATTTCACCGGCACACGGGATACTGCGCGATTGTACGGTCTCGCCGCCGAACACGACGCCGCGGTGATAATATGTTTTATTCGGGGCGAACACATACGTGCGGGTGATGAGTCCGATAAGTTAAGCGGTTCGATGGATGCGATCATCGAATACTTCGTGCGCGAGCTGGATAAGGCCAAGGGCGCCGGGCTTGATAAGGTATTCATCGATCCGGGCATCGGATTCTCTTACGTGAATTCGCCGACGGGTGTTGAACGTGTTAAGCGTCAGGCTGAGATTCTTCTTCATTCATTCAAATTTCACCGCCTCGGCGCGCCGGTGTGTAACGCGCTGCCGTGCGCGTTTGAATTTTTCGGTGACGAGGTAAGAACGGGGGAGGCGTTTTTTTCAGTCCTGGCCGGCATAGGTGGGACGCATCTATTCAGGACGCACGAAGTTGCAAAGGTCAAAGGTGTTCTTGATATTCTTAGTCTATTTTGAGACTTTATGATGATGAGCAATAGAAATTCCGGAGCTGTAATACGGAGTGGTCTGCGTCTGTTTTCGTTATTATTAAGTGTGATACTCACAATTTCCGCTGAGTATCATGTCCTGGCTCAGTCTGTTTTACGCGAGTACTGGTTGGGGATTGATGGAACAAGCGTAGGGAATCTTACTTCGGCGCCGGAATACCCTGATAACCCGTCTGGGAGGTCGTACCCTGAGATATTCGAGGCGCCGTCGAATTGGGCTGATTTCTACGGTACGCGTATGCGTGGTTACGTGCACCCGCCGGAGACGGGAGAGTATATTTTCTGGATAAGCGGCGATGACAACTCCGAGCTGTATCTGGGTAAGGATGAAAGTCCGGTCAGCAAGAAACTGATAGCGCAGGTGTTGAACTGGACGTCGTTCCGCGAGTGGGAGGAGAGGGATCGCGGCAATTACGCGGTGCAAAAGTCTGATCCGGTGGTTCTGGAGAAGGGTAAGAAGTATTATATAGAAGCGCTCCAGAAAGAGGGCAGCGGCGGTGATCATTTATCGGTCGGATGGCAATTGCCGGGCGGCGAATTCGAGCGTCCGATCCCGGGGGAACGTTTGTCGCCGTACCATGTTTCTACAAATCCGCCGTCCATTATCACGCAACCGGCGGATGCGAGTATTGCGGAGGGCGAGTCGGTGACGTTCCGCGTGAGCGTCGAGGGTATGACTCCCATGTCGTTTTTATGGCTGCGTAACAGTAAAGAGATGAGCGGTGAAGTCGGCGCGGAGTTATATCTTCCGGGGTTGCAGCTGGACGACGACGGTGATGTCTTTAAATGCATTATATCGAATTCACTGGGGACGGTGGAAAGCAGGGAGGCGACGCTGGATGTGCATCCTGAGCGTATCCCGCCGGAACTGGTATCAATTAGTCCCGAACCGGGCGCAACCGTTCGCAATCTCGAGGGCTTGAAAGTTATGTTCAGCGAGATGGTCAGTGGTGTGGATGCCGGTGATTTATTGGTCAACGGCAAGCCTGCGCTGGGCATGGAAGGGATTGCACCCGGGCCTTTTGTGTTTCGGTTCCCTGCGCCGGACGATGGGCGTGTGACGGTGGCATGGCGCTCGGATCATGAAATATACGACTATTCCAGCGCTCCCAATCGGTTCGAGGGCGGGAGCTGGTTTTACGAGCTGCGCTCGGATTTGCCGTTACCCGACTTGGTGATAAATGAGTTTATGGCCTCGAATGACAGCGAGAACGGCCTGGCCGACGAGGACGGACAGCAGCAGGATTGGATCGAGATTTATAATGCCGGGTCGGATTCTGTGGATATGGGCGGGATGTCTTTAACTGATGATGCGGACATCCCCGGACAGTGGGTGTTTCCCGAGCGCACGCTGAATCCGGGTGAGTATCTAGTGGTCTTTGCTTCCGGTAAAGACAGACGTCCCACAGGCGCTGATGCGCCGTTACATACGAACTTCAGACTCGCGCTCGGGGGCGAATACATCGGGCTGTACGACAGCAGTTTCCCACGGGCGGTTATAAGCGAGACTGACTTTCCCGGACAACGGAATAACTACTCTTATGGATTAAATGCAAATGAGGAAATGGTGTATTTCGCCGAGCCGACGCCGGGGCGTATAAACGGGGACAGCAATATAGCGACTACTTTACCTCGCGTGAATTTCAACGCGCGCAATGGCATTTATGAGAATGCATTCGATCTATACATGAGCGTTGACGACGAACAGGCGGATATTTTTTATACACTCGATGGAAGCGTGCCCGATATGACCGAAGGTATCAGGTACACGGGTCCGATTCGGGTTACTTCGACAACGGTCATCCGCGCGGCTGCGTTCAGGAATGGATGTCTGCCGTCGCCGGTGGTCACGCGTACATACCTGCTGGATGTAAGTGAGACACTAAAATCGTTGCCCGTGATGTCGATAGTTACTTCGCGCGATAATCTGTATGGTCCCAACGGAATAATGGGGATAAGCGGCGGAACCTATGCCAACGGCGCCTGGCAGCCGGTGAATCCCGGGGATTACCATAATCCATCGAAACACGGCATTGAATGGGAAAATCCGGTTAACGTCGAGTATTGGAATCCGGATACCGGCGACGGTTTTAACGTGAATTGCGGCATTCGCATACATGGAAGCGATTATTTCAGACCCAGGTACCGTCCCGATACCAAGTTTTCGTTCCGCTTGTATTTTCGTGGGGATTACGGCCCCGGAAGATTGAACTATCCGTTGTTTGAAGGTTCATCGGTCGAGTCTTTCAATCAGATAGTATTGCGCGCCGGAAACAATGATCCCGTAAATCCCTTCATAATAGACGAGCTCGTCAGACGCCTGTTGATAGATACCGGGCAAGTGGGCGTTCACGGTTGCTTTGTCAATTTGTTCATCAACGGCGAGTACAAGGGTTATTATAATCCTACCGAGCGGCTCAGGGAGGAGTTTTTCATGGATTGGCACGGCGGTGGTGAGCAATGGGATATAATCAATCAAGGCAGTCAGGTCAAGAGCGGTGACGGTCGGGCCTGGGCTGAATTACGCAACCTGGCCGGGTCAAGAGACCTCGCGATCGATTCGAATTACAAGGAAGTTGCAAGAAGGCTCGATATAGTCAATTTCATCGATTATCTGCTAGTAAATATCTATGCCGACACGGGCGACTGGCCGCATAACAACTGGTGCGCCGCGCGCGAGAAAAGGGAGGGCGCGAAGTTCCGGTTTTATGTCTGGGACGCGGAGCACGCATTCGGGCATTACAATATCGACCGTGTAAACCGGAATACGTTTAACGTGCAATTATCCGGCGGCGGTGAGATACCGGGCTTGTACCAGGCATTGGCGCGCAATGACGAGTTTAAGCGCCTGTTCGCCGACAGGATTAATAAGCACTTCTTCAATCGGGGGGCGCTGACCGATGCGAACGTCCTTCGTAATTTCAACGAAATGCAGCGCGAGCTTCGAAGCGTTATTCCAAACATGGAAACTGATATACCGCGAATCTGGGTTCCCGGTCGACGTGGGAATCTTATGCAGTTCTTCCAGGACGAAGGCGTAGACGCGTTTATGACATCGCCGGAGTTTTCAAAGCATGGCGGTTCGGTGCCTGCGGGATTCGAATTGAGCATGTATGTGCGCGAAGGAGATATCTATTACACGATAAACGGCCCTGATCCGCGAACTCCCTTTACCGGCGAAACAGCGCAGGAAGCGATTCTGTATGAGGAGGGCGATAAAGTGGTGCTCGAGGATAACGCCCTAATACGGGCACGAACATTCATCGACGGGGAATGGAGCGCGCTGACGGAGGCTTCATTCGACGTAGGACACTCCTCGCCGCCCATAGTTGTATCCGAACTGATGTATCATCCCGCTGTTTCCGAGTGTTATGAGTTTATCGAGATTTATAATGCCGGGAATATGCCGTATGACATCGGCGGTTACATGCTCGAAGGAATAGATTTCAAGTTCCCGACCGGTACGATTATAGGGGGCAAGGGCGTTATCGTATTGATCCCGGATGACGATGTCGAGGCGTTCAGACTGCGATATCCGGGGGTGAATGTCTTCGGCGAGTATGAGGGTAAACTTTCAAACGGCGGCGAGATGATAACCATTACAGACCGTAACGGCGTTACTTTCTATGGCGTGAATTACGGAGACGAAAATGGTTGGCCGGAAGAAGCCGATGGTAATGGTCCATCTCTGGAGCTGGTTGATCCATTTGGAAATCCGAACGATCCCGGGAATTGGCGGGCGAGCGGAAGCCCGGGCGGAACCCCCGGAACAGTGGTTCTGGGCGCAGCACCGTCGCATGATATCAGGATTAATGAAGTAAAAGTCGGCGGCGCAGGCGTATCAGCGCTTGACAGCGTTGATCCCGGCTGGATTGAAATATTGAATACCGGCAACTCGACAGTGGACTTGGGACAGTGGCGTATGTTGAATACCGATTCCGGGCGGGAATTTATATTTCCCGCGGATACCTCTCTGGACGCCGGCGAACACCTGGTCGTCCGGTGCGGTGACGGTGTAGCGGCCGGATTGGATTCGGACTTCACGCTTAATCCGTTTGGCGGCGGACTCGTGCTTTACAACTTGGATTCGATGCGAGTAGATGCATTTTTCTACGGGCCTGTGGTTGGCGAATGGTCGATCGGATGTCTTGACTCGAGTAAAGCGTTGACAACACCGACGCCGGGCAAAGCCAATATCGCCGCGGAATACGGCGAGCAGTCGAGGCTGGTTATAAATGAATTCGTCGCCAATTCCGTACCGGGTGAATCGGATTGGATCGAGATATATAATACGGATACCAATCTCCCCGTGCCGTTGCGCGGACTTTATTTCGAAACGCCGGATGCGGTTTATTATTACGGATACGACGGGTATATACGACCGGCCGGACTTTTGGTGTTTACCGCCGACGGTCGTTCCGGCCCCGGCAATATGCGCTTCACATTACCGGCCGAAGGCGGCGAGGTAGTAATACGCGACGGCATTGGGACACGGATAGACTATGTGCGATTCAATCGTCAGGATGAGAACGTCTCAAGAGGTAGATACCCCGACGGCGCTCTCGGATTCCTAAGGTTCAGAAACGGCGGCACACCGGGGGAACCTAATGTAAATGTGTTTTGGGACGGCCCGCGGATTAACGAGATCATGGCGTTTAATAACGGTGCGGTTGCGAACCCCAAGGGCCATGTCGTGTCATGGATCGAATTGGCGAACACGAATTCCGTTGATTGGGATATGACCGGTATGAGTGTCGGCAACGCGACCGATGAAGATTCGCGCTGGAGTTTTCCCGATGGATTTATAATGAAACCACACGATAAGATCGTCCTATGGTGTGATCCGCTGAATAGGGTCTCGATTACGAACTACCAATATTTGAATACCGGCTTGAATATATCAAAGGACGGCGACAGCGTACGTCTGTTTGATGAGAATGGAGTAATAGTCGATGAGGTCAAGTTCGGTTTTCAGGTGCCCGGATTATCGATAGGTGAGACCGCCGGCGCATGGATGCTATTGGCGGAACCGACGCCCGGCACGGAGAATTCGACTAAGGCAAGCCTGGGAACGGGGGAATACCTCAAGATAAACGAATGGATGCCCTTGTCCGATGTCGATGACGACTGGTTCGAAATATATAATCCGGAGAATTTGCCTGTGTCATTGTACGGTTACTATTTGAGCGATGACGCATCAATATCGGGCCGGCAGAAGTTCAGGATAAGCAGGCTCAGTTACATCGGCGCACATGGCTATGCGGTTGTAATAGCAGACGAGCAAACACAGGCTGGACCGAATCATGCGAATTTCCGGCTAGACGGATCGGGGGAAATGATTTGCCTCAGAACACCGTTCGGCAACGTGGTGGATACGATCGGCTTCGGCGGTTCTACGCCGGGCGTGTCTCAGGGGCGTTATAAGGATGGACGCCCTACTGTCTATTCTTTTCCGAATACCCCCACACCCGGTGCTTCTAACCAGTTGGACGATGACAATGATAGTATCCCCGATTACTGGGAAGTTAGATTCGCAATGGACCCCGATGACCCGGCCGATGCCTTCCTTGATTCCGACGATGACGGATATTCGAACTTCGAGGAATTCATTGCGGGAACAAACCCGAGGAATCCCAATGATCATCTTCGGCTTGAGGCGGTAAGAGATGATGAAGGCGTGAAACTGAGATTTAAGGGAGTTCAAGGACGCTCTTATTTAATCGAATATAAGGATGATGTCTCGGATACCGAATGGAAAAGATTCATCCATATCCCCACGAGGAACGTCACTACCGAGGTTGTAACGTATGATCCGGTCGCCGAACTGACGGGGAAGAGGTTCTTCAGGATTCTTGTGCCGGCAACGAACGAGTGATTCATTCGCCGTGCGTTGCCGCGGAAAGGCGCCTTATCAATTCGCGTTTATCAGACGCCGCCAGATCGGAGGCCGCGATCTTGTCGGTGTAATACACACTTATCGTGTTCAGCGCTTGCTCGGCTATGCGTGTAGGCGAATCCATGCCGTCCAGAATTTCGATGTACAGCTTGTTAATTGAAAGAAAGACATTTCGTACTCGCTCGAGTTGTTCCTCTTGCTCGAATAAATTGACCTCGGTGTTCCTATTGGTGATCCTTGATCTGCATAGCCACGGCGGTATGTCGATAAGAAGGACGAGATCAGGCTCAGGCGCGAATGCCTCGTTGGCCGCGATTATCGATTGCGGGTCTATGCCGCGCGCGCCCTGATAAGCCGCGGTCGAAAAGTAATACCTGTCGGTTATTACTATTTTGCCATCCGACAATGCCGGATTAATGACATTTTCAACATGCTCCTTGCGGTCGTTGATGAATGCTTCAAGTTCCTCGTCTGCCGAAAGACGTCCGTGCTCGGCGCTTTGCCTGAGGATCAGACCCCATTTACCATCCGTCGGTTCGCGGGTACGGACTACGTCCAATCCGCGTTCGGCGAGGATATCGGCAACGGAATTTACCAATGTCGACTTTCCCGATCCATCAATGCCTTCGACCGCAATGAAAAATCCATCGGGTATCATTATTTTCATTTCGCATACGCAAGATGTGTCCGTTTGTTGTCCAAGTCAAGAATAGTCATTAACCTCAGCGATGGTTCCGATGTTGAGCTGTTAAGTGGTTAAGTTTTAGGTGATTAAGTGATTAAGGGAAAAACTATCTCTCGCCCGCTCGATGACTCGCTAGAGGCGCAGAGCACGCGGAGTAAGGATTCTAACTACGGATAAGTATTTCAACCACAGAGGACTCAGAGTATGCAGAGTAAGAAGGTAAAAGTAGATTTGGCGAGAGGTTGTTTTTCTCTGTGTTCTCTGTGATCTCTGTGGTGAATCCTGACCATCGACTGCTGATAAGTTTTAAGTGGTTAAGTGGTCTGAGCTCGGATGTCGTTCACGTTCGCATTCCCAATTTCCGTGGTCTTGTTTCGGTCATTTCTAATTCGGTGATTCGAATTTGTTTCGGATTTTGTGCTTAGAGTTTCGAATTTATTAATCCGAACATGAACGCGAACGCGAACGTGAACGCAAACGGGAGGGGATTACGGAGCGCGGCTGTGTCCGAAGGATCAGCCGCAGCGGCTTCGGATGCTACAGTTGTATTCGATTACCGAGTGCAACGGCTAGTTTCAAGAAAAGGCCTTCTTAACGAAAATTAAACAATGCGCCCTTTTCTTTGCCGTTAAATTGCTGGTGTGCTAATAGGTCTATACGCTTAATTCACGATTTTTTTAATCGAATTAGACAAATTCCGGTGTTTGAAGTGTCTAATAAGTAAATGAAGTAATAGAATCGGTATGGATAACGACATAGAAAACACGGACTTTGAAGAAAAATTGCGGCGTCACAAGTTTCGCGCAATCCCTCCTGAATGGCGAGAATCTGTTCTTGGGCGAATTTCCGCCAAGCACGAGAGTAAAAAACGAAAAATGAACTTCGGCATGGAATCGTTCTTATGGCCGACAAAAAAGGCATGGGCAAGCCTGGCCGTCGTTTGGGTGTTCATGCTCGGACTGCATCTTGGTTTCTATTTCGGAACATTGGATTCATCGACATCGCAGGCGACAAAGGCCCGGATTTCCCATGATACGCTAAATACACGGGATTCACAGTACCTTACCTTGATGGAATCATTCTTTCAGGAAATCAATGCACATGATAAGTCGAGCGATAACGAATCACGAGTGCGCCAAGAAAGCTTGGCTTCTCTGAGGGTGAAAGTCCCTCATGATGGAAATGATGGAAAAAATCATGGAAGTGTTAATTACGAAAGGAAATTAATGGAAAGGCCTAACCAGCCATCCCATACCGAGTGTTGCAGAGGCAAAGGAGAGGGTGAGCTGTCCAATGGCAGCATATACGCCCGAACAATGTCTTTGAAG
>JAIPKD010000078.1 GCA_021733835.1 Verrucomicrobiota bacterium
AGTTGTAGTTCACGACGAACCTCTTCCAGGTCCGAGAAGTATTGATCTTTTTTGGTTTTCATCTTTGCCACCATTTTTCGTGGCAAAACCTAGCACCCGCCCCGGCGTGACGTCATGCACGCTTGCCGAAGCAACACGGTACACGCACCACTATGTGAAAATGCTGGCTCATCAAACAATAGGTGACCATTTCCAGACCGCAGAAGTCCAGCTGCCGCCACATCATCCTCCGGAATACCTCCTTCTCATCCTTCTCAAGCAGCCACTCTCCTCCCACTACCCTGTTGATGCAGTGGTATACCGCCGCCTCTGCCCTTGCCTTTATCCTCGGTGTCCTCATCTGTTGCGCCTTTCAGGTTTTTTTCGTTCTAATTCAATGAAATTTTAAGGCAAGCCGGGATGGTGTCAATATCTAATAAATAGATAATAAAGTATCGTTATTATATCGATGACTGCTTATATATTACTGATGTTTTGAGGACACACGCCGCACACGTTAACTTCGCCGCTATTAATAAGTACTTCAACTAACTCCAATTTTAACTTTATTGAGCTCGGTTTTTTTGGTAAAAGGAGGTATTGGAAGATTGCGGGTGTTTGAACGCTACGAAGCGATTAATGTTTAATTACAAATATAAACCAAAAGGGCGGAAAACGGCTTTCAATTCATTAGCCGATATAGGTGTTATCCTTATTCTCTTGCTTGGTCTTTCCATTTGCACATTTGCGCAGGAAGGTTCTCCCGGGTCTGCCGCGGAGAGTTTTCCGATACTTACCAATACAACACAGATTCGCAGTTTATCCCCGGACGAAGCGTCGAAGGGTTACCCTGTTCGCATCACAGGTACAGTCACCTACTATGACAGCGACTGGAACAACTTATTCATCCAAGATGAAAAAGGGGCCGTGTATGTAAATCCCGGCACCAAGGAATTGGAAATAGCTTTTGGTCAACAGGTACTACTTACGGGGAAGACGGATGAGGGCGGGTTTGCCCCTATCGTCACCGAGACGTCGGTTGAAGTGGTCAAAGAGCAATCGTCCGTTAAGCCGGAAGAGAAAACACTGGCTGAATTTAAGACGGGCAAGTACGACTGTGAATGGATAAGCCTTGAAGGGGTGATCCAAGGATTGAGCACAAACTGGTGGCATATTTATTATCAGGTACTCAGACCGGATGGCGAGTTCAAGGTATTGATTCCGAATGTGACCAATCTCGCATCGTACGAAAAGCTTATCAATGCCCGCGTCAAATTCAGCGGCGTATGCGCTACAAGCTTAAATAAACAAAAGCAGCTCACGGGAGTTCAGGTTTATGTTCAAGACACGAATCAGATTGAAGTAATTGAAGCCGCGCCAACGGAGCCTTTTGATATAAAGTCACACAGAATCTCAGACCTCCTGCGATTCGATCCCGATCGTGAACTTTACCGGCGAGTCAAGGTACAGGGTATTGTTACATTATTTGAGCAAGGGGCGTTTATTTACCTTCAAGATTCCACAGGCGGGATCAAGGTGGAGACTTCCGGGACAAACTCGGTTCAGCGCGGCGACGTAATTGAGGCGGTGGGATTTCCTGTGACCGGAGATTACAGGCCTGTTTTGAAGAACGCAATATACCGTGTAACCGGTCATGAACCCATGCCCGCGCCTTTGCAGACCACTCCGTCGAAGATTCTTGATGAAGGCATAGACTCACGGCTGGTCAGGATAGAGGCCGAGGTAGTCGAGCAATGGGGCACGACACCGCCGTTTTCCGTTCTGGCCCGAGTGGACGAGCAGGAATTCAGCGCTCGGGTGGTGTCTTCAGGGGATCAAGACTTCACATTAAAGTTGGGCAAAGGATATAAGATTGCGCTGACAGGTGTTACCCAAATCAAGCTGGACGAGTGGAATTCTCCTGAGTCGTTTCAATTACTCGTTCAGACGCCGCAAGACATCGAGGTTCTCAAGGGTGCGCCTATTTTCACGCTTCACAATATTTTGCTGGTTCTTGTTGTGTTGGTATTGTCCGGCATAATCAGCTTTTTATTTAACTTCGTCCTTCGCAAAAAGGTAATTAAAAAAACGCGCCGGATATCGGAAAAGCTAAGCGAGGAAGAACGCATAGCGCAGCAATACATGACGCTTGTTGAGAGTGCCGACGAGATAATATTCAACATGGATAAGGACGGCCGTTTTATTTCCGTCAATCAGGCGGCCACAAAACTTCTCGGATATAAGATAGAAGACATTAAAGCAAAGAAATTCGGAGAGTTTGTAGAACCTGAACATTTAGAGTATGCGTCGGCGATATTCTCACACCTTATGAAAGGCGAGTTTGCCGACGACTTCGAGGCGGACGTTAGGAGCACAGACGGCGATCGGCTTACATTCGAGGTAAGCGCGCAGCCGCTTTTTGAAAATGACGAGGTCGTGGGTGTAGCGGGAATTGCGCGGGACGTCACAAGCAAAAAGAAGCTGAACGAGAAGTTACGGCTAATGCAGTTCGGCGTTGCTAAATCGATGGATGCCATGTTCTGGGCGAACGTTGACGGCAGCTTCGTTTACGTCAATGAATCGGCCTGTCGATTACTTGGTTATTCTATGGATGAGATGCTTACTTTGAGCTTGAGAGATGTTAATCCCAATTTCGAGGAAAAGGGGACATCGGAATTATGGAATAAGCTCAGGCATCAGAGGTTTATCCATTATGAATCCGAGCATCAGCGCAAAGATGGCACCCTTTTCCCTGTCGAAATAAGCGCCAGCTATCTGGAATACAATAATAAGGAATACGCCTTTGCTGCGGTACGCGATATAACCGAGCGCAAACGGGCAGAAGATAAACTCAAGCACCTATCTCAAGCCGTCGAGCAAAGCCCGACCTCGACGGTTATAACGACCCTTGACGGGGCGATAGAATACGCCAATCCGCAATTCTGTCTTACACAGAATTGCACATTAAGCGAGATTTCCGGTCAAAATATTGTATCCTCCGCTCTGAGCGGTTTGACACGTGAGCAGGTAGTCGAGATGTGGAGGACCGTCAAATCCGGCAATACCTGGCGGGGGGAAATGGAGAGCAGTGTCGACCTGGACACAATCTCCAGCAAGCTCATAGCGATTTCTCCGATTCAGGCCGAGGACGGGCCAATAACGAATTATGTGGCAACCATAGAGGACATAAGCGAAAGGCGCACGCTGGAAAACCAGGTGCGCAGGCTCCAAAAACTTGAATCGATCGGACGCCTCGCCGCGGGAGTAGCTCACGATTTCAACAACATCATCACCGTCATACAGGGGCACGTCGGCCTCTTACAATTGGGCGGGAACCTTGAACCGCCGATCAAGAGCTCTCTCGACGAGGTAGCATTCGCGGCGAGAGGCGCATCGGACTTGACGCGGCAACTCCTCGCGTTCAGCCGCAAACAAGAGCTGCACCGCACAACAGTCGATCTAAACCGGCTGTTTAATAACCTGTCAAAGATGTTGCGCCGTCTTTTGGGAGAGCACATTGCCCTTGAATTTGATTTTGATAGGCGGATAGCGCCCATTCACGCAGACCCGGGCATGATCGAGCAAGTATTGATGAACCTGTCGGTTAATGCCAGAGACTCGATGCCGCGCGGGGGCGAGCTCAAGGTACGGACTTATCAGAAGAAGGTTGATAAGACGTATATCAAGTTCAATCCCGAGGCACAAGAGGGCGATTTCATAGTATTCTCAATGGAAGACACGGGTGCGGGTATGGATAAGAGCACCATTTCACGAATCTTCGAGCCGTTTTTCACAACAAAACCCGAAGGCCAAGGAACGGGGCTTGGTCTTGCCACAGTGTTCGGAATCGTAAAACAGCATTCGGGTTGGATAGATGTCTCGAGTGAAGTCGGACACGGCACAACCTTCGAGATATTCCTGCCCGCGCACTACGGGACGGTCACCGATCAGATACACTTCTCAACCTCGAAGGAGATCGAAGGCGGCACAGAGACTATCCTGGTGGTAGAAGATGAAAAACCGTTGCTCTCGATCATGACCAACATACTCTCCAACAAAGGCTACAAAGTAGTCGAAGCAATAGACGGCGTTGAAGCTATAAAAAAATGGGAGGAGCACAAAGGCGCCATCAAACTTTTAATCACCGATATGATTATGCCGAACAAGGTTTCGGGCCGCCAACTCGCCGATCGGCTGCTTGAAGAAAATCCGGAACTCAAGATTATCTTCATGAGCGGGTACACCGATGAACTCTCCCGGGAAGACCTTGGTCAGGAAGGTAGATACACGTATATCTCGAAACCGTTCCAAACGGATGTGTTATTGGAAGCGGTTCGAATTTGCTTAAATAAATCCGCCGGAAGGTGAACATACGGGTCAAAGTTCAGACATAATCATTATTTTGATCTGTCGCTCTTCACATCGCGCCTTGGAAACAGCGGCGCCGGGCGTCCGGCCTTATGTCCCTCGGGCAAGCCGCCCCAGACAGCTTCGCTTGTTTTATTCGGCTCGGAGTTCAATCCCAATTGCTCGTAAATCTTATCGGCGGTACGCGGAATGAACGGCCAAACGAGGACGGCAAGAATTCTGCAAGTCTCGGCTAAATTATAAAGGACTTCATCCAGCCGCGCACCCTGCGCCGGGTCTTTTGCCAATTTGAACGGCATGGTGCTGTCGACATATTGGTTGGCTCGGGTTATCAACGACCAGATCGACAACAACGCCGGTTGCAGCTTGTTTTCTTCGAGCAACCCGGCGACTTCCTCCACTGTCTTCGTTACATCGCCGGCCAGTTCATTCGAGACGTTAGGGACAACGCCTTTGCGGTAGCGATTGAGCATCGACAGCGAACGGTTTACCAAATTACCGAGACCATTAGCCAATTCCGCATGATACCTGGCGGCGAATCCGGAGTCCGTCCAATTTCCGTCCGGCCCAATAGCCAGTTCGCGAACGATGTAGTATCTGAACGCGTCTTCGCCCCAGTCTTCCACTACCTCGATTGGGTCTACGATATTGCCGGTGGTCTTGCTCATCTTACGCCCTTCTTTTTGCCACCAGCCATGAACCAGGACTTGGCGCGGCATTGGAATTTCCATGGCCTTGAGCATAATAGGCCAATATACGGTATGGAATTTGAGGATATCTTTTCCGATCACCTGAACATCGGCCGGCCATAGCTCCTTTTTACTCACTCCTTCCACGGGCGAAAGATTCAAGGCCTCCAGAATAACGGGATCATTATGCGCGGCCGGGACGCTGATATAATTAAGCAACGCATCGAACCACACGTATGTAACGTACTCCGGGTCGAATGGAATTGGAATGCCCCAACGCAATCTCGAGGCAGGCCTCGAGACACAGAGGTCCTCCAGTTCGTTGTTCTTCAAGAATCCGAGGACTTCGTTACGTCGAATCTGCGGCTCGATAAACCCGGGATTCTTCTCAATGTAGTCTATCAACCAATCCTGATGCCGGGACAGTCTGAAATAATAGTTTTCCTCCACCAATTCCGTCACCTCACCGTAAGCCGGATCGAATGTCCCGTCTTCCCGCATATCCCGGTCGGTAAGGAATGTTTCCTCCTTTGTCGAATAATATCCGCGATACTCGGCTTTGTAGAAATGTTCATGCTCATTCAATTTATTAATAGCCGCTTGTACTACACGAATATGGCGCTGCTCCGTTGTCCTAACAAAATCGTCTATATCCAGGTTAAGTTTATCGACAAGGGCCTTCCAACAAACGGCTAGTTCGTCACAGTACAATTGCGTCTGCTTCCCGCTTTTCTGGGCGGATTGATCCACTTTCTGTCCGTGCTCATCGAGGCCCGTTAAGTAAAAAGCCGGCTTCCCCAAACTCCGCTTTGCGCGCGCTATGATGTCGGTTATGACTTTTTCATACGCGTGCCCCAAGTGCGGCCGGCCATTCACATAATCAATCGCAGTAGTGAGATAATAAAACTTACTCATTCTTCCAGATTCTTACTCAAATATTTTCCGATTAACAAG
Organism: Verrucomicrobiota bacterium; assembly: GCA_021733835.1. Taxonomy (GTDB): domain Bacteria; phylum Verrucomicrobiota; class Verrucomicrobiia; order Limisphaerales; family JAIPKD01; genus JAIPKD01. The sequence continues at coordinate 5,991 of JAIPKD010000078.1, forward strand.
AGCATAACCGGTAATTCTCCTCTCGGCGTATCGCCTTCGGGAATTTCGCGTAGACAAGTATTTGATCTTAACCCTCACTACACTGATAATAAATTTTCAAGATGACGAGCAATCGATTTTCAACATCGCTTTTAGGAATTATGATTACCGCGCTTTTATTTACAGGCTGCGGGAGTATGCCTTCGTCAATCTCCACTCCTTCGCAGCCAATTGAACCGGATGAAAACATATCGGCACGGATACGTTATCTTAATCCGGCGAGATACCGCGTAGAACAAAGCGTGGCAGTTCGCAACAATGGATTCGACTTGGACAAATTCGTCATGTACCAAGCCCGCCCTGTCGAGTGGCGGTCGCAGAAGAGTATGCGTATCATTTCGGTCTCGCCGCCTCCGACACAGGAAAGTCGGACGTCGACGCACGGGAACAAAATATACTTCTGGCGGCTGCACAAAACGCCGCGTCCCGGCGAAACCGTTGTGTTCGATCTGCAATTCGAGCTTACATCCATGGAAATCCGAAGCGCGGTAGAACCCGACGTAGTCCTGCCATATAAAAAGGGAGAGCCGTTTTACACGAATTATACGCGAGCAGAGCGTTTTATCGAGGCAACCAACTCAGCGATCGTGGAGATCGCCGATCGAATCACGGAGGAGGAGTCGAACCCGCTTTCAGCCGCACGCAGGTTCTATGATTTTGTAATCGATACAGCCGAGTACAAGGTGCTCGGGGAAGGTCTGCGCGGGGCAAGCAAGCTATTGGACACCGGTATCGGCGAATGCGGCGATTACTCCGCGCTATTCGTTGCGCTGTGCCGCGCCGCCGGCATCCCCGCGCGGCCGGTTGTCGGATACTGGGCGGTGTCCGGCATAGAGCAAACGCACGTGTGGGCGGAATTCTACATCGAGCCGTTCGGATGGGTGCCGGTTGACCCCACCACCGGCCAACTGAATCCCGAATCAAGGGACTACTATTTCGGAAACCTGGACAACAAACGCGTGATTTTGAACAAAGGCTTTAACATCCGCCTTGTCCCGGCGGCGCCCGGCGACTATATAACCCCGTTCCTTCAGGTGCCGATGTACTGGTTCTGGGGCAAAGGCGACCAAACAAATGTAACCGTCGAGCGAACAGGTTGGGAGGTGAAAGGTTGTGAACAGTGAATTTCAGCGGCGGGTCTGTGAATAAACTGTGTTAGCTTCGGCTTTTTTGTGCTCATTAATACTCGTTAATTCGTTGTTTGCCTGATCTTATATTTCTAATCCATTATTTATCGCTTGCCATAATTAACTATTCTATTATTCTAAATTATATTTGTTATAACTATTCCATGATATATCTATAATTTATTGTAAGTATCTTGTTTTTGCTTGAGATGATTGATAGAGCCGCAGATGAACGTTAAGTAAGAGAAACAGATGCATGAGAATACATGAATACCAGGCCAAGGCGCTCCTGGCAAGGTACGATATCGATTCGCCGCCCGGCGATGTATGCGCAAGCCTGAAGGCGGTACGGCGGGCCGCGAAAATCCTGCTGGAGAAATACCGGTTCGGCATCGTCGTCAAGGCGCAGATTCACGCCGGCAAACGTGGCCACGGTACATTCAAGAATGGATTCAATGGAGGAATCCGCTTCTGCAACACCGTCGATGAAGCGGCCGAGTACGCCTCGATGATGCTGGGCGAAGTGTTGGTTACTCCCGACACCGGCCCAGGCGGACTCTTAGTTGACAAGATACTCGTGGAAGGCAGGGTGAACAAAGAGCGGGAATATTACTTCTCTATCATCATCGATTCGGCTCAGGCCGCGCCGGTGATCCTCGCAAGCGCCTTCGGCGGTGAAGGCATCGAGCGCCCAGAAAGGATAGCTGCAGGCGGGCTGCATTCCATTGTGGTCGACCCTGAAACAGGTGTCCTTCCCCGACAGGCGCAGTACTTGGCCGCAGGACTCGGCCTTCAACATACGCACCTTTGGGAGGTTGAAAGATTCATTATGCGCGCCTATGAAGCGTGGTGCGGGAACGACGCGCTTTTTCTCGAGATTAACCCATTTACATTGATCGAGGATCACAACCGTCCCGTATGCATGGTTATAGACGCAAAATTTTGCTTCGACGAAAATGCCCTGTTTAGGCATCCACATATACGTTTGCTGTCTGATCCCACTCAGGAACACCCGCTGGAAGCGGCCGCGCATAGGCTCGGCCTGAGACTGGTCAAGCTCGACGGCGATATAGCGTGCGTGGGTAACGGCGCCGGACTGCTCATGTCCACGATCGACCTGATCACCCGTGGCGGCGGACGTCCTTCATGTTTTCTCGACCTAGGTGGAGGTGTCGATGCCGACCGGACGCGTGAAGCGATTAAGCTCGTTCTTAGTGACCCGGATACCGCGGTGGTATTCGTAAACGTATTCGCGGGATTAACTACGTGCAGAGAAGTCGCCAAGGGTATCGTAAACGCAGTGCGACAGACACCGTCCCTGCCGGCGCTCGTCATACGAATGGCCGGAAACGATAGCAGCGTAGGCACCGATATGATTACATCATTTCTGCCGGACGCGGTTTTGGCGCATTCGTTCGATGACGGCATTGCCAAGGCGATTAAAGCCGCTGTATTAAATAAAACCACACGCCTCGAAAATGCCCATACTCGTCAATGAATCAACCAGCGTAATCGTCCAGGGCATAACCGGCGCCGCAGGTATACGGCACGCACGGTTGAACCTTGAATATGGAACACGGATTGTCGCCGGTGTAACACCCGGCAAGGGCGGACGATTCGTCGACGTGAATATCCCAGTCTTCGACACCGTCCGGGATGCGGTCAACGAGACGCAGGCAACGGCGTCCATTATTTTCGTCCCACCACACACGGCGTTGAGTGCCGTTTGCGAAGCCGTAGACGCACGCCTCGAACTTGTTGTTTGCGTTACCGAGGGAGTACCGATGTCCGACTTGCTGCGTATCAACCGCTTGGCCAGCCTTTCGGGGGTAAGGCTCCTCGGCCCGGGGTCACCCGGGGTGATCACGCCCGGATCGGCTACACATGCGGGTTGTAGTATGGGTATAATGCCTCAAGGAATTTTCAGCCACGGGAATATCGGAGTCGTAACAAGAAGCGGAACCCTTGGCTACGAAGCGGCGTGGAACCTGAGTTCGGCGGGCTTCGGCCAAACCACATGGGTAGGAGTGGGCGGCGGGAGCATATGTGGATTGAGGATCGTGGACGTCGTCAAGATGTTCAACGCAGATTCCGCCACAGACGGAATAGTCATTATCGGCGAAATCGGCGGCACCCAGGAGGAAGAAGCGGCGCGTTGGATCAGGCATAATTGCCGTAAACCTATTGTCGGATACATTGCCGGCTCGGTATCCCCGGGGCAGCGTCGTATGGGTCATGCACCAGCACTTACAGGAAACCCACTCCGTAATGCTACGGATAAGATGGAAGCCATGCGCGAGGCCGGCATTCATATCGCCACAACCCCGTCGGCAATTCCGGAATTGTTCTTTACCACTCCTTTACTCGGGTGAACCTATCACCGGCAAAATTCGTCGTCCGATATCACACATGCCGGGTAATTACAAATTTTGCGTGCATTATTTCGTGATTTTTGCTATTTTATCATTATGAAGTCATCGGTGGACACAAAGAATCCTAAAGCCGTTGCCAACGAAGTCCAGGAGCTATACATGGACATGTTCCAGGACGCGGATGGGCTTTTTGTGTCGAGGTCCTTTGCGTGGATAATCGATTGTTTCTCAGGGCGATTCGATGATTATCTCCCAATAGACGCGCAATACCACAATATCGAGCATACCATGCAAGGCGCACTCTGCCTTTCAAGACTCCTTAGCAGACGGCATAAGGCAGCCGAGGAGCCGCGCCTCGCAAAGCGTGATTTTGAATTGTGCCTCCTGGCAATGCTTTTTCACGATACCGGGTATTTGAAAAAGAAAGGCGACGAGGAAGGTACAGGGGCAAAGTATACGCTCGTGCATGTGGATCGAAGCGCGGACTTTTGCGAAGAGTTCTTGTTGAAAAAAGGTCTTGATCAAGCGGAAATACGCGCCATCCAAAATATGATTCATTGCACGGGGCTCAATGTGAAGCCGGACAATATTCCCTTCTCGAGCGACACCGAGCGCATCTGTGGCTTTGCCCTCGGCACGGCGGATTTACTGGGCCAGATAGCCGCCGATGATTACGTGGAGAAACTGCCCGTCCTCTACGAAGAATTCGCCGAATGCGCAGCATTCAATCCGGATGACTTCCCCCCCGTTCGAAGGTACGATGACGTACAAGACCTCATGAAGCGTACACCTGTGTTCTGGGATAATTTCGTCCTACCAAAGATCGAACAAGACTTTCTCGGACTCTACCGCTTCTTATCCGATCCGTATCCGGACGGCCCGAACGACTATATAACACGCGCTCAAGCGAATATAGACCTTATCCGCCGGATGAACGACGCTCAATGATATTAATGACCAGGCCGTACTGCCGGTATCCCGGAACAATGTCAGGTTATCCGTCGGCACCTGCCTACTCGCCGATGATTTTTACAAGCAACTTCTTCCGCCGGCGTCCGTCGAACTCGCCATAGTAAATCTGTTCCCACGGCCCGAAATCCAACGCGCCGTTGGTTATCGCTACGACAACCTCGCGGCCCATGATCTGTCGCTTCAAATGCGCATCACCGTTGTCCTCGCCCGTGCGATTATGGTTGTACTGCGATACCGGTTCGTGGGGCGCCAATTTTTCCAGCCATTCCTCGTAGTCCCGGAGCAAGCCGGGCTCCGCATCGTTTATGTACACGCTTGCAGTAATATGCATTGCGTTGACAAGACAAAGCCCTTCCTTAACCCCGCTTTTTCTTACCAGGTCTTCAACGGTCTTTGTAATGTTAATGAATCCGCGCCGCTGCGGAACTTCAAACCAGAGGTATTCCGTTAATGACTTCATATCGCTACCGAATAAGTTGATATCTTCCAATTATGCCATGCCATACAAACTAATTCACGACCCTACCGCATAAAGACTACATTATACAATCCAAACCATATCAATCCGGAAAGCGCCGGAAATCAATGCGCCGCACCAAACCGTAACCCTCCAGTCCACAGCCCCAAAATGTAGGAACAGGCACTAACAAAATTGCTTCATTCAAGGACTATACACTGTTCGATTTCAGGAGACATGAAATCGATTTTATTTACTCGGAGACGCAGAGGAATTCTCCGGTCGATAGTTTCGGGCTGTTCAACTAACTTCAATTGGCCTTCAAAATCCTTGTCGATGTTTTGCAACCGAATTCTGACCTTACGTTCCAACGGCAGCGCCCACTCACGGCGAATGGCTTCGAGCCGGGCATCCCTTTGCCGCAGCCAGTTTTCGTATCCGTTTGGATTCCCGGATTCGAAATCTATTATACCCTGGATATGTCTTTCCTCGTCCATTCTTCACTCCCGTGTAACGATCACATAGCTGTTTTGTTTCAGAATTTCACGGAAAATCCTAAGGTTTACAAGATGAAACGCTGAATCGACGCATCTTCATTCGATTCCGGCAGACAATAAGGCCGTCAGGGTTTCAAAACGAATATAGAGATCATTGAAAGTAGCAATATTGAAACCACTTTCACGTCAATAAGTAGCATTATCGCAACTCACAATGTCTTGGTTTTCATAGGATATATTGTGTAACACCTTAATTTTCAATGTATTACAAATATTTTCATCTTACTGGTATTAATTGGCAAGGCCGATGCTTTTATAAACGCGGGTGAATAATTTGACCTGCTTGGTCCGACCTTGCCATATCGGGGCTTACACAAACGGGCGGCTGAATTTGGCATGCTCGGACATTCACAGGAAGCAGGGAATAGAAACGATCGCCATGCCGGAGCATGGCGGCTAATTATAGGTTTTATAAAAAGGCGTGAATATGAATACAGGAAGAGGAAAAGGGATGAATCCACAAGGCGCCGGCCGGGGTGGTCAAGGACAAGGCGGGGGTGCTCGTGCCGGTCGCGGCGGTATGGGACGCGGTCGCCGAGGCGGCGGACGCGGCATGGGCCAAGCAGGGGCACAAGGCGGCGGGGCGGGATTAAGTGATTTCTGTGTATGCCCGCAATGCGGACATCAGGAGCAGCACGAACGCGGATTACCGTGTGTACGCAAGCAGTGTCCTGATTGCGGGATTCCGATGGTACGACAATAACGAGATTCGATATGGGAAGGAGGTGAAATTATGCCTGGAGGTGATAGAACAGGACCGATGGGCGCCGGACCGAGAAGCGGTCGGGCAGCCGGATACTGCGCCGGATTCGGCGCACCGGGATATATG
>JAIPKD010000079.1 GCA_021733835.1 Verrucomicrobiota bacterium
GCCATCGCCGCGGCTGAACAGATCGTTGCCAAGGCGCGTGAAGCAACGGAACTCGAGCACGAGCGGATGCTTACTGATCTGAAGAAGGAGATCGGCGGCCTCGTCGTTAAGACAACGGCGCGCGTGACCGGGAAGATACTCGATGACGAGGATCAAGGCCGATTACTCGAAGAGGCGAACAAGGAACTGGCCGCCTGATGCCGAGCGGGTATTAAAAGCCGCGCATCGGCCGGATACCGAACGCGGTTTCATAGTCGAGCAGTATGAAGATAAGCAAAAAGGCGAAGTCCGAAGCTAAGGGTTTGTTCAGGGCCTGTCTCCGCGATGGTATTCCTGATGAGGGGCGGGTAAGGGAGATGCTGTCCGCCGTTATGAAGACCAAGCCGCGCGGATACCTGCCGGTGCTGGTGTACTTCCATTATCTGCTCAGGATCGAGAACAGACGACGAACCGCCAGGATAGAGAGCGCCGTTGCGCTGTCGGAAAAACAGACCTCAGATTTGAAAGAGAACCTTACATCACAATACGGTAAAGGCCTGATCTTCGAGTTCAAACAGAACGACGACCTCCTCGGCGGGGTGAGGATTCAGGTAGGCAGTGATGTATTAGATGGGAGTATCCGTGGCAGATTGGGTGAATTGGAAAGTAAATTTTAAAGTGCCGTCCCTGAGGTACGTTATGATTGGATCAGGTTAAGACGGAAGATTAGGTGATTCGGATATGAGCAAATTATTGGAAGAGATCGAAGCCCAGATAGCGGAGGCCAAAGCCGGCTTTTCCAGGCGGAATGTCGGCGTGGTGCGGGAGATAAGCGATGGTGTTGCGAGGATCGAAGGCCTTACCGACGCCATGATGAACGAGATGATCGATTTCGGCGACGGCATCATGGGATTGGCGCTTAACCTGGAGGAGACCGAAGTGGGTGCGATTATTCTCGGGGACTACACTAAAATCGGCGAAGGCCGCGAAGTCCGTACCACCGGCAAGCTGCTTCAGGTGCCTGTCGGCAAAGAATTACTCGGGCGCGTGGTCGATGCCCTTGGTGTGCCGGAGGACGGGAAAGGGCCGTTGAAGAGTGATACGTCATACCCGGTGGAAAAGATTGCCCCGGGCATAGTCGAGAGACGCTCCGTTAATCAGCCGGTGCAAACCGGTATCATGGCGATCGACGCGATGATCCCCATCGGCCGTGGTCAGCGGGAGTTGATCATCGGCGACAGGTCGACCGGTAAGACGACCATTTGTATCGATACGATAATCAATCAGGCGCGACTCAACAAAGCTGCTGAGGAAGCAGGCGATAAAGAGTATCGTCCGCTTTACTGTGTTTATGTGGCGATCGGCCAGAAGCTTTCCAATATAGCCCGTCTAACCAACGTCCTCGAGGAAAACGGCGCGATGCCGTACACCGTCGTTGTAAACGCCTCCGCCTCCGAGTCGGCGACGAACCAGTACCTGGCACCTTATGCCGGGTGCGCGATCGGCGAATGGTTCATGGATAACGGGATGGATGCGTTGATTATCTACGACGACTTATCGAAGCATGCGAATGCGTACCGTCAGGTCTCGCTGGTGCTTAAGCGTCCGCCCGGACGCGAGGCGTATCCCGGCGACGTTTTTTATCTGCATAGTCGTTTGCTAGAGCGCGCCGCGCGTATGGATGAAGAGCATGGGAACGGGTCGTTGACGGCGTTGCCGATTATTGAGACGCAGATGGGCGATGTCTCGGCTTACATTCCAACAAACGTCATCTCGATTACAGATGGTCAGATTTATCTGGAAACGGACTTGTTTTTCCAGGGGGTGCGCCCGGCGATTTCGGTGGGGCTTTCCGTGTCGCGCGTGGGCTCGTCCGCGCAGCTGAAGGCGATGAAACAGGTGGCGGGCAGGGTGAAACTCGAGCTCAGTCAGTTCCGCGAACTGGCGGCGTTTGCGCAATTCGGTTCCGACCTGGACGCGCGGACAAAGGCGCAGATCGAGCGCGGCAAACGAATTATCGAGGTGTTCAAGCAGCCGCAGTATAATCCTATCGGCGTTGAAATTCAGGTATCTATTTTGTGGGCCGTTCAAAACGGGTATTTCGATGATGTGGAAGTCGATGATGTAGGCGTCGTCCAAGATAAACTTGCCGAATTCATGAGTACCAGAAAACAGGATGTGCTGGAGCGGATTTTGAAGGAAAAGACCTTGAGCGACGAGCTGATCGGAGAGCTGCGGAGAGCAGTCGAGGAATTTAAGCAGACCATTCAATAGGAATTATTAATGCCAAGTACGAGACATCTACGACGCCGGATTCGCTCCGTCAAGAACACCTCCCAGATAACACGGGCGATGCAGATGGTTGCGGCGTCGAAGATGCGCAAGGCGCAGACTTCGGCTGTCGCCGGGCGTCCTTACTCTGAGCAACTTCAGAAAGTGCTTGCCGGTGTGGTGGCGAATTCCGGGGATTACAGACCGCCGCTGTCGCAGAAACGCGACGTGAAGACGCGGGCGGTCATCCTGGTCACTTCGGATAAGGGCTTATGCGGCAGTCTGAACGCGAATATCCTCCGCGAGGCCGCCGAGTATGACAGGGATTCGACGGCGTACGTATGCGCGGGGCGCAAGGGTGCGCAATTTATAGCGCGAACCAAAAGGAATCTGACCGCCGAGTTTACATACAAGGATTCCCCGGAGTTCAAGGAGGCGCGCACTATTGCCAGGTATGTAACGGACTTGTTCAAGAAGGGCGAGGTGGACAAGGTGGAAGTGGTCTATCCCATGTTCATCAGTACGCTGACGCAGAAACCGGTGATCTACCCGTTTCTGCCGATCGAGGATATGGAGAGGTTTAACAAAGCCGAGACGAAAACCGGGGATGACGCCTCCTCGCGGGATGTCCTGGGCGGTTCCAGCGAGTTCATGTTCGAACCCTCGCCACAGGCAGTTTTCGAGGATTTGTTGCCGCACTATTTGAATTTCGAGCTTTATCAGATTTTGTTGGAAGCCAAGGCCAGTGAGCATAGTGCCCGCATGGTTGCTATGAAGAATGCGACGGATAATGCACAGGAATTGATTAAGGATCTCACACTGGAGTATAATAAGATTAGACAGGATACGATTACACGAGAGCTCCTTGATATAACGGGAGCGAGTATCGCAATGGGTTGATTTGATGCCACATGAACAAAGGTAAAATAGTTCAAGTTATTGGTCCGGTTGTCGATGTGGAATTCCCGGAGGAACTCCCCGCTATTTACGAGGCGTTGACCGTGGAATTCAATATCGGCGAGGAAAAACAGAAACTGACGTTGGAGACGCAGCAGCATTTGGGAGAACAGTGGGTGCGCGCGGTCGCCATGTCTGCCACCGAAGGGCTGAAACGCGGTTACGAGGTCATCGCCGCCGGCAAGCCCATTTCCATGCCGGTAGGTGAAGGTGTGATGGGCAGGATTTTTAACGTGATAGGCGAGAGCGTCGATGAACGTGGTCCCGTGAATGCGGAGAAATACTATCCGATTCATCGTGAGCCGCCGCCACTTGTCGACCAGTCTACGTCACCGCAAATCCTGGAGACCGGGATCAAGGTGATCGATTTGATCTGCCCCTTCCTGAAAGGCGGTAAGGTCGGCGCTTTCGGCGGCGCCGGCGTGGGTAAGACGGTCGTCATCATGGAGTTGATAAATAACATCGCCAAGCAGTACGGCGGGTATTCAGTCTTCGCCGGTGTCGGGGAAAGGACTCGAGAGGGCAATGACCTGTACCATGAAATGTCCGAGGCCGGTGTTATCGACCAGGAGGATTTGAGCAAGTCGAAGGTCGCATTGGTGTTTGGACAGATGAACGAACCGCCCGGCGCAAGGTTGCGCGTCGCGCTGTCCGGCCTGGCGGTCACGGAATATTTCCGTGACGAAATGAATCAGGACGTATTGCTGTTTATCGATAACATATTCCGCTTTTCGCAGGCGGGCTCGGAGGTTTCCGCTCTGTTGGGACGTACCCCCAGCGCGGTAGGGTATCAGCCGACGCTGGCGACCGAGATGGGCGAATTACAGGAGCGTATTACGTCGACGAACAAGGGCGCGATCACGTCGTTTCAGGCCGTATACGTGCCTGCCGACGACTTGACCGATCCGGCGCCGGCGACTACGTTTGCGCACTTGGACGCGACGATCGTGCTCGACCGCTCGATTTCCGAGCTGGGCATTTATCCGGCCGTTGATCCACTCTCCTCCAATTCCAAGGCGCTCGCACCGGAAATAGTCGGTGAAGAGCATTACGCGACGGCGCGTTCAGTGCAAAAGGTGTTGCAGCGTTACAAGGATTTGCAGGATATCATAGCCATTCTCGGCATGGACGAGCTTTCGCCTGAGGATAAATTGACCGTAATGCGCGCGAGGAAGATACAACGTTTCCTAAGCCAGCCGTTCACCGTGGCCGAGGTTTTCACTGGGCGTTCAGGGAAACAGGTATCGGTCGGCGATACCGTCAAAGGATTCAAGGAAATCCTGGACGGCAAGTATGACGACGTGCCGGAGGGTAATTTCTATATGCGCGGTAAGATCGAAGAAATTCACGAGGACTGATTTATTTGGCACCTGAAATCCAATGGCGGAAAAACTCAAACTCGAAATAATAACTCCGACCGCGGTTACCTTTTCCGAGGAAGTCGATTTCGTGACGTTCCCGGCGGCGGGCGGTGAGATGGGGGTGTATCCCAATCATACGCCGTTCATGACCCAGGTCGTGGCCGGGGATATGATCGCCAGGAGAGGAGACGAGGAATTCTATCTTGCGATAGGCGACGGGTTCGTCCAGATAACCGGTTCGCAGGTTATTGTCCTTACCGATATGGCGATCAAGGCGAAGGACATCGACGAGGCCGAGGCCGAGAAGGCCAGGCAGAAGGCGGAAGCGCGCTTGAAAGAAAAACTTACGCAGGAGGAATTCGCCGCCGCCAATGCCGAGTTGAAGCACTCCCTGGCGAAACTTCAGGTCAAGACCCGGCACTCCGGCCGTCATCGCCATTAGAATAAGATGGTTTGGCGCATAGGATAGTATTATGTTGTATCCTTTATTATTTGAGCCGGTTTACAAGGAGCGTATATGGGGTGGGGATCGAATTCGGAGTGTCTTTGGGAAGGCATTTCCCGAAGGCCTGAGAATCGGCGAATCGTGGGAGATTTCCGACCGACCTGATACGGTGAGCGTGATCAGGAACGGCGCTTTAGCCGGAAGAGATTTGCGGTGGTTGATGGAGCGGCATGGCGGGGAGGTTATGGGTACGGCTAAGACGATGAACGGGCGGTTTCCCCTTTTAATAAAGATTTTAGATTCGGCGGATAAGCTTTCGTTGCAGGTTCATCCGCCGGCCGACAAGGCGGAATCATTGGGCGGCGAACCGAAGACGGAGATGTGGTACTTCGTTGAAAGCGAACCCGGCGCCGAGATATTCGCGGGATTGCGTCAGGGCGTTAATCGCGATGAATTCGTCGAGAAAATTGAAGCTGGGGGAATTGAAGAGTGTTTTCACAGACTGACGCCGGGGCAGGGCGACGCGATTTTTATCCCTAGCGGCCGGGTGCACGCCCTTGGGGCGGGGCATTTATTGTTCGAGGTTCAGCAGAATTCGGATACGACGTACCGGGTATACGATTGGAACAGAGTGGGCGCGGACGGCAGGCCGCGGGCGTTACACGTCAAGGAGGCGTTGGAGAGCATAGACTTTGACGATGTCGAGCCGTCGTTGATCGGTTCGAAGTACTCGATCAACCCGGCGATCAAGGTGCGTTGTTTGGTTGATAATCCGGTATTCTCCGTGGAATCAATTAATGTGAAGCGCGGCCAGAGGTTTTATCTGCGTTGTCCCACGGCGTTGATTTTGGGCGTAGTAAGCGGCGAATTGCAGTTGGAATATGAAGCCGGCGAGGTGCAAGCGCGGCCGGGTGAGTTCTGTTTGATTCCCGCTTGTATGGAGAGGGTAGCGGTGAATGCCGTGAAGCGGACGGAATTCCTTCAAATACAACCGGGCGTATGACATGGGGGTTTCCGATGTACGCGTATCGGCGTGTGTTCCAGGGCGTCATCGCTGAACCCCCGGGCTCAGCGGTGGCCGATACGACCTGATCAGGACTTCTTTTTGGTCGAGGATTTTTTGGTGCGTTTCTTCTTGAAGTACGGACTCGCGAGGTTGAAATAAATCCCGCAGAACGGGCGCTCCGAACCGGTTTGGCTGATAATGATCGTCACATATTTATCGAGCGCGATGCCATGACGGAGTTCGGGATCGCGATTGACATAGGTCTTGATTGCCTTGGACAAGAGTGATTTCAGGCTCGCGGCGAATTGGTCGGGTGTCTTTTCAATGCAGACGATGTATTTCTCGTAATTTGCCAGCGCTTCGCTTATTTCTTTCTTAAATGTCTCCGGTTTGAGCTCCATATTTAATTATCTACTATTCAAGGTTAACGTGTAATTTAAAGTAACGGTAAAGCGCCAAGGTACAACCGTTCACTGTATGTTCGGGAAACGGAGAACGTTAGTCGTCTTTTACCGGACGCTCACCGAAGAGGGCTGTACCGACGCGTATCATGGTCGAGCCTTCTTCGATTGCGATCTCGAAATCATTTGTCATACCCATGCTCAATTGCGGCAGCGGCGCGCCGATGATGTCTTCGCAGCGAAATTTCAGTTCGCGCAATCCCTTAAACATCGGCCTGAGGCGTTCAGGGTTATTCGTCCAAGGCGCAATCGTCATAAGCCCGTGAATCTCGATGTTCGGGAATTCCTCGAGTTGTTTCAGTTCCGCGATCAAGTCACCGGGGGAGAATCCGTGCTTACTCGATTCCCCGGCTACATTGACTTCGATGAGGACGGGTACGGATTTCGAGAGCTTGGCGGCGGTTTTATCGATTTCGCGGGCGAGCTTCAGCGAGTCGAGGCTTTGTATGGTATCGAACAGCTCGATTGCGTCCCTGCATTTATTGGTTTGGAGGTGGCCGATCATGTGCCATTGCAGATGTCCGGGGCACCGTCCGATCTTTGCTTTGGCTTCTTGGACGCGATTCTCGCCGAAAAGAGTTTGGCCTGCTTCGGCGGCTTCGGATATTTTTTCCGGCGATACGTTTTTTGAAACCGCCATCAGCTCGACCGATGCCGGGTCTCTGCCGCACCTCCGGCAGGCGGCGGTAATTCTGTCTTTAATATGTTTCAGATTAGAGGCAAAATCCATAACCCTTGGACAGTATAACGGATAGACCTTTTAAGAACACAAAAAAAAGCCGGTAGTTGAGAGTCGGCATAAGTTTGGATAGATGAAAAAAATAACCACTTACACGGCCGTGTTGACCGAACGTCAAGCCGGCGCGCTTCGCGAGTACCTGTCTGAGCACGGCTACGAGTTTTTCGATAAGGAGCATGCGCAATTTGCGGCGCGTGGGGAAGACCTGAACTTAGTTCTCTACAAGAGCGGCAAGCTTGTTCTTCAGGGGAAGCGTACGGGTGAGTTTATCGAGTTTGTTATGGAACCGGTGGTATTTGGGAAGGCCGAATTGGGTTATGAACGCGAGTTGGCGCCGGAGCTTTTCGAGCCGCGGATAGGCATTGACGAGAGCGGCAAGGGCGATTTCTTTGGTCCGCTCTGTACTGCCGCCGTGTATGTGAACTCTGATTTAGTGGAAGCATGGATGCGCGAGGGCGTGCGCGATTCCAAGTCGATCAAGAGCGATAAGAAAATAGCCGAGGTCGCCGATAAGATCAGGAACGCGCCGGGATGCGTCCACTCGGTGGTTGCGATAGGAAACGAGGCATACAACCGGCTTTATCGGAAGATGTCGAGTATCAACCGCATACTCGCCTGGGGCCACGCCAGGGCGCTTGAGAATATAATGAACAATTCAGGCCGGATGAATCCGTATCCGAAGCGCGCGTTGAGCGATCAGTTCGCGCGGGATAAGAGGCTTGTGGCGAATACGCTTATGTCACTGGGTAAGCAACTTGATTTTGTGCAGAGGCATAAGGCCGAGGATGACATGGCGGTGGCGGCGGCTTCCATACTGGCGCGTGACGAGTTTGTACGGCGGCTCCGGGACATGTCGCGCAAGTACGGAATCGAGTTCCCAAAGGGCGCCTCCGCTTTGACCGAACAGGCGGGGCGCGAGTTTGTAGCGAAATGTGGTGAGGATAAGCTCGAGCTGGTTTCAAAGTCGCATTTCAGAAATTTTGGGAGAATCTTGGATGCGTCTCGATAACGACGATGTCGGCGTGCGGCAGGGGCCGATTCATGGATTTGCGCTGTATTTTTGCCGGTGCGCCCGTTTTTTATTTGCCTGAGTATCGGTCATTTATGTAATGTTCGTTCTTGCTTGCCGTGCTTGAACGAAGAAGAGAAGTAAATTTGAAGGCAAGCCGGAGAAAAGTGCGGATCATAAACCTATGTAAAATTAAAGATTTCCGAAACAGCAACAACTCTTGTTGCAAGCCGGATCGGAGGATACATGAAGAAATTCGATGCAGAAGCAATTCGTAATGTCTGTTTGCTCTCTCATGGAGGTGTAGGAAAGACCTCTTTGATGGAGGCCCTTTCCTTTATTTCAAAAGCAACCCCGCGCCTTGGCAGGGTCGACAACGATACGAGTAATTTCGATTACCGGCATGATGAAAAGGAGAGGAAGATGTCTGTCTCCATGGCGTTGGGACATTGTGAATGGAAGGATACGAAGGTTAATCTTATCGACACGCCGGGTTTCCTTGACCTGATAGGAGACACCTTGGCGGCGCTTAGTGTGGTTGAAAGCGCCGTTGTGCTGGTGGATGCACCGACCGGCGTGCAGGTGGGAACCGAAATCATCTTTCGGCATCTGAACGAACGTAACTTGCCGCGCCTCTTCTTTATTAACGGCATGGATCGCGAAAACGCGAACTTCGATGCAGCCCTCGAGAGCCTGCAGGAATTCTATCATACCTCTGTTGCACCGGTGCAAATCCCCATCGGTTCGGGCGCCGGTTTCAAGGGCGTAGTGGACTTGATCAGCAAAGAGGCCTTCGAGTATACACCCGAAGGCGATGGTAAGGGCAAAAAGGTCGAGATTCCGCAGGAACTGGCCGAACGCGTGCAATCGATGCGTGTCACTCTCATGGAATCGGTGGCTGAGACAGACGAGGAGCTGATGGACAAGTACTTCGAGGCCGGCGAGCTCTCCACCGAGGAACTAAAACAGGGAATCGCCAAGGGTACGGCCGACGGCAGCGTTTACCCCGTGTTTTGCGGTTCCGCACTCAAAAACATGGGCGCAGATCTGCTCTTGGATGCAATGGTGGATTTAACTCCGTCGGCGGCCAGCCGGAATAAGGCTCAAATGCTCGAAGGCGACGAGACCAAGGAAGTCGATTGCGCACCGGACGGGAAGCCGGTGGGCTTCGTTTTTAAGGTCATTTCCGAGGAGCATATAGGCGAGTTCAGTCTTGTTCGCGTATTCAGCGGCAAGATAGCCAACGGCGCCGATATATTCAACAGCGTTCAGAACATTACCGAGCGTCCAGTTAACATGTACTACATGTGCGGACGCGAGCGTATTGATACGCCTGAAATCACTACCGGCGATATCGGCGCAATGTTGAAACTCAAGAGTACACATACAAACCATACCTTGGTCGACAAGGGCTCAACGTTGCGGTTTCCACCCGTGGAATATCCCGAGCCGCTTTTCAGTGTCGCTATTCATGCAAAGAATAAGGGTGACGAAGATAAACTGGGTATGGGATTGTCTAAGCTCCACGAAGAAGACCCGACATTCCAATTCAAGTATTACCCCGATATCAAACAGGAACTCCTGTCCGGGATGGGTGAAGTGCACCTGGAGATTATCCTCGATAACCTCAAGCGCCGGTTTAAGGTCGAAGTCGATAAATCACCGACGAAGATATCATACCGCGAAACGATAACAAAACCCGTTAAGTACGTCGAATATACGCACAAGAAACAATCCGGCGGCGCAGGCCAATTCGGCAGGGTCGCCATCGACGTCGAGCCAGTGGAAAGAGGCGAGGGCTACGAGTTTGTCGATAAGATCGTAGGCGGCGTCATCGATCAACCATTCCGCCCGAGTGTCGATAAAGGCATACGCGCGCGGATGGATGAAGGTATATTGGCGGGGTATCCGATCGTTGATATTCGCGTTTATCTTGTGGACGGCAAAACGCATCCCGTCGATTCAAAAGACATCGCCTTCCAGATAGCCGGACGCGAAGCGTTCAAGCTGGCCTTCGAAAAGGCCGGTCCAATCCTGCTCGAGCCGGTGGATAATCTGAGGGTGACCGTGCCCGATAAGTATACAGGCGACGTCATGGGCGATATCTCATCCAGACGCGGGAAGATCAGTGGTATGGAACCGGAGGGTAAGAATCAGACGATTAACGCCAAGGTGCCCGAGGCGGAGGTGCAAAACTATGCGCAGGCGCTGAAATCGATTACGCAGGGACGCGGTTTTTACACAAAATCGTTTTCGCATTACGATCCGGTACCCGCAGAGAATGCCAAAAAGATCATAGAAGCCTCAAAGAAACACGAGGAAGTAGCCGCGGAATAATCCTCTCGCCGGCGAGATTGAGTATCGCTGACATTGAATTATTACAGCGCCGTTTTACCGTTGAGGTAGGCCGCTATGATCTCCTTTATCGTCCCTGCCCATAATGAAGAGCGGTGGATCGGCGAGTGCCTGAAGAGCATCCGCACGGCGATGGAAAGGGTTGCGGAGTGTTACGAGGTGATTGTGGTGGATGATGCTTCCACTGATTCGACGCGCCGGATCGCCGAGCAAATGGGAGCCTTCACCCTCCGAGTCGAGTGCCGCAAAGTCTCAGCTGTGCGCAATGCAGGTGCACGGGCCGCGTCTGGGGAGAAGTTGTTCTTCGTGGATGCGGATTCGCAGGTGAATGAGAGGGCCGTCAGTGCGGCATTGGCTGTTCTTCGAGCGGGGGCAGTCGGCGGCGGCTGTCTCATTGACTTGAAAGGCCCAACGCCCATGTGGGCGCGGATAATGCTGTTCTTCGCCGTCTTGGTGGCGCGACTGCTGCGGTGGGCGTGCGGTTGTTTCGTTTTCAGCACTCGCGAGGCCTATATTGCGACGGGCGGGTTTTCCGAGAGTATGCGTGCCGGTGAGGACCTTGCGTTCGTTCAAGCCCTCAAGAAGGTCGGACGCTTTGTCGTGCTTAGACCGAAGGTAGTGACATCAGGACGGAAGCTCGACGTGGTAGGGCCTTGGGACGTGATAAAACTGGCACTCACGATCGGCCTCCGTGGCCCGCACTACGAGAGTGAGTGGGTGCTGGATATTCTGTATGGACGACGTGCTCACGATTGTAGAAAACCAGTCAAGGCGGCCGTACGGTGTGAAAAAAACATTTCATAAAGTTGCATAGGAACTGGTGGAGTATGAAAAGGAGAAGACTATGCCATACGTAACGAGTATTGAAAGGTTAGGCAGAAAAGAAGGCTTGCAAGAAGGCCTTCAGAAAGGCCGGAAGTCAGGCCTGTTGGAAGGCCGGAAGTCGGGCCTGTTGGAAGCATTACGCGCTGCAATAGTGGAAGTGTTAGAGGCGCGGTTTAGTAGTGTGCCCGGTGAGCTGAAGGCGAAGGTGAATGCCATCGCCAACGAGCAGGAACTGCATCGGCTCCACCGCAAGGCGGTGTTGGTTTCGTCAATCGAAGATTTTGAACAGGAGATTTAAACCGACTGCCGTGGTTAAACCGTCAGCTCTCCTATGGCGGAGGGGAATCTTCTTCTCTGCGTTGTTAGCCCCCTTGGCGAGAGAATTTTCTCTCGCAATGGCCGCAACGGGGCAAAGGGAAGCAGCCGGCAATATTCCGTCTCTACGGGATGAGGCTTAAAAAAATCCGAAGCACGAAACAAATCAAAACCTACTACGGAAATCGCGAACGTGTATGTGTACGAAGCCGAAATCAATACTTCTTCGCGAGAGATTCAATTTTTATTTATAGCAATAATTTCTTTGCATTATTATCACTTGACGATGTAGTATCACCCCAAGATTGCTATGAGCCAGAAAAACGATTACGACGGGGCTTGGAAGGAGGCGCTGGAGCAATATCTCCAACCACTCCTGGAGTTCTGTTTCCCGGAAATTGCCGCCAATATCAACTGGCACGAGCCGATCGAGTTTCTGGATAAGGAACTGCAAGAGGTGACCAGGAACTCAAAACTGGGTAAGCAGCGAGTGGATAAATTGGTAAGGGTAACCCGTAAGGACGGCAGGAAGGAATGTATATTGATCCACGTTGAGGTGCAGAGTTGGGTGGACAAGGACTTGCCGCGGCG
>JAIPKD010000080.1 GCA_021733835.1 Verrucomicrobiota bacterium
CCTTCTGCCGGGTTCGGAGCGCTAGTGAGTTTTGCAGGGCCTGTCCCTATAGTTTAAAACCTTCTGACACGATCTATTTATGAATGAAAATGCCTGTATTTTGCGGGTTTTGTAGGGTCTGTCCCTACACTTTGCACCGGATTCTAAAAGGCATGGACGGGTTGGTAATCGGATAAAGCTGTGGCATTCGATGCCGCTTCCTTCGGAACGTAACTGCGCCGATTATTATTCCGGAATAAGACTTTTGTTGAAAGCCACGGCGTCCGCATAGCGGATACCTGAACCGCCGAAGATATCAAGTGCTGAACCGATAGTTAGGTCGATTCTCCCGTTGCTGAGGGTGGTAACGCGTTCTAAGTCATCCATTGATCGCGCTCCGCCGGCGTAGGTGGTCGGGATAGGTGACCATTCGGCAAGCTTTTGGATCAAGGCCTCATCTATTCCGGAACAGAGACCTTCTACATCTACGGCGTGCACGAGGAACTCGTCTGCGTACTGAGAAAGGCTGTTCATTGTTTTTGGGCCGAGGATAAAATCTGTAAACTTACGCCAGCGGTCGGTTACCACGTAGTAATCATTGCCGCGCAGGCGGCAACTCAAGTCCAGGACGATCCGTTCTTTTCCCACCAGGCGCACGAGCTCTTCGAGGCGCGTCCAGTCGATACACCCATCGCGAAAAACATACGAAGTCACGATTACATGGGATGCTCCGGACTCCAGAAAGGAGCGCGCGTTTTCCGGATTGATACCACCACCCGCTTGGAGCCCGCCCGGGTAGGCGTTGAGGGCATCGACAGCGGCGGCTTCATTGCCCGGGCCGAGCATGATTACGTGACCGCCTTTTAAGTCATCGCGCTTGTACAGCTCGGCATACCAGCAGCTGGGGCGCTCGGAAACAAAATTTGTCTTCAATCCTGACATCTCCGAACCCAATGTCCCACCAACAATTTGCTTTACCTTGCCCTCGTGAAGGTCAATACACGGCCTAAACATGGGATAACATTAACCACATGCCGTTAAATGCAAAACAAAATCCGGCAATTTATACTTTGTCATAAATGCCGTCGAGAGGCGGGAAAGAATTCGTTTCCGGCAAAGTGACACGGGCAACCATAAGGTTCTGTGGCCTATTGTATATGAAGTTAAAAAAAGAGGACGCGTATATCTCGTCCTCTTGTGAATCAAAGAAGCATCACCGACAATGGCATCTACTCGGCCACGGCGCGGTAGAAGCGGGCATCCGCATCTTGGGCGTTTGTGTCCTCGTATTCAATCACGCCGTCGGTGGCGCGGTTGGTTAGTATCGGCGACCAATTGATCAGGTTGGTCGAGGTCTCGAGAACGTATGTACGCGATTCCTGGCCTGATATGGTAATTACGGGTATTGAATCGGGGCTTAGAGTTATTTGGAGATTAGCCGCCGTATTTGTCGTCAATTCCAGCAGTAAAGGCAAGTAGAGATTATCGATCCATGCGGAGTCCCGGCCTTCGCTGAAGGCGGAATCCTTATGGTACCTCCAGGTCATGGTATTGGTTCCTTCCGGCAACTTGAATTGGTAGTTCAGCCAACCGGTTTCGCCCGACCAAGACTCGAGGGGTCGGCCGTTTAGTGAGAACTCGAGCTCGTCCCAACCGGATTCCGAACTTACACGCAGATCGAACGAACCGGTACCGGCCAAGGTATTAGTGGTCAGAGAAAGGAGTGTCTCCTGTCCGTCTTCGATATCCCCGGAGCGTGCGGCAAAATCGCCATCGGCGGAAGTGCTTGAATCGATTATCCACGGCTTATCTCCGCCGGAGGTCCAGGGCAATCCTTGGAATCCTTCACTCTCGAAAGTTTCCGTATAATTTTTTACTCGGAATACGGCCGTTAAATTGGCGTGGGTATCGAGAGTAAAGCTGAAAGGATTCTCCTCGGAGCTGTATGAACCTTCCCAGCGTACGAACTCGAAGTCCTGAGAAGGGAATGCTTGTATGGTGAGATTGGTATTAGCGATATAGACGCCCGATTTGAGAGATACAGTTCCGCCCATGACGGGGTTTATGGTGAGACTATAGGAGTCTTCCGTGGCCTCGAAGTAGTAGCTTAATACAATATTCCCCGAATCCCCGCCGAATCCGTCGACGGCAATTCTATAAGTGACACCATTTGTAACACCGGCGGTCAATGCGCTTGTGAGATTGTTTGTGGAGACATCATCGTTACCGGCTATCTCGGTCAGGTTCGTGAGGCTGTCACCTGCGTAAAGGGCGAGAAGCGTATCGAAGTCGCTGCCAGCAGTGGACAAAGAGAGGAACCCGTCGTCCGGGGCGGTCCAAGAATACCAGATCGAGTGACCGCCGTCATTCAGCGCGTGGATAGGTTCGCCGGGCTCGATTGTCGCCCTGCCGTTAATAGCGCGGATGAGGTCATTGGCGCCTTCGAGTGCAATCGAGTTTGTGAAGTGGTCGTTTGTCGGATTGATATATTTTACAATAATGGAGTGCAGGTCGCCTGTATTCCCGGCATAGTCAACGGCGAATGCGCTGACGGTATTTGTTCCGGGCGGCAAGTTAAGGAGTGCGTTCCATTCCAGGGTACCTTCCGCGGGCACCGGCGCCTGATCATTGACACTCAACAGGACTTGTCGCACGCCCGAGCCGTCGGGATTCACATCTTCGGCGGTACCGGTGAATTCGACCATATTCGTCGTGAACAGCGAGTCGTCTTCCGGCGCTGTGATCTGGGCGATCGGCCCGTTTGTATCCGGGTATCCATCAAGGACGATACGGAGTCTGATGTCACCCTCTGATTCGGGCGGGCGCCCTGCCACGGCTATCCGATAAGTCCGTCCGAGTGTTGCGTCGATGTTTGCGTGCGCTCGCAATTGGTTTTCATCGTCATAAGTGGCGGATGCGACCTGAGTGAGCGAATCGACAGAATTCCCTGTATACACACCGAGGACAGTATCAAACGAGCTGCCTGCGGTATCGATTAGCACGTTTCCTGACACCGGCGACGACCAAGTCCACCAGACCGAGGATTCGACATCTCCGACGTCGGCATGCACCGGTTCGCCGGCTTCGAGCGAGCCGTAATCATTTGTAGCGGTAACCACCAGAGAATCGTTGTACGACTTTAGTTTTATCGAGTCTTCGAAATCATCATTTACCGGGCGCGGGACGATTATATACTCGATGGTATTGGTCACGCTGACTTCAACTATATTCGTGCCGCCGGCGGGCGGGTCATTGGTCATGGTCAAATCGTCTGCGGTCATGACGACACGTAGCGTGAAGTTTGTGGCATATTCCTCGAGGAGCGGCGTAATGATATTGCCCGTGTATATGCCGTCATCGGCTGTTTCATCGGGGTCTTCGCCGTCCACAAAATCCACGTCGCCCCAGTAAACCGAACCATCGATTGAGACGTTTCCGAAGACATTCGAGAATGAGCCGTAATCGCCGATAATGAGGGAGACCGGGTTTGTGGTCTCTGTAATCATAATCGTCTGGGCCGGCGGTTCGATGGTGAACGTAAAGGAATTGGTACTCACGTTCGTCTGACCAGACACGAACGGCGCGAAACATACTAATAAAGTCAGGATACTACGATATGCCTTTGACATAACAATACTCTTTGATTTGAACACTTAACATGCCGTTTCCGTATCAATAAAAACCAGTTATCGACCGGAAAGGTGTTCAAGGCTGATAACTCACGCGGTAGAACCGTGTTCTGCTATCGTCTATTTGATTATCTTCCACTGTTACAACTCTGTTTGTGGCAGCGCTATTGGTGAAGTATTTCAGGAATTGCCATTCCGGCGAAATCATATTCGTGGCGTAATCGATTCGATACACCGTCTCGGCGGCGGCATTCCAAGTAACCTCGGCGGTCATCGGCGGTTTATTGGTAACAGCAACAGACTTAAGCACTATGCCCTCGAACGGCATGACATCATAGGCGTTCGGTGTGCCGTCTGCATCCGAATCGATCGTCGGACTTTGCCTCAAGCCGAGGTTGACCGTTACTATCCTGCCGTCGGCGAGTACGACATTTGTCGAGCTATTCGGGCCGGCGTAGTCTTTGACCCACCGTAAACGTCCGTCCAGTTTTCCGTCCAATTCTTCGACGGGCAGGTTTGCCGCGGCGAAGTAAATCTTCATATTCGAATCGATATTGAGCGCGGACGCATAATTCGTCGCATAATTACGCAACTCCAAGTAATCGACATACAATGCGTTGTTCGTGCCTGCGCCGGAGAACGTCATGTAGCTGGGCGATGCGCCCGTGATGATCAGGCGCCCGATAGCGGCGTTATCTTCGAATCCGGCAGCAGTTGCGCCCTTGTCTTTTGCTGACCATTGATGACTTACGAAGTCATACTTCCTGGCGGAAGTCGTGAGTCGAGTTCCCAGGAGTGATCCTGACTCGGGGGTCTTCAGCATTCTGAAACCGGAAGAGCATGTCCATTCGTTCATGGCGCCCGGGCCGCCGTCGGCGAGGCGGTTTGTCACATTCAGGAAGAGCGTGCCGGCATTGATAATGCTGTTTCGCGCCTTCACATCGAAGCCCTTGAGCCATACATCCGCGCCCGATTGAAGTATCCCATTATCCAGCTTGGCGGAATTTGCGGTCACCTCGAGTGTGCCATTCCGCGCCTCTAGTAAGCCGTCGTTTACCAGGGTATCGGACTTGATCCTTAATCCGGCCGCCGAGCATGTGCCACTGTTGATGAAGTACGAATACGCATTTGTACGGTCGGCGCCGAACCAGCCCATACTACGAATTGTTAATGAACCGTTGTTTGTGAGGTTCTCAGTTATCGGGGCTATTTGTGCATTCCAGTTTTCAAGGCCGTCGCCGTACAGTTGTCCTTCCAGAGAGAAGCTCTTGCCGTCAACCATCAGGTTCTCTGTAATATTCACCCTGTCGGCTACGACTATATTTGTGGAATGCAGAGCGAGTGAATAAATACCCGCCGGTTGTGTAGTCTGAAAATTATGGTCAAGGATTAGCGTATGATAGGTCACAGTCACTTCGTTCGTATCACCACTGGTGGCATTGGTCGTGCCGCCAATTGTATTAGTCCATATTCCGCTCCAGGCGGAAATCATTCCAGTTAGTCTCTTAACCGACTGCGGAATTAGATTCGATATTAATAGACAGCTATTTGTACAAGTAAGATCTAACTTAACTACCGGGGCGTCGATGGCAACATTTTGTGCATTTATCGAATTGGTCGCATTTATGCTCACCCAACTTTGCGCTCGAATACGCGCATTCTTAAGATTTAAAGTACCCGCTTCAATCTCAACACGTCCTGACTGATTGGTTGGATCAAATAACGCAGGATTTAACGAAGCACCTGTTTCACCATAGAAGTTTGATGTAATCCCACCCACTGATCTGTCGCCGTAAGATCCGACCAGGCCGGACCATGCAATATAGGAATTTGTTACAACCGATGACGCCATCTGCGGGCTCAAGATAAACTCATTCGAATAGGTTACGTTATTTGTAAGTCGATAATAATATGGATAAGTGCTTTGATAGGTGTAGTACGGCTCAGGCCTTTCAATTTCGTCGGTCATGTAGTTTGTGTAGTAAGCTAAATTCGTCTCCCCGAGCATTCTATCGACGAAATAAATGTAATTAGTGATCTCCTCACCCTGGACGGGGTTATAATTACGCATGCTGAATTGGACGATTGAAGGCCCACCGCCGATGCCCGAGAAGCCGGCCTTAATAGTGAGGTTCGTATCAGGGCTGTTGGTATTGATAAAGATCACCTCGCGTATAAGGTTTGACGAGTTCAGCTGGTATTCGTTGGCAATTGCCGTAAAATTAGTGTTGTTGGAGTAGGATGAAGGTATTCTTACGAAAGTTTCAAGATATCCCATAATCGAACCATATCTTCTATCCAACACTTCATGCATAGGCGATCTTGGATTCGGCAGTTGGAGAGTCTGGAGGTTTAATGGCATCTGATAATCATCACTAAGCCCATTATTTGTCCCCAGGCCGGTATAGTAAGTTTGTACATCATTTTGTGTTCCAATAATGATCCCACCTATTGAATCATCTCCAGCGTCGATCCCACCAAACGATAGGTCCAAATTATTTCCTTTTAATTCGATCAATCCACCTGAAGGAGCGGACATTAGCCCTTTATTTACGAGATTGGTTGCGTTAGCCCTTAGTATCAATCCCGAAATAACACCCCGATTATCAAAACTGTGCGTTGGATTAATAAAACCGTTTGTTATAAAAAAGAAGTTATAGCCTATCCCTGAGACCATACTTGCGTTTGGTAGATTGGTATAATGCAAGGTATTTTGAGTATCATAAGGTACGATTCCAAGAGCAGGCTCCTGAACATATCCTATAATATTAATAATATTAGTATCATAAACATCGGTAAAATCGAAGACACCACCGTTTATAAAGGTCGTCGCGTCTATCTGCGGCGGTGTTGTTATCAACCCATAATTCTCGTATCTGGGCGAGGTCTGCGCGGATGCAGCCAAGCACCAGATACTTACAACGAAACCTGTTATATAATTGCGGTTCATAAAGAATGAATATTCATGTTTTCGGCGTTAATAACCTCTAATCTGCCGTTCCAAGTCCTTGATACTCGTCCCTGATGGATACACTACCGGCGGATTCGTCGAGCCGTCAAATGAGCCCCAGACGAACCACGGCATGCCAACTATAGCTGTTTCCTCTGTTCGGAATCCCGGGCCGTTGTAATACCATGGCCCCACTTTATTGAATGTAATACTGACCGGTGGCTGAATCGTACCAGGTCCATCAAGTGCTTCATTTCCGTTTATACCATCATTATTCGACCAATCTTCTGTACTAGTACGTTCAGCTAAAAAGGGAAATATTCCGCTTATACCAAGGTCCGCCGCCGAGAAAAGGATATCCGGTTCGTTTATTACGCGCTCGAGTTCCTGATAGTAAACAACATTATTGCTGATGTAGGCTTCGGTGAATGTGTTGGTATACGGTATGAATTCGCCTACCATCGAGTCATATTCAAGCCTTTGGAATTTCAGTGTATTCATACCCGGGCGGAGCGCCACATCGATGTAATTAGTCGCATTCGTGCTTACCACGTTTGTGCCTACTGCATTGGTGATACCGCCGATTGGGAACCACGCGCCCGAGCCTACATTCGCATTGCCGGATGTAATTTGCGGCGGCGCATTTTCCATATTGAAATTATTCGGACGATAGAGATATCTCAATGCGCCGATGTCGTCTCTGGTTAAACCTATGAAATACTCACCATGGTCTAACGCAGATCGAGAAACGCTTGTGTACGCAGGCTTTAATGGATCAACAGGAATCTCGATAGCGTCGGCCTGGTGCGGAGTATCGCTATGATAAATCCGGTATGTGTATAGTACACCGTTCACGTAACTCGACGGCTGCCATGTTTCAGGATCAAAGTTGCGTTTTATGGTGATAAAATATGGGATATTATCCTCATGCCACTCCTCCCGAAGGCACCATACCCAGCGCTCAGCAGGGGCCAAGCCCAGTTCCTCAATAATCAGCCCCATTGCATACGACTTAAGATCAAGCAATAGCAGCGCGCCGGCTCGATAATTCATCCTCTTGGATCGCATCGGGTACTTATTGATATCGATCTCGGACATCTGCGGGAGGTCTTTGAATACCTGCACCGCCTCCTCGATTTCCGCCACACCGTTCGAGCCGAAGTAGTTAAGGAACGATTCATCGTATGCATAAGTGATAATGGGCAGGTTCCATCTGTACTCCTCGCCGAGGTTCATGGGGCCACCTAGTGTCCCCCCAACCTGATATTGCTTCACTTCATCCATCCAGTCCGCAAACGGTCCCAGCATCGAAAACGCGGACACCTGCCATGCCTGCGCAGTCAAGAATAAGCACAAGCCGAGATTAAGTAATCGTCGATACATAAAATTCATTTGTTAACGCAATCTTATTACCCTATAGAGAGCCAAACCGGAATCCTTCTCCACCTGGATCGAGTCTTGCGAGCCCGCCGCGACGCGTGGTGCGCCGACGTCATTCCAGTCCTCATAATTCGTGGATACCTGCGCCTGATAGACCTGGCCGGGTACTGTATTCCAGTATAATCGCCAGCCGACCTCGGCTTCCTCCAGCCGTGTCTTAAGAACGCTGTCGGGGTTTGTCGGATCAGTACCCGCAAGGAATTCCTTTATATTCTGTGCGCCGTCACCGTCGGAATCTACATGTCCCGGCGCCCATGACTTGGAGTTCTCGCCCCAATACAATTGCTGCCAGTCGTCCGGCAACCCGTCGAAATTCGCGTCAATACTCCAGGTTCCGGTCTCGACCGTATCCGAGAGCGGCGATCTACGTTCATCATTCAAGACATAACGCAAAGCGACGGTATGGGTGCTGCCGGGGCTCAGGCCGCTTATAGTATAAATATTCGTAGAGACGACCACCGGCGTATCGGCGCCGTCCACGTAAAGCTCGTAATGTTTAATGTCAATCCCCTGCGCCGGCGGCCAGGTAACGCTCACCTGGTACTGACTCAATGCCGAGGCATACGGCGCGTCGGGCTTGGTTAGTCCGCCCGAAGACGCATATCGCCGTACGAAAAGGTCGAAATCCGTCACGGCGGAACCGAGCTTGAAACTACTCCAACCGATGAGGAATCTGCTTACACCGTCTGAGCCCACACACGGATGAATCTGGCGGCTGAGCGTTGTATTGTTGATCTGAATTTCTTCCCCAAACGTTTGCGCGGTTTCGTCTAGGAAGCGTCCGAACACGCCTTCCCACGAACCATCCTGGCGGAGGCTTGTCCAAATAACGAAATTATCGGAACCAATGGTCGCTATGCGTGGTCCGAATTGATCCCCGTAAGTGTGATCGTTTACCAATGTTTGATCGGAAATAGGATTACATTCCTCATTGAACGCCCGCGCAACGATATCCCAACCGTTACTTGGCGCATTCAGCACCTTCTGGCTCCAGGCCACCATGAAACCGCCCAGTTCTTTATTTGCGCTTATGACCGGGTTTGCGCAGACATCGTCGGTCTGATTCAATCTGATTTCGTTCGTAGTGAGAAAATCCCCGTTTTCATCAATAACCCTGGCGTATACATCGAATGTCCTCGGCCCCCGCTGCTGCTCTGAAATCCACGATATCACGGCGCGCCCATCCTCGAGGACTTCGACGGACGGCGTACGTTGGTTGAAGTCGGTAAACCGGTTCACCTGGAACTCGGCGCCGAGCGGTTCGCCATCAGGGCCGAATAATCGAGCAAACACCCCCTGATACTCCCCGTCCTGTTCAGAGCTGGACCAGACGATCAATACATTCCCGTTTTTCAGACCGACAACGGCGGGGTCTTGTTGATAGTATTCATCATTGCTGACAAGTACATCATTCTCAGTGGTGAACGTATTTGTCGACGTCATGAAACGCGCGTAGATATGTTGAAATCCTAGCTCGCCACCTTGCCAGACGAAGACGGCGCCATCGTCTTCGAGCAAGGCAACCGCCGGATTCTCCTGATCGCCTTCGGCGCTTTTATTGATCCGCAACGGGTCGGATACACGCATCAGCCCGCTATCCAGTCGCACGGCGCTGATACCCGCGCCATCATTGTCCGTCGCATTATCCTGCCATACCAGGAATCCGCCGCTGTTATCGACTGCGATCTGCGGATTCACCTGATCCCCTATCGCATAATTAAGCAGCGGGTATTCATCACCCTGGGACGGGTAAGCGGATGAAGCGTGCATTGTCGCCGCGACACCCAATCCCAGGACAGACATTAATATTTTCAAGCCGACCCTAAGCATAATCTGATTAACTTATATCAAAAGCCATTTTCGTTGTCCAACACCAATCGGCGCCCTTAGAACAATACACCTTGTTGTTCGTTTGCGCCGCTTAATTCTTCCGCCATTCTTTTAAATCCCCATTTTCTGTATAGCTCGGCCAATCCCGGTCTGTCGCACTCACGCGGTTTCAAGACATCGATATCCCACGCCGCGTCCAAGTCTTGTTTAAGACTGACAAGTTGTCTGTTTCTCTCCACCAATTCCTTGGACTCGGCCAGTTTCTCCCTCAGGCGCGCCGGTTGTATTTCATTGATCCGTTCGTATATGGCTTCCACACCGCCATACTTATTTATCAAATCAACAGCAGTTTTCGGGCCGACGCCCTCGACGCCGCGTATATTGTCGACTGAATCCCCTGCAAGACTCAAAAAATCGACCACTCGTGCCGGGGCAACGCCGAGTTTTTCCTGCACCTCATCCGGGCCGAGAAACTCGGTCTCGCGCCCTTTTGTGCTGAGGATACATATTCGCTCATTCACGAGCTGCATGAAGTCCTTATCTGAAGTTGCAATTACAACTTCCGCACCGTTTTCGAACGCGCGTTTTGCAGTCGAGGCAATCCAGTCGTCGGCTTCCACTCCGTCTTTACAGAATGAGGCAATGCCGGCGGCTTCAAGGTATTCGACGATTGCGTCCAGTTGACATCTCAAGTCGTCCGGCATTTCCGGTCGCTGCGCCTTGTACTCGGGTAAGAGCCGCAAGCGCCCTTCATCCGATCCGCCGTCCCAGGCCACGGCGATGTACTCGTGGGCCACTTCGGAGCGAATCCTACCGAGCATCCGAATGAATCCGTATATCGCATTCGTCGGACTCCCTCCGGGCCCGCTCAGCCCCTTGATCGCGTGAAAGGCCCTATAGGCGTAACCATGGCCATCCACGAGGAGCAGTCGTCCTTCCCTATGCGGCTGCAGCATTTCAGTAAGTCCCGTTTTAATCTAACGCAATCCAACTTCCATATCCTGAGACGGAACCGAGTTCGGATCATACGGTAGGTTATCCTCGTTATGCACACGGTTACCCGCCGGATCGATAATGGTCGGCGTAACAAAGACGACCAGATTCTTCTTACTAGTTCCGCTTGACTCGGACCTGAACAACCTTCCGACTACAGGTATATCTCCAAGCACGGGCACTTTATCCCGGCGCCTGCGTATATCCTCGGAGATCAATCCGCCGAGCACCACTGTTTGTCCGTCCCATACGATTGCGCTTGTCACCACCTGCCGGACGGAGAATCTCGGCAACGGCACCGGTGAACGCGCCTGGCCGGCCTGCGCTTGGATCGATGCCTCGAATCGCTGCGCCTCCGGAATATCCGGATTTCCGTAACCGAGGAAGTCAATCACCGACGGGATCAGCGTCATCTGTATCGTGTATCCGTCCGCGCAGACATAAGGCACTATATCGAGCGTAGGCCCGGTAGTTATCGACATCTGGGTCGGTTGCACCAACGGAACCGGGTTTACATTAGCGCCACCGGTCGTCGTGGTCGTGGTAGTCTGTGATGTGTTCACCTGGCTGGCGCCAACCTGGGAACTGGCCAGAATGGTACGTTGCACCGCCATTTTGACTTGAGCCTGACGCCCGCTGAGAGTGGTGACCTTAGGCGCTGACATAACCTCGACGCCGTCACGTCTCTCCATTGCATTTATAACCAACCTGAATTGAGGATCGGTTAATATACCGGTAATCGTCGCAAGCGCGGGAGCGTCATTTCTCAGAGAGCTGGTCAACTGCCCATCGGACGCGCTTGGCGCGGCTGCGGCGGCACCGGGTACTCCGACAGCCGAGCCCGGCCCGGGGAATACACCGCTGGGGTTCGCCGGGGGAGGTTCACCGACAAACGACGGCGCCGACCCTCCTTGCCCCCCGACTTTCCCACCGAACATCAGTGTGTTCCCCAGGAACCAGTCGAATCCGAGGGCCTTGTTATCATCCTGTTTAACCTCGACAAATTTGACTTCAACCGACACCTGCGGCGGCGATATGTTCAGTACCTCAATGGCTTTTTGGATTATTTCCAAATCCTCCATTGTCGCGCGCACCAGGAGAACGCCGGTGCGATCATTGAAGAAAACACTCTTGGGCGCTGTTAAGTCCACACCTGCGGTGTCGAAGAAATTCCTCACCAGGTCTTGCGCGGACGTCAGCTCATTCGTCAATGTCACATTTGATATACCGAGGGCATCGACTTGGACAACCTGGCTTCCGCCGCCGCCGCCCATGCCGCCGCCCATGCCGCCGCCATAGCC
>JAIPKD010000018.1 GCA_021733835.1 Verrucomicrobiota bacterium
CAAGGCAGGATGGACGGGTGCGCCGTCGCTGCCACTTAGGCGGTCGCAGGTAGTCATCTGTGCGCTTGGGGCCGTATGCTAACAACGAAGCCAGAAGCAAGTAGGAATATGAAGCCACCAGGAAGGCAAACGTGACTTTTCTCCTTGTCCACCTTAAGCAGTTGTTACCATTCTATCGAAGTCGGCCATAATGAGAATTGCTGGTGTTTTGGGGAATAATGTTTGCGAATTTGCGAAAGGCGGTTAATTTTCTGAGGCGTTTGTATTTCGGGATAATTATAAAAATATAGATAGAGATAGGTTGTGACTCAGTCGTTTTCAAAGCAGTTTTTCCGGACGTTCGGCTCGCTTAAATTCGCCGTAGTGCTGCTCACGCTACTGGCGATTATCCTCGGGTTGACCACGATTTACGAATCAATGACATCGACCGCGCTTGCCCAGAGGTATGTTTATCAGAGCGGATGGTTCCTAGCGTTGCTTGGGTTGCTGGGCCTGAACGTCTTTTGTTCCATGATGACACGATTTCCTTGGAAGAGGTATCATGCAGGTTTTGTTGTAACGCATATCGGCATAATCATTTTACTCCTGGGTTCGATTATCGGGCTTTTATTCGGTGTCGAGGGGACAGTGACGCTGGCCGAGAACGGACGCGAGGTTTCGGCGATTCGATTGAACCGCGAGGCGGTATACCTTGGTGCCGCTGATGGCGGACACGAGGTGCAGTTACCTGTCGAAATGAACGGGCATTTCCCGCGGAATTTGGGAATTAACTCCGAATACTTCGGTGGACTTCAGGCGCGGGTATTGAACGTTTTTTCAAATACGACCACAAGAACCGTTGTCGAGGAAGGTGGTGACGCCGAGGGGCCCGCCGTGCATTTCGTGTTTGATCGGTGGATTGAAGGTCACGAATCGCATCCGATTAATTATTCCGGGTGGCTGGCGCCCGGAGACTCGGAACGGAATAATACGTTCGGCGGCTCGGTCCTGTTCAAGATAGAGCGTGTTCAATCCGATACGACTCTGGCCGAACGCATGAAACCACCGGTCGAACCGGAAGCAGGGTCTCGCGGTGTGGTGCGGTTCCAGTTTAATGATACGACTTTCTCGGTGCCTGTGGATGAGTATATCGGGAAGGAATTTAACGCGCCGGACAGCGATGTCACGGTGCTCCTGAAAGAGTACTTTGCGGATTTCAGAGTTGACTCCAAAAGCGGTCAGCCTATTTCTGCGTCGGACGCCCCGAATAATCCTGCGATCCTCTTCGAGCTGAACGCGCCATCGGGCACGGCTAACGGTTTCGTGTTCGCTAATTTCCCGGGGATGAACATTATTCGAAGCGAAGATATTCCGCAATCCGCCGTACAGGCGCGATACATGTTCCGTCGTAACGGCGATGCGGCCGCAAGCAACGCAGTCGCAAGCAACGCAGTCGCCAGCAGCGGTCACGATGTTATTACATTCCTTATCGGCCCCAATGACGAGGTCTACTATGTCGCCGAGTCCAAGAACGCGGACTTCCAGGCGGGGCGCGCGCCGGTAGGCGAGGCGTTTGAGCTGGACTGGAGCGGACGCGCGGAGGTTGTGGTGGATGAAATTATCGGTAATCCGCGCTTCTCGAAACAGGTGGTACCCACGCCGCTTGAACCGGGCTCGAGGTTTTCGTTTCCGGCGGTCGAGCTTGAGATTTCCAAAGACGGCGACACTGTTTCCCGGTTGCTGCGGTGGGGAGCCCCCGGTGTATTCGAAGTCGGCGGCGAGGCGTTCAGCGCAAGATACGGGTATGCCGAGAAGCCGCTTGGGTTTTCGGTCAAGCTCCTAGAATTCTCATCGCCCAAGTATGCCGGTACGGATATGCCCGCGGCCTTCGAGAGTAATGTAAGGCTCGAAGACCCCGAGTCCGGGCTTGTCATGGAAAGGAAGATTTGGATGAATAATCCGCTCACATATCGCGGCTACAAGCTCTCGCAATCCGGGTATGAAGAAGGCACGGGCGGGCGTCCGGATAAATCGATCATCCAAGTAATGCGTGATCCGGGATACCCGTTGAAACTGACCGGCTCGATCTTTATCGTTATTGGGATTTTGACGGTGTTTTATATCAAACCGTTTTCCAGTTTGAAGATGCCGCGGGGCGAACGCCGCTAACATGCGCGAGCGGCTTCCGAAGTCGTCGGTTATATCCGTTTTGCGCAATAATGACCGGGCATGATGAATAACGTAGAAGTCAATATATATTATAAGTATGAATAGAGTTCTTCAGATTCTAATGGTATTAGCGTCCATCGTCAGCGTGGATGCCGCCGGTATCGATGTTACGCCCTTGAATTCCGTCGCCGTCCTCGAGGGTGGAAGGGTGAAGCCATTTCAGACTTTTGCGCGCGAGAGCTTGCGGAAGGTTACCGGACGCGCGTCTTGGGAAAAGAGCGAAGAAGAAAAGGTACCCGCCGTGCGTGTGCTCGCCGAGATGATGTTCGGTGATACACAATGGTCCTCGGCGCAAATTATTCTCTGTAATTATCGTCCGCTCAAGGCGCGTATGGGGCTGCCTGTCGAGCAAAAGTTTTTTGCCTACTCGGAACTGAGCGGGAATGCCGAGTTAAGACGGATTATCAGTCGTGTCGCTGCGCGGAGTGACTCGGATAACATGGAATTGGACGAGATGGAATCCGAGGCGGTGAAGTTATACGAACGGCTGAATTTCTTTTCGGCGCTGGCAGGCGGTGAAAAGATTAAGCTCATCCCGCCGCCTGAGAATGGTGGGAAGCCGTGGTTGAGGCCTTCCGAGGCCGAGGCGTATTATCCGGAGCGCGCCGATGCGATTGCCGCCGCATACGCGGCGATAGACAGCGCGTACGATGCCGGGGATTCGGCACGGTTTGCCGGCGCAGTGGAAGAGTTTAAAACCCTGATGCGCGAGCTTAGTCCACGGATTTACCCGGACGCGTCCATAATCTGGCTCGAGCTTACGTATAACACGATGCACCCGTTCAGGTGGGCGTGGATACTGTTGTTGTTGTCATTCCTGATGATATTGATGTACGCGAAGGAGGGCGGACTCCGGCGGAAGCTTTACGTGCCGGCGATCATTTTGTTTTTGTTGTCGCTGGTCTTGCAGATTGTCGGATTCATCCTGAGGAGTATGATATCGGGGCGCGCGCCGGTGACGAATATGTACGAGGTGGTGGTATGCATGGCCTTCGGCGCTGTACTTTTTGGATTAATATTTGAGCTCAAGTATCGGAACCGTTACTTCGCCTTGGCGGCGTCGGCGGTCGGTGTATTGGCGCTGGTATTGGCGGATAACCTTCCGGCTGTGCTCGATCCGGGGATCAAGCCGTTGGTTCCGGTGCTGCGTTCTAATTTCTGGCTTACGCTCCACGTAGTGACCATCACGCTCGGGTATGCCGCCTTTATGCTGGCCTTGAGCATAGGGCATATCGTACTCGGTTGGTGCATGTTCAAGCCGGACGATGGGAAGATGATAGACCGTCTGACACTGTTCAATTATCAATCGATGCAGGTAGGTCTCCTATTCCTTACGGCCGGCACGATTCTGGGCGGTGTATGGGCGAATTATGCCTGGGGCAGGTTCTGGGGATGGGACCCTAAGGAAACGTGGTCGCTGATAGCAATTCTTTGTTACCTGGTGGTTATGCATGGACGGCATACGGGGTGGATGCGTGATTTCTCGCTGAACGTTGCCTCGATACTCTGTTTTCAAGCGATAATCATGGCGGCTTACGGTGTAAACTATGTGCTGGGCAAGGGTCTGCACAGCTATGGATTCGGTACGGGCGGCCAGGGTGCGGTGGCCGGGTATGTCGTGTTCGAATTCCTTTTTGTAGTAGCCGCCGTATGGAGGTATAAGCGTGTTAATGCCAAGGTTGCCGCTTAATCAGGAAAGTGCCGGTATCCAGCGAGGCCCGAAATGTTGGACGACCGCATACGTCCGGGAGCGGTGTTCCCGGCTGATTCCATCGATCCTCTGTGGTGGTTGACACATAGAAAACGCAAAAAAATATTTGCGTAAATCCGGTTCAGGCGTTCTTATATTATAGTGAATGTATGGGGCGGCGGGTTTTGAAGACGGTTTTCGCCCTCTGGGTGGTAAAGTGCCTTGGGTAATCACCGGGTTTTCGAGGGAATTAGACCATTTCGGTGAGCGGAAAATGCCGTCGGACTACCGGCGTTTGTTTAGACGATTTTGAAGAAAGCGCGGAAGCGGTTAAATTCGGCTTGAATTGTTGACCGATAACGTTTAGATTTTGCGCTCTTTGTAGAAGAAAGTGGATTATGCAACAAGGAATTAAACCAAAGACCCGCAAAGCAGTAGCAAAGCGGTTCAGGATAACGGCTAAGGGTAAGTTCAAGCACGCTCATACAGGGAAGAGACATCTTCTTTCCTGCAAGAGCCCGAAGCGCCGTCGGCGGCTGAGACAACAGGTTTTGGTCGGCCCGACCGACATCGCGCGAATCAAGAAGAACTTGCCTTACAGCTAGGGACGATTAATCGCTTAGTAATTGAGAATTTTTTTAGGATAGATTATGCGTGTAACAAATTCACCTGCATCAAGAAAGCGGCGTAAGCGAGTTTTAAACGCGGCAAAGGGTTACAGGGCCCGCAGGTCCAAGCTTTACAGGTACGCAACCGAGGCGGTCGACCACGGCAGGCAATACGCCTATCGTGACAGGCGCAACAAAAAACGCGATTTCCGTGCGCTCTGGCAGATACGGATAAACGCGGCTGCGCGCGCGGCCGGCTTGACTTACAGCAGGTTCATGGAAGGACTCAAGGCGGCGAAAGTCGAGTTGAACCGCAAGACCATCGCTGATATTGCGGCTACCGACGAAGCCGCTTTTCAGGAGCTTGTAAAAACGGCCCAGGACGCCCTGAGCGCCAAGTCCGGTAAGGCCTGACGCTTGTGTTGACGGCAATCCGCAGGCTCGGACTCGGATTTTTATCGAAGGATAATTTCATATTCAACCCGGCGTCCTGAGCGGCGCCTTTTTTTATGCCTTCTATATTGGATCAGATTGAGCCGTTGGAAAGGGCGGCCCTCGACGAGTTCAACGCAGCGACCGGCCTTATTGAACTGGATAAGGCAAGAGCGAAGTACCTTGGTTCGAACGGCGCCATCACTTCACTGCTTAAACAGCTCGGCGGCCTGCCGAAAGAAGAAAAACCCGCCGCAGGTAAGCGCTTGAACGAGGCGAAGTCAAGAGTCGAAGCGCTGTATTCGGAACGTCGCGAGGAGCTGGAACTCAAGGCCGCGTTGCCTGATGAACCGACGGATTTTACTCTGCCGGGTCGACGTCGGACCCTCGGCAAGTTGCATCCGCTTACACAAGTGACCGATGACATAGTCCGGAGCTTCCGAAAACTCGGTTTTGCCGTGGCTGACGGACCGGAGGTCGAGGATGAATACCATTGCTTCGACGCCCTGAACACACCTGCCGATCATCCGGCCAGGGACATTCAAGACACCTTCTTTATAGACGACGGTTCCGTGGGCGCGCCGCTTCTCCTGCGGACGCATACCTCTTCGGTGCAGATTCGTGTCATGCAGTCGCAACCGCCGCCCGTGCGTATCATCGTACCGGGCAGGGTCTATCGTCGGGATACCTCCGATGCGACACATAATCCGACATTCCACCAGATCGAAGGACTGTACGTGGATAAAGACGTCACTGTCGGCGACTTGATGGGTACCGTGGAATTCGTGTTCCGCGAGATGCTGGGCGAGGATGTAAAGCTCCGGTTCCGGCCGCATTATTTTTCATATACCGAGCCGAGTTTCGAGATAGACTTTTCGAGCGCGCTTGTGCGAAAGATGGGCAAGGATTGGTTGGAGATAGCCGGATGCGGGATGGTACACCCGCAGGTGTTCGAAAACGTCGGCTACGATCCGGAGGTTTGGAGCGGCTGGGCGTTCGGATTCGGCATCGAGCGAATCGCCATGATCCGTTATGGAATCAACGATATCCGGCTATTCTACGAAAACGATATCAGGTTTCTCGAACAATTCTAGACCGAACAGGACAGACGGTGGAAAGAGCGGTTTGCTTAATGACAGGGCTTGGACTTTAACGGCCTCTGAGAATACATCGCCTCGCCCGATAATAAACCGGCGCCGCCAGAGGCAACACAAAAGACCGATGTCATGAAAATTACCTTTAATTGGCTTAAACAATACGTCGATTTCGATTGGTCTCCCGAACAGCTTGCAGAGCGTCTCACCATGCTGGGGCTGGAAGTCGAGGACGTCGAACAAGTGGGCGGTAACTACGAAAATATCGTCGTCGCCCAGGTGCTGACAAAAGATGAGCATCCGAATGCGGATAAGCTGTTGCTGTGTAAAGTAGACGACGGCCGCGGCGAGCGGCAGATCGTCTGCGGCGCGACTAATTTTAAGTCCGGCGATAAGGTGGCGCTGGCGTTGCCTGGGTGTACGTTTGAAACCGGCGCAGGTTCACCGCCGTTCAAGATCAAGGTGGCCAAAATTCGCGGTGTCGAGTCACACGGGATGATGTGCTCCGGCAAGGAACTGGGGCTCAGCGAAGACGCGAGTGGTCTGATGATCCTTCCTGAAGACGCGCCGGTGGGACGTGATTTCTCGGAGTACCTCGGTCCCGAGCGAAACGACGTGGTTTACGATCTAGAGATAACGCCCAACCGTCCGGACTTGAACAGCGTAATAGGTATTGCGCGTGAGGTCAGCGCCTTGACGGGGAACCCGCTCAAGATTCCGGAGGTCAACCTACCCGCAATGCATAGTCCGTCATCGACGAAGGTCGAAGAGCTGGTGGATGTGGAATTGGACGACACCGAGTTATGCCCCCGGTATACGGCGCGGGTGATTAAGGGAGTGAAGATCGGGCCGAGCCCGGAGTGGCTGCGCACGCGGCTGGAACGTGTGGGAATCCGCAGCATTAATAACGTGGTCGATGTAACTAATTTCGTCCTGTTCGAAACGGGGCATCCACTTCATGCATTCGACTATAATCTCCTGGATAACGCCGGTAATGCCGCGCCGACTATAGTGGTCAGGCGCGCCGGTGACGGCGAATCGTTCACCACACTGGACGAGCAGGAGCATCGGCTTACATCCGACATGCTCCTGATAGCCGATGAAGAAAAGGCGGTCGCGCTCGCCGGGATAATGGGCGGCATGAATTCCGAGATCAATGAGCAGACGACGGATGTCCTGATCGAGAGCGCGTACTTCAAGCCGCAGAACATTCGCGCCACTTCCAAGGCCCTCGGCGTAAGCTCAGAGTCGTCGTACCGCTTCGAGCGCGGGGCGGATATAGGAATTTGCGACTACGCAAGCCGTCGCGCTGCACAGCTCATTCTTGGTACCGCGGGAGGCATGTTGGCGGAGGGCCTTGTGGATGCGTACCCGGTGAAGCATGAACCTCACGAGATCGTACTGCGCCATGAGCGGTCGGATCGCCTCCTCGGCGTTCGAATACCCCCGAAAGACCAGGTTGATTACATGGAAAGTCTGGGGCTCGAGGTCGCGGATTCGTCGATCCAGGGCGATGATCCAACCGCCGAGCCCGCCGCCACTTCGTTTAGGATACCGTCGTTCAGGGTAGACCTGAAACGCGAGGCCGATTTAATCGAAGAGGTCTGCCGCATGTACGGCGTTGACCGTATCCCCTCTACACCGCCGCGAGGCGCAATCGGGACGAATCCGTTCGATGATGTCTATGACCTGATAGCGACGGTGCGGCGAATCCTCACTGAACTCGGCCTGTTTGAAGCGCAGGGGCAGACATTGATCTCCGGCGACCATGCATACGCGCACACTGAAAAAGTAACGCCGCTCCGGAATCCGCTGAGCAGTGAAATGGACATCCTGCGTCCGAGTCTGTTGCCGGGCTTGATCGATGCGCTTCGACATAACGCGGCGCACCAGGTGTTTGACGTTGCGCTTTTCGAAATCGGGAAGGCATTTTCCATGATTAACGGGAAACTCGCAGAGCGTAGATGCCTTGCCATTGCAATTACCGGCGCACGATACCGTCCGTTTTGGAAGAATGGACAGGACACGGAGGTAGTGGATATTTATGATTTAAAGGGTATTATTGAAGAGTTCCTCGATCAGTTCGGTATCCGCGGTGTGCGGTTTGCGAAATGCGCTGAGGAATCGTTGCCGTTTATCGAGTCGGCCGAGTTGAGCCTAGGCAAGAACGCTCTCGGCCGTATGGGAATGGTTTCCCCCGTGATTTCACGGAAAAATGATATCAAGCATCCCGTGTTTATGGCCGAGTTCGATCTCGAGGGCCTCATGCCGTTTAGGAATCCCGTTCGTTCGTTCAAGCCGCTGCCGGCGTTTCCGGCGATCAGACGTGACGTCGCGATGGTGGTGCCGGAATCCGTAACACACGATATGGTGCTGGCGGTTGCGAAGAAAGCCGCGCCGGCGAACCTCAAGGGTATCGAGCTCTTCGACGTCTTCCGCGGTAAGCATATTCCGGAAGGCTCCAAGAGCCTTGCTTATGCGTTTACGTACCGTCATGCCGAGCGTACGCTCAAGGACGAGGAGGTTAACACCGAACACGCAAAGCTGGTGCAGGCATTCAAGGAACGGTTGGACGCCGCTATACGGGAGCAGTAATAATTGTGGAATACCGGTGATGAACGGATCGGTTGATCCGCCGCGCCGGCGGGCGTGAAATCAGAGATCAAGTGCGTGAACCGCATTGCGCAGACTCTCGAGGTCGTCCGCCCGATGCAATGCGGATAGCGTGATCCTGAGCCGTGCCTGGTTTCGAGGCACGGTCGGATACCTGATCGCCGGTATATAAATGCCGCGCTCCCGCAGCTGTCTCGAGGACTCCATCGTCTTATTCGTTTCCCCTATTATTGCCGGTATGATCGCGCTCGAGGGGGACGACACGCCCTCCGCGACGCCGGTGACGTGACGTGGTAGATTGAAGTACTCCGGGCGTTCCATCAAAATGCCGGCCGCGGCAATCACGTTTTCCCACAATCGTCGGACGCGGTGCTCGCCTTCGCTCGATTTGATTATATCGACGGCCTTACTCGCGGCCGCCACTGTAGCGGGGGAGGGCGCTGTGGAAAAAATGAAACTCTTGGCGCGGTTGATGAGTATATTGATTAATCCGTTTGAGCCGCAGATGTATCCGCCGACGGCGCCCACGGCCTTACTCAAAGTCCCCATCTGTACCTCGACGGCGTCGGTCAGGCTCATGGCTTCAACGAGTCCCGATCGGTTGACGCCGAACATGCCGGCCGCGTGCGCTTCATCGATCATAAGCCATGCGCCGTACTTTTCTTTGAGTTCGATTAGTTTTTTGATCGGCGCCTGATCGCCGTCCATGGAGAACACCGACTCTGTGACGATAAGTGTACGCCGGTTATTTACACTCGATGCAGCGGCTCTTCGCCTTAAAATATCTTCCAGTCGATCCAGGTCGTTATGCGGAAAAACTCGCACCTGTGCGCCGGATGTGAAAGCGCCCTGAAATAGACACGCATGCGCAAGCTTATCTAGAATTACCAGATCGTTTTTACCCGCCAGCGCCGGTATTGTGCCGATGGCAGCCGCAAACCCGGAACCGAAGACAACCGCGCTTTCGGTTGATTTCCAGTCTGCAAGCCTTTGTTCGAGTCCATGGATGGGCGCAAGCGAGCCGCTGATCAGCCTGGACGCGCCCGAACCAACGCCATAACGTTCCAATACCTCTGTGGCGGCGGCCTTTATCGCTTCGTGATTCGCCAGGCCAAGGTAATCATTGGATGAGAAATTTAATAAGTCGCCGATGCTTGTCTTTATTCGAGTGCCTTGAGGTGAATCAATACGTTTGAGCCGCCGCCAAAGACCGGCGCTCCGAATTTCTGCGGCTGCGGAATCCAGGAAGTCTTCAAAGCTGTCGATTGACTTATATTGGGATCGTTTTTCTCTTGCGGTCATTATGACGTTATCTTAATCGAAGCCACTCATTGTTTCCTCCGTGTCATGACCCGCCGTTGATAGAGGCGTTCGGTAAAACCGCCTTCCTTTTCAAAAGCCTCGGCCTGTGCCGCAAGCTGGCGGTCCAAGAGGCTGCATGCCACGGCAATCAGAACCAGTGCGGCATTGGCTGAGATTTCGGGATAAGTGGACAGAGCGAACTCTGTGGACTTCATGGACGGTCCACCATGTCCACTCATAAGCCAGCCTCCTTGCAGGTTGTTTCCAAAATGGAAATAACTGGATTTTCATCCAGTTTACCGGAGTCAAAGATGTTTTTAAGGTGTTTGCTGATGGCCGGCACATTGACATTGAACAGCCCGGCCAAGGCCTTCTGGGTCAGCCGGAAATTTTCGTCGTGAAATAGGACGCCGACTTTTTTGTCGGCTTCCGGGGTGCTGAATAGGATGATTTCGTTTTTCATAATTGCCCTTCACATTGGGCGGGTTTCCGTGCTCTGCCCGGTCTTGGCCATTTTGTTCATGTTCAATAATATAGCAGCCGATTGTCCAGTTTCTCAATGTCAAACTGATGAGAAGTTTTTCAATCATTAAGATGCAGGCGAACTTTGATTTGTAAAAAGGCGTGCGCATTTGTAGATTAGAGGCCGTGAATTTACAGTTATTGACTTTACTGGCTGCGTTGGCAACGACGAACGGCACACCGGCTGTGAGTAATTGGGTTGCCGATAACGTTGATATTACTGTTGACATAACGAATCCGAATTCGGCCGTCGAGCGCGAGTACCGTGAATTGCTCGAAATGGACGACGAAATCGCCGCCGAGATAGACGAATTAATCCGTCGGAATAGTGCCTTTTCCGAAAAGGGCGCGGGTATGGAATCTCCGCTGTTACAAACCAAGATAGAGGGGCGGCTTAAGAAGGTTGAAGATGCCTATGAGGATTTTATTCGCCGTCATCCGGAGCACGTCAGGGCGCGGCTTGCGTACGGCAGTTTCTTGATGGACATGGGAAAGGAGCTCAAGGGAAAGCAACAATGGGAAGAGGCACTGGCGCTGGACGAGGAGAATCCGGCCGCGTGGAATAACCTGGCGAATTATTTCGGGCATCGCGGCCCGGTTAAAAAGGCTTTTGAGTATTACGCAAAGGCGATAGAGCTTAATCCCGTCCAATCGGTTTATTACCAAAACCTGGCGACCACCGTCCTGCTATTCAGAAAGGACGCAAAGGAGTATTATGATATGGATGAACAGGAGGTGTTCGACCGCGCATTGAGCCTTTACAGAAAGGCGCTGAAACTCGATCCGAACAACTTCGTGCTCGCCAATGACCTCGCGCAGTCATACTACATCATTAAACCACGGCGGATCGAGGAGGCTATTGCGGCATGGAAGGATGCACTGCGTGTTGCCGGCGACCCGCTGCAGAAACAGGGCGTACTCCTGCACCTTGCGCGGTGGTATTTCATTGATGAGAATGTGGAAAAGGCCAGGGAGTATCTGGACGGCGTCACCAACAACGTGTATGCGTCCGTGAAAGAGCGAATAGCCGATAACCTTGACGAGTTGGAGAACGGCAATCAAGATGATGCCGCGGTGACAACTGAAGACGGCGCTGACACAGTAGGCGCCGGTGGCGTGGATTGACCGCAGTTCCGATGTTGATGCCTGAAGCTCGGATTCATTATTTCGTATCCGGAAGCATATGTTTAGCATTTAAGAAAAGATGGAAACACTGTTCATAGCGTTATTTTCGGCATTAGGCTTTATTGTTGCTTATCACACTTATGGACGCTGGCTTGGTCGCCGGATATTCGGTTTGTCTAAGACGGCCGAATGTCCTTCTCGAAAATTCTACGATGGTACGGATTATGTGCCGACCGGTAAGTCGGTGATATTCGGACATCACTTTACGTCGATCGCCGGTACGGGGCCTATAGTAGGGCCTGCGATCGCTATTTTGTGGGGGTGGCTGCCGGCGCTGTTATGGGTGTTGATAGGGTCTGTGTTTATCGGTGCGGTACATGATATGAGCTCACTGGTGGTGAGCCTAAGGAACAGGGGGCAGACGGTGGGAGATATAGCAGGGCGCGTAATCAATAGGCGTGTGCGTCTGCTTTTTCTTTTCGTTTTGTTTTTTGTGCTCACGATTGTGCTGGCGATATTCGGATTGGTGATCGCCACTGTATTCAAATTATATCCTTCATCCATCTTTCCCTGCATGGTACAGATTCCGCTCGCGATAGGGATCGGCCTTTGGCTGCACAGGAAGGGTGTAGGATTATTCGTGCCTTCTCTTATAGCTTTGGCGGTGATGTATGCCACTGTTCTATACGGCAACAGCGGTTTCCTGGGTGATATTAATTCATATATGGCCGGAGAATGGCCGTTATGGAACTGGGTTGTGGGGCTGCTTATATATTGCTATATAGCATCGGTGTTGCCGGTCTGGGTGCTCTTACAGCCAAGGGATTATATTAATTCGCTTCAATTACTCTCGGCGATTGTCCTGATAGTCTGCGGTCTGGGAGTTGCCGCCGTGTTGGGAGGCGTGAGCCTGCCGGACGGCTCGCACGCTGCGCTCGAGTTATCC
This sequence comes from Verrucomicrobiota bacterium, assembly GCA_021733835.1. GTDB lineage: Bacteria > Verrucomicrobiota > Verrucomicrobiia > Limisphaerales > JAIPKD01 > JAIPKD01. The sequence goes on from JAIPKD010000018.1 coordinate 12,541, forward strand.
GCGCCCATGGTGCAGCTGAATCCCGTTGGTGCGCCCATATTATTCCCTTTCTTATTCATAACCGTCGCTTGCGGCGCGATAAGCGGATTCCATTGTCTCGTCAGCAGTGGGACGTCCAGCAAACAAGTCAGGTGCGAGGAACCCGATGCGCGGTTTGTCGGGTACGGGAGTATGCTGATGGAGGCGTTTCTGGCGATACTGGTTATCTTGGCGTGTAGCGCGGGGTTAGGCTTGGGAATAGAAACTGAGAGCGGTGCGTTCTTGACCGGACACGATGCGTGGATATCGCGTTACTCCTCCTGGAGCGCCGCCGGATCGCTCGGTGACAAATTGGGCGCATTCGTAGACGGCGCGGCGAATTTCCTCAAGGCACTCGGGCTTTCCTTGGGCGCAGGAAAGGCGTTGATGGGCGTACTCGTTGCCTCATTTGCGGCGACCACCATGGACACTGCTTGTAGGATACAGAGGTATGTTATTCAAGAATTGTCGACTACGTTCTTGAAGAAACGCGATTCCGATGGCGGGATACAAAAAGATACCGGCGGGTGCGCTTGTATCTCGACGGTTTCCAAGTGGTTGCAGAATAAACACGGCGCAACGATATTCGCCGTGGTCGTTGCGGCAATGTTGGCGGCGGTGCCGCCGCCGGGGCAGGCATGGACATTTTCCGCCGCCGGTAAGGGCGGTATGATTTTATGGCCTTTATTCGGGGCGACCAACCAATTGCTGGCAGGCTTGAGTTTCCTTGTCGTGATCTTCTACCTATACCGTCGAAACAAGCCCATCTGGTTTATTGTTTTACCGATGTTATTTATGCTGATCATGCCTCTGTGGGCTATGATATTGCAGTTGTTTTTCGGCGCCGGTGACGACGTAAGCTGGCTGTACGGCGAAAAATGGGTTTTGGTTTTTATCGGTACGGCTACCATCGCCCTTGAAATCTGGATGGTAATCGAAGGGTTGATAATGTTCCCCAAGGCAAAAGGCGTAATTGAAGAGGCGATTAATGGCGAACCCGAACAATTGAATGTCGATATGAAGATTTAATCTCATGGAATGCGTTTCCCTTATTCGTATTATTTGCCAACTGATTCCGTGGATAAAAGTAATATAACAATGAAACGTATCGGTCTGTTCGGCGGCACGTTCGATCCTGTCCATCTGGGACACCTGTTGGCCGCGCAAACTGCCGTCGAAGAGCTGGAACTGGATACGTTGTTTTTTATACCCGCGGCGCGCTCGCCGTTTAAGCCCGACCGTGTTTCCGCAGACGTAAAGTATCGCGCAGCGCTATTGCGTATTGCCTTGGCCGGGCGCCCTGAGTTCGGGATAGACCTCCAGGAACTGGAACGCGGCGGGCTGTCGTACACGATCCACACAGTCAGGAACTATCGGCAATGGTTCCCACGCGCAAAGCTGTTCTTCTTGATCGGCCAGGATCATTTGAAAAACCTGCCCGAGTGGCAGGATGCTCAGGAATTGGCGGAATCGGTGGAGTTCATTGTTCTCCTTAGACCCGGAGAAAGTTACCGCGATACCGCGGGTGATCCGTTCTCGGTGAGGATGTTACGAGGTATACAAGTGGATATCTCCTCGTCGGAAATACGGGAGCGCGTCTCTAAGGGGCTTTCCATCGAGTGGTTCGTACCTTACGGCGTCGCTGAAATGGTGAAAACATTCGAATTGTATTCTACATCGTATGGCGTCGGGTGATGACTACGGTGTTAAATATTGAACTTTCATCCCCGCAATTTACGGATTAGAATGGGGCATCGATCAGAGGTTTTTATTGGTTGTGTCGATATGAAATTCCAGATCGATTCATACGAATTCGGAAGGATGATGGTTGGAGGGAAAGATTTCGCCTCGGACCTGATCATTTATCCGGATGGTGATATATACGATAATTGGTGGCGACAACAGGGGCATAATCTTGTGCCCGATGATATTGGCGGCTTACTCGAGACGCGGCCCCGAATACTTATCATCGGGACAGGGGCTTATGGACGGATGAACGTATCGACTGAATTAATAGAAGTTTGCCGGGAAAATGGGATCAAGCTTGATATCTTACCTACGGCTGATGCGGTAACCAGCTTTAACAAGGCTGTAAACGAAGGTGCGGTTGTCGCCGGTTGTTTTCACTTAACATGTTGAGGGAAATAATGAACAAAAGACTGATAACAACGCTTATATTCGGGATTATTATATACAGTTTGACTGGTTTTGGTGTTTTCGACGTAAACGGGGCAGGGCGGGAAGAGGTTGCCGGGGATGATTGGGCGCGACCGAACATTATTTTCTTTCTTACAGATGACCAGCGGAACGATACGCTGGGTTGCGCGGGGCATTCGATAATAAAGACGCCCGTTATCGATCGACTTGCCGAAGAGGGTGTCAGATTCGAGAATGCGTTCGTTACAACCTCGATCTGCGCTGCCAGCCGGGCTTCAATTTTCACCGGTGTACATGAACGAACGCACGGTTATACGTTCGGAAAGCCGCCTGTCCCGAAATCGATAGCGCAAGCCGGTTATCCGCTGCTGTTGAAAGAGGCCGGCTACCGCACCGGGTTCATCGGTAAATACGGCTGCGCGATGGAGGTCGGCGCGGACGCGCAATTCGATTACTTTGTGAGGATCGGCCGGAATCCGTACTTCCATGAGCTGCCTGACGGCGGCAGGCGACATGAAACAGATTTATGCGCCGACAAGGCGATTAAATTCATCGAGGAGCAGTCCGCATCACGGCCGTTCTGCTTGTCTATTAGTTTTAACGCGGCGCACGCTGAAGACAGCGATAAGCGCCCAGGCATGGGGCATTTCCCGTGGCCTCCGTCGGTGGACGGGATGTACGAGGATATCACGCCTCCCGCACCGCGTCTTTCAGATTCAGAGATATTCGAGGTCCAACCTAAGTTTTTAAAGGATTCCTTAAATCGACAAAGGTATTTCTGGCGATGGGATACGCCGGAGAAATACAAGACGAACATGCGCGCTTATTTCAGGATGATAAGCGGAATAGACCATGCAATCGGCCGGGTTATTACAAAACTGGAGAAAACTGGTATGGCCGGCAATACCGTTATTATATACGCGGCGGATAATGGGTATTACATGGGCGATCGCGGGTTCGCGGGGAAGTGGAGTCATTATGAGGAATCACTGCGTATTCCTCTGATTATTTACGATCCGCGGCTGCCGGAAGGATCGCGTAGCCGGGTGGTTCCACAGATGGCGTTGAATATCGATATACCGGCGACGATCCTGGATGCTGCAGGGCTTGGAGTCCATCCGAATTACCAGGGCAGGAGTCTTCTGCCGATTGTAAGGGGAGAATCTCCACAGAACTGGAGAGACGACTTCTTTTGTGAACATCTAATGGATCATCCGGCCTTGCCCAAGTGGGAAGGTGTGCGTGGACGGCGTTATGTTTACGCGCGGTATTTTGAACAGGAACCGGCTTATGAATTCCTGCATGATCTTGAGACAGACCCGGATGAGTTGAAGAATTTGGCGGGCACCCCTGAGTATACCGATGTTTTGGATAAAATGCGGGAGCGCACCGGACAGTTGAAGAATCGCTACACGGTTGAGGATGCGGAATAGGATACGCATCCATTATCGAAATCTTTTTTGCAGAAACTCCGCCAACTCCCGAGTATGTATTCTGTCTTGTTTCATGGTATCGCGGTCGCGCACGGTGACGGTATCCAGGAGTTCCGGCGTTTCCCCGAGTGTCTCGAAGTCGATGGTGACGCAGAACGGTGTGCCCGCTTCATCCTGACGCCTGTAACGGCGGCCTATGGCGCCTGCATCGTCGTAGAACACCTGCATATACGGACGTAATAGGTCGCGCACTTCCTTTGCTTTCATGACCAGTTCGCGTCTGTTCTTGAGAAGTGGGAAGACGGCGACCTTGATCGGCGCGATACGCGGATGGAATTGCATTACGTTACGGATTTCCTTTTTGCCTTTTTCGTTGATGATTTCTTCTTCGCGGTAGGCTTGGCAAATGATGGCAAGGATAAGGCGATCCACTCCCGCGCTTGGTTCGATTACGTGAGGGACGTATCGAGTTTTGGCTTCTTCATCGAAATACTCCATGGACTTACCGCTGAACTCCTGGTGCTGCGTCAGATCGAAGTTACCACGCGCGGCGATTCCCTCCAGTTCCTGTGTGCCGAACGGGAATTTGTAGAGGATATCGACGGTTGCCTGTGCGTAGTGGGCGAGTTCCTCGGCGGGTTGCCAATAGACATCGAGTGAGTCGCGTGTCAGTCCGACGCTTTCATACCACCTGATGCGCTCCTCGACCCAGTATTCGTGCCATTGTTTCCAACCCCAGTTCGGCTGCGGTGTATCGGGGCTTGCATTGCTGTCGGCCTCGGATTTCGCCGCTATTTCATCCGGTTTGATGAAGAACTCGAGTTCCATTTGTTCGAACTCGCGTGAGCGGAAGGTGAAGTTACGCGGATTGATTTCGTTTCTGAACGCCTTACCTATCTGGCAGATACCGAATGGCAGTTTTTGCCTTGAGACCTCCAGGACTGTCTTGAACTGGGCGAATATGGCCTGCGCCGTTTCGGGGCGGAGGTAGGCGATGTTGTCTTCGCTTTCCACCGGGCCTACGTAGGTCTTGAACATCAGGTTAAACTCGCGCGGTTCGGTGAGGAGACTGCCGTTTTCGGGATTGTATCTGGTCGAATTCTCTACATGCTCTGTTTGTTCATCGATTAGGAGCGGGCGTGTAATGCCTCGGAGCTGATAATATTTTCGCGCAATTTTCCTCGCCTGATCGCTTCGTTCTCCATCGGGTATGAGCACCGAGTAGGCGGTGTTGCAGGTTAAGTCCAAGGAACTCATTAGATTTTCTACGGTCTGAGCGGTGTCCGTGCCGGGTCTTGGTTTTAGGATGCCGTCGTCAGAATGGAGTTCGAACGCCTCGATAAGTTTTGATCCCGGATTCTGTTCCTGAAACTCGAAGAACAGATCGCGATCAACCGCGCCGAGGTAACTATACGCCGTCCCGGTCTGCGGGTCTATCTGGTCGAGGCGCAGACGTTTCCTGGTCAGGAGACAATCGACCATCGGATCACTGAAGGTACTGGTATGACCACTGGCTTCCCACGTCCTGGGATGCATGATAATGCTTGCGTCGAGTCCGACAACATCGTCACGGTACACGGTCATGCAACGCCACCAAAAATCCTTAACATTGCGTTTCAGTTCCGCGCCGAGCGGGCCGTAGTCCCAGAATCCATTGATACCGCCGTAGATTTCGGAGGATTGAAAGATGAACCCGCGTCGTTTGCAGAGTGACACGATCTTTTCCATCCGCTCGTTTAGCTTCGCCTTGTTTGACTCAGACATAAGCAAGAGAGTATCGTAAAAACGTAGAGCAGGTGTCAAGCTGTCAGAAGCGCTTTGCCGCGATTTCTAAAGCGGCGGTTATGGGATTGTTCCGGTCTTACTCGGTGCTATTACGGAGATTTACAAAAGATTAACAAATTACTGCGCGCATCTAAACATTAGCTTAACAAAGCGACCGTCTATTATTGGTGAAGACTGAGGGTAAAGTGTTCATTCAACAAACAAATCTTAATCAGATAAAGGAAAGATGCTTATGAGAGTTTATTTGAATCGGATTATCGTGATGGCGGTAGGATTGGTCTTATCCTCCATTTGCGTAAATGCCCAGAGGGGAATGGGAGATAACGAAGGTGTGGTAAGGCAAAATTTGGCTGCATCTCTGACTGAAGTAACGGGGAAGGTGCTGGAAATAAAGACCGGTCCTTGCGAGAATACCACCGGCAGGGCGTTGGAAGGCACGCACCTTATCGTCCTAAGCGACGGCAAGGAGCTGAATATTCATCTGGGCCCGGCCAAGGTGATGGAAAACGTGGTCGATCAGCTCAACGTTAATACAACCGTTAAGTTTAGGGTGTTTCGAACCGAGAAAATGGAGGAAAATGCGTATATCGCCAGGTCGTTTGTTTACGACGATACGATTGTAATATTGCGTGACGAGAATCTGCGCCCGGTTTGGGCCAATGGTCGTGGTAGGAGACGATAGCGCCCCGCCCTTGGTAATTGCATCGCCGGCGACGGAGCGCGGCTGTGTCCGGAGGATCAGCTGCAGCGGCTTCGAGCGCCACGGCTTTATTCGATTACCGTGGGCAACGGCTTTTCGAGACTGCTGCGGCTGGCTTTCGGCACATCCGCGATCCGAAGACTGCGGCCCGAGTGCTACGCTTCCACTCGATTGCCAAACGTTTGCGCCTTTCAGAATTCCGTTAGGGACGGAATATTCACCATGAAGAGCAAGAAGAAGGAGAAATATTACGTCCCTAAAGGGACTTATGGTTTTGTGTGGCGAGAGGTGGCTATAAATATTTTGCCCCTAACGGGGCAAGACATGAACAATCTCTAGCCAAGTACGCCGAGGACGCGAAGAAGTTTCAATTCCGGTTACGTTACCGTTCACATTCCCATTCCCGTTCCCGTTCGCGTACACGTTCGCGTTCCCGATTTCGATTTCGATTTCGATTATTCGCAGTTGATGATGCCATAAGAAAAACGGGAACGCGTACGTGTACGCGAACGAGAGGGGATCACGGAGCGCGGCTGTGTCCGGAGGCAGAGAATGCAGAAAATGTAAAATTATGGCGGGAGTGACGGGACTCGAACCCGCAACCTCTGCCGTGACAGGGCAGCGCTCTAACCAGTTGAGCTACACCCCCGCAGGGGAGTATTAAATTAGTGCATCGCCGGAATCCAGTCAACTGCCAAAATGCGTATTCAGCATTTTTTTATTCGGCGATTCGGACGACAGACGCCAAGGAGGTGGGGGTGGGGAACCCCGCTGAAGAAACGTGCTGTCGCCCGAATCAAATTTTCAGATAAACACGCAACAACAATCTTACGCCCGAGCAGCTGATCTTCTTGACTACCAGCTTTTCCATTTACATTGGCCGTTCCTTCCGACCATTCCATACATATATTCGCTTATCAGAAATTGAAAATCAAGAGTTTAAAGCCTGCAAATAACAGTTCTTGGTTAAAAATACAGGATAATGGACGCGTAGAGCCTCTATGCTGCTCACGGTTTACGGGCCTGCGCGCATCGGCGCCGTGGTTGGAGCGGCGGATTGTTCAGTCGCTGTTCGGATATGAGCCGAGTACCTTGACGAAATTGCATTGTTTCTGAAGTTCATTCAGCGCGTTTTCGAGGTGTTTATCGTTGTAGTGGCCGTCGACATCCACGAAGAACAGGTATTCCCATGCCTTTCTCTTGCTGGGGCGCGACTCGATCTTCGACATGTTCAGACCGTATTTATGGAACGGGGTGAGTGCGTCATGAAGTGCGCCGACCTGGTCGCGGACACTGAACATAAGGCTTGTCCTGTCGTTACCGGTGGAGGGACTGCACCGGCGTCCGAGGACGAGGAATCTGGTGACGTTATTGTGGCTGTCCTGGATATTGAACTCGAATATCTCGAGGCCGTATTTTTCGGCGGCGAGCGAACTAGCGATTGCGGCGGAGTCCGCTTCTTTTGCGGCGAGCTCGGCGGCGCGCGTTGTCGAAGAGGTTTCGACGAGCTCGATGGTCGGCAGGTTTTTTTGCATCCAATTCCTGCACTGTGCCAGGGCTTGCGGGTGTGAGAATAATTTATTGAACCGCTTTGTGCCGGGGCGGCCGACGAGGCAATGTTGGATTGGTGTGAGAATCTGGGCGACGATCTTGAGTTCGGAATCGACGAACATGTCAAGCGTACTCGTTACAACGCCTTCGGTGGAGTTTTCGACGGGAACGACGCCGTAATCGGCGTGGTGTTGTTCGACCTCCATGAACACGTCTGTGATTGTTTTCTGGGGTGAATAGCGCAAGCTTGAGCCGAACCGGCGGATGGCGGCTTGATGGGTGAATGTAGCTTCCGGGCCGAGGTATGAGATGGTCATGGTTTTTTGGAGAGCGAGCGCGCTTGACATTATCTCGGCGAAGATGGTTCTCAATGATTCATCCGATATGGGGCCGTTGTTGAGCTTGCAAATGCGTTTGAGGACGCTTAATTCCCTGTGCGGCACATAGACTTCCTGTTTTGCCGCGGTCTTGATTGCGCCGATGGCGAGTGCGTGTTTGGTTCTTTCATTGAGTAATTGAACCAGTTGTTTGTCAATTTCGTCTATAGCTTCGCGATGTTGTTCGATATTGGTTTCGTTGGTTGAGTTCATTGGCTATGCTCCTCTGAAGTTTGGTTTGACTTATCGTCCTGTTGTTGTGATTCCGTACTTTGGTCTCCCTCGGGTGACCGGTTTGTTTCTGCAGAGGCCGTATCCTGAGGCGCACTTTGCTGGGTGTCTGTTTGTGTTCCGCTACGTGCGCCGGTATCGACCTTAATCTTGCGTAACTCGTCGGCGGCGGGGAGGGATTCGAGGTTTTTGAGACCGAAACATTCGAGGAAAGCTTGGGTTGTTCCGTAAGTGATCGGTCTGCCCGGAACCTCGGCGCGCCCGACTTGTTCGATGAGTTCACGCTCGAGGAGGGTTTGAATGACGCCGTCAACCGACACGCCGCGAATCTGTTCCATCTCGGATCTGGTTATAGGTTGGCGATATGCGATGATGGCGAGGGTCTCGAGTGCCGGTTGCGATAATTTGGCGGGACGCGGTTTTACGCCCAATATGGCGCGTTGCCAGGGTGCGAACTCCGGTTTATTTGTGAACTGCCAGCCGCCGGCGATGCAGGATAGGTTGAAGCTGCAAGGGGTGTGGTTGTACCAATCGGCGAGTGATTCGAGTTCTTCGGTGATTGCCTGGGGGGAGGTCTTCTTGAACTGTATGATTTCTTCCTCATCCGATTCCTCCGCGGTCTTGGATAACACCTCTTTCAGTTCCCGCTCTTGCAAGGGGCGTTGGGAATTGAACAGGATTGATTCAAGGACGCGTTTGAGTTCCATGATGATTAAGGTTGGTCTTCGTATTCTATGCCGGGCGGTGTTGATGGATTCCGATCATTTTGCTCGTCGGCGGTTTCATCGATTCCGATTATTTCGATTTCTCCAAATGGTTCGTTTTGGACGGCCATAATCCTTTTTATCCTTATCAATTCAAGCATAGCAAGGAAAGTCGCTATTACTTCAAGTCGCGTACCGGCATGAATGAAGACTTCGGCGAAGGGCAGCTTCGGTGTTTCCTGTATGCGCCTTGAGATTTCTTCGATCTTTTCGCTTACCGTCCATGGATCGCTGTATATTTCGCCGGGCGTTTCTTGTTTTTGGATGCGTTTGAGGATGGAATTAACGGCGTTTATAAGATCGAGCATCGACACCGATAACCGGTCAGGGCCGGTGGATTCGGATTTGGATAATTTAGTGGGCGGGATGCGGCGGTATATGTGCTGTTGCTCGAGTTCACGCGATTGAAGGTGTGTGGCGGCGTCCTTGAATTTTTTGTATTCGACTAGTTGTCTGATCAGCTCCCATCGCGGGTCTAGTTCGTCTTCTTCGCCTTCGGGAATGGCTTGTTGTTCGAGCGGCAGTAGCTCCTTGCTTTTGAAATACATGAGTGTCGCGGCCATGACCAGGAAATCGCCTGCGATTTCAAGGTCTAATTGACGCATGGCTTCGACATACTCGATGAATTCGGAGGCTATCCGTGTGAGATTGACCTCGTAGATGTCCACCTCTTCCTTTTTGATGAGATAGAGGAGGAGGTCCATAGGCCCTTCAAAAACATCGAGTTGAACCTTGTAATCAGCCATTTTCAACTTAAGGCGCGTTTATACGTTGAATCGTTTCCTTTGCTAGAATCCTTGGCTTGCCATTTCCTCGTTCGTGAGCGCGTTGAATATCTTGAATTGCTCTGTGAGATACACCGGATCAGCGCGGAACGACAGCTTCCCGTAGTATTTTTTCTCGATGTCGATCAATAACTGCTCGTCCTCTCTCCTGAGGCGGTCGAGAACCATCGGATTGACCACGATCCTGAGTTGGAAATCGCTTTCGTCGCGGCCGCGGCGCTTCAATATCTCGGATATCTTGCGTTGGATTTCCACGCTCATGGTGAGCGGGCTTTTGACTTTACCTCTGCCTTTGCAATAGACGCAATCGTTGTAAACGGATGAGCGGACGCTTTCCGTGTGGCGTTGCCGTGTCATTTCCATGAGGCCGAGGGGGGATATGGGCAGGATATGCGTTTTGGCCCGATCCCGGCGGAGCCCCGATTTCACGCGCTGATAAACGGCGTTCTGATCGCGCCGTGATTTCATATCGATAAAATCGAGGACAACCAGTCCGCCTATGTTCCTGAGTCTGAGCTGACGGCAGATTTCGTCGGCGGCCTCAAGGTTGACCTTGAGGATAGTGGATTCCTGATCCTTTTCGCTTTTATGACCGCCGGTATTGACATCGATGGCCACCAGCGCCTCGGCTTCGTCGACGACTATATAGCCGCCGCTCTTGAGCGGGACGTGTCTGGAGAACGCGACTTCGAGTTGTTTTGTGATGTTGAATCTCGAGAACAGGTCTTGTGAGTCGGAGTACAATTTGACTTTGGAGATGGAGCGTTTGGAGACACGCGCTATCAGCTCGCGTATACGTTCGTAGGCATCGGTGCTGTCGGTGACGATCCTTTCCACCTCATCGGTCAGGAAGTCACGCACGGTGCGTTCGACCAAGTCCGGCTCATGGAAGACGCACGTGGCGACCGGATTCCGGTTGATACGTTCCTGGATACCCCGCCATTGTTCCAGAAGAAATGCCAGGTCGCGCACGAAGTATCTGGCTTGTTGCCCTTCGCCGGCGGTGCGAATGATAACGCCCATGCCTTCCGGGATGTTAAGTTTATACAAGATTTTTTTGAGGCGCTGGCGTTCTTCATGGTTATCAATCTTCCGTGAAATGCCGGATTGATCGGAATTCGGGAGTAGTACGAGGTATCGTCCGGGAAGTGAAAGATTGGTGGTAACCCGCGGGCCTTTAGAGCCTATGGGGCCTTTTGTGACTTGGACGACGATTTCGCTCCCGGGCGGATACAGCCTGGGGATATCGCGCGGGGTGATCCGCGGGCGTTCCCGATGTTTTGAGGTGCGTTCAACGATTTCCACCGAGCTGTCGAAACTACTCGGCACGATATCCCAGTAGTGCAGAAACGCGTTCTTTTCGAATCCGATGTCGACGAATGCGGCCTTGAGCCCGTCTTCCAAGTTCTTCACTTTACCCTTGAAGATGCTTCCGACGAGGCGTTCTTCATTGACGCGTTCGATAGTGAATTCTTCGACCTTGCCGTCTTCCAGTACCGAGACCCGTGTTTCGAGGCTTTCGGCATTGATGATGATTTCCTTGTGTATGCGATTTTGCGGTTTTATCAGGCGATGGACATGTTCAATGACCTTATTGGTGGTCGTTCTGATGCTGTCCACAATGCCCTGAGGTTCGGATTCCTGGACGGGTATAGGCTCGAATTCCCGATGCTTGGGTATATTCTTGGCGGGAGCGGGTTTTTTTCGGGGGCTCCTGCTCTTTTTTTTCGGGGCGGCCTGTTTTGGTGTTTCCTCAGCCGCCGGCGGCAGTCCGGCTGCGATGTTCTCAGCGCGACGAATCTCTTTTTCGTGTCTGGATGTGTCGAAGATCGTATCGTGCAATGATTTATCGCTTTCGGCATCGGATTTAACGCTGGCGATTACGCGTTTTGATTTATGTGAGGTAGACGATGAGATACCCTTGCTGGGGCGGAATCTCATTGTATTACGTCTGCGGTTTGAAAATTTTCGTTCATTCATGGTGCTAGTAAGTCTTTCTATAGATGTACACATTCTGTATTATGCCCAACGCGAGTAACGAACAAATTACCGAGGAACCGCCGTAACTGAGGAGCGGTAGAGGTATGCCCGTTACGGGCATCAGGCGGATATTCATTCCGATATTTACAAATACGTGGCTGAACAGCATTACGATGAAGCCGACAGCCAATAATCGTCCCAGACGGTCACGCGCCTGGAGTGATATTTTTAATCCACTGAAAAATAAAACAGTGTAAAGGACTATTACCGTCATGCTCCCGGCGAATCCGGATTCTTCGGCTATGACGGAGAAGATGAAATCGTTATGTGAGACGCCGCGGGGAAGGAATCCGAGCGCGTTCTGAGTGCCGTGGCCGATGCCTTTCCCTGCGAAACCGCCGGAACCGACGGAGATGAGCGCCTGACGGATGTTATATGAATCGTCGAATTGCCGGCGCCTGAGCCGGCGCAGCTCCTGTTCGGTTGCATCCGGTGGCGCGTAGTTTGTATAATCGCACCCAAAGTAAACGAGAAGTCTGCGGCGTTGGTAATCCTCGAGCTTAATGAATTGCCAGTCTTGTGGGAGGAACAATACATCCGCCAATATCAATGCCACAAGCAGAGCGGCGACTGTAACGAGTCGGCGTAGGAACCTGACGGGGACGCCGGCGGCCAGCATCATCGCGAGTCCGACGGGCAGATACACGAGTGCAGAGCCTAAGTCGGGTTCCGCCATGATGAGTATGAACGGGAGTATAATAAGCCCCATACCCTTCCAGAAAATCCTGGGTGTAACCAATTCGTTTTTAGGTTTACTTAGAAAATGCGCCAGGGCGAATACAAACGCGATCTTCGCGAACTCCGACGGCTGGAACTGGAAGAGGCCAAGGTCGATCCAGCGTCTGGCCCCGTACCTGGCCGAACCTATGCCGGGAATGAGAACCAAAAGGAGGAGCAATATCATCAGCCAATAGAAAAGGAGTGACCAACGTGACATGCTCCTGTAATCGAATGCGCAGGCGGCCGTTGCGGCGGTTAGACCGAATATATACCAGACCACCTGCTGAAAGTAGATTTGTCTGTACCAGGGTACGTTACTCAGCGCTTCGCGGTTGCTGGTGGCGCTGTAGATGAAAATGGCGCCGATAACCATCAGCGCGAAGACGGGGAATATTATCTTCCACTCCAGGCGCGGTTCTCTTTCGTTGATATTTCTGTGTGCGGCGCTCATTTTCGGACGTAATAAGGTTCGATTGGTGCCTGGGTTCCCGATTCGATTTTCAATATTTCTTCGTAAATCCTCCCCGCTACCGGCGCGCAAGTGGTTCCGCCGGAGGCGCCGCCTTCGACGAGGACGACTACGACGTATCTGGGCGATTCTAAAGGCGCAAAGGATACGAACCAAGTGTCGTAGCGTACAAGACGGCCGCCACGCTTGACTTGGGCGGTGCCGGTCTTACCGCATATCCGCATTCCGTCAACGGCCGCATGGCGCCCTGTGCCGTCGGAGTCTTCGACATCGGCGAGCATTGCCCTGCGGATGATTGAGTAGGCGCCGGGATTCACGTCGAGTGTCCCGCGGAGTTCGCCGGGCTTTAACTCGGCCGGCGGTTGACTGGGAAAGCCCTGCTTGGATACGCGCTGTACGATCCGTGGCGCGAACACCTTGCCGCCGTTCGCTATTGCCGAGGTCATGACGGCCATTTGCAGGGGGGTTACGGTAATCGGCCCCTGTCCGATACATAGATTTGCCGTGTCACCATTGGTCCATGGAAGGCCGTAAGTGTTATTTTTCCATTTCGGTGTAGGCAGGTTCCCGGAGCTTTCCTGCATCACGGGTATGCCGGTGCGCCGGCCGAGAAGGAGTTGAGAGGAAATTTCGATTAGTTTATCCAGTCCGGTTTCCAGTCCGAAGTGTATGAAGTACGTGTTGCTGGATAACTTGAATGCGCGTCTGAAGTCGTATATGCCCGGCGGCGCGGTATCGCTTATTGTGCGTCTGCCGACCCGGATAAATCCCGGATTCTCGAAGTTTTCATCCGGATCAATCGCACCTGAGTCGAGCCCGGCGAGGCTTACGATGATTTTGTAAATGGAACCGGGAGCATATGCGCCGGCGGTGGCGCGGTTGAACGCGGGACGCCGATCCGGGTCGTTCAACTCCTCCCATTCCTTGGAGCTCAAGGTGGGCGTAAAGATGCCGGGATCGAATTCCGGCATCGAAACAACGGCAAGCAAGTCGCCGTTTCGCGGGTCCATGACCACGACAGCGCCCTTTATGTTGCCCGCAACCGATGCGAGCGCCTCCTCGGCGGTCTTCTGTATCCGCGCGTCGATGGTGAGATAAATGTTCTTACCCGGGATGGATTCCATCCATGTACTCTCGGATTGGCGGTAGCCGAGGTTATTTACAAGGATCGATTTAGCGCCGGGACGGCCGTGCAGAACGTCGTTGAACGCGCCTTCAATCCCCGAGACGCCCCGCAATTCAGTGAGCGCGTAATTGAAGTCTGTTAGATCAGACGGTTCCGGATTCTTTTGAACGCGGACATAGCCGATCGAATGGGCCGCGAATGCGTTGAACGGATAGACACGCATGGGTTGAATCTGTAATGAGACGCCGGCCGGTTTTTGCGGATACTCCTTGAACAACGCCAGCTCCTTGAAGCTCAGGTCTTCTGCCAGTGTGACCGGCAGGGCCGGTTTTTGAGTGTAATGACGGTGGAATTCTTCCCGGTCGAGCGTGAGCGGGCGCTGGATTATGCCGCTGAGTTCGGAGACGATATTACTGACGGCGAGATAACGCGCCAACGGGCCGAGCGACTCGCCGTTGAAGGCGTCGGCGTTCCTGCGTTTCAACGACCGTAGTCTCCTGTATTGCTCATGAAAGCTCTCTCGAATATCCTCGAGTGTGAGAACGATGTTGTAACTTGGTCTCGAGTCCGCCAGGGGTGTCCCGTTTTTATCGAGTATCTTTCCGCGGATCGAGGCCACGGGTACTGTCCTGTATGATTGTATCTGCAGGCTTTTTACATACTTTTTCGATGTCGCTATCTGGATATACCAGAGGAGCGCGGCCAGAAGTACCATGCAAAGCAGAATGATCCCCGACAATATCCGGAGTGGCCGGTCGCTTTTCTTTAATTGGTCGAAAATCAGCATTTCCGTTACATGCGTTTACGTATAATTTCTCTGTCGGACCTAAAACTCGATTGTGTGGTTGTCTGATAACAAAAAACCTTCCGCATTTTATCGAATACCAGGAAAAGTAAGGGCGTAGCCGCCGCCGAAGCAACGGCCATGATAAACAATTGCCATAACGATTCCCATCCTAAAAGCGGTATATTCCCCGCACTCATGAGGATAAGCAGGCTAATGATCGGATTGGCCAAGCCGGCCAGGAATCCGAGAAAGCATTGCGTGAATACGTCTTCCTTAAGCAGAGTATCTTTTCCCATAGAGACCACCCAGCCTACGAGGAATAACGATAGTACGTTTACACCAAGCGGGTTGGCCGACATCGAGTCGAATAGTAATCCGCCGCTCAGCGCGGTCAGACATACAGTCCGCCGCCCGGCGAACAGACCGGAATATACCATGATCACAGGCAGAATATCAATCTGAGTACCGCTGAATTGTCTAATTATGCCGTTTGACGCCTCCCAGAAGACCGAGAGCATACAGGCGAGAATCAGGATTATCGTTAAGATTCCATTCATACTCATGGAAATTTGACCCAAACTTTCTCGAGACGGTTCATATTTACGGCTAATTTAATCTTTGCTTCGGCGTAGAGGCCGAAGTCGACTACTTGGAAATCGACTACTTGGCCGATTACAATACCTTTAGGGAATACATTTCCCATGCCGCTGGTGATTACGTTTTGTCCTATCTTGAGCGCCTCGGTTCCCGGTAGAAATGTCATTATCGCATATCTGTGATCTATTAAATCGGTGGTTGCCGGTACGAGAATCCCGTTTTCACGGGTTTCTTCGATCATGCCGGCTACCTGGCATTGAGGGTCTCCGACTAGCGCAACCTGTGAGCGGTTGAAACCTACGTCGGATATTCGGCCGACCAACCCGCCGGGGGTCAACACTGGGTAGTTCGTCCGGACGCCGTCACGGCTGCCTATGTCAATCTGGATTGTCCGCCACCAGTTTGCCGGATCGCGTCCGACGACCTCGGCCAATTTTAAGTTCCAGGGTTGTTGTTTTTCAAGTTCCAGTAATTCACGGAGGTTATTATTCTCCGCCAGCGCGGTTCTGCCCTGGAAATACTGTGCGCGGAGACGGCTGTTTTCCTTCTGCAGTCTTTCGAGTTCGCTTATCAGGAAACTTTTAGGAAGCGCGGTGTCAACCGCTTTGTCTACTACTTGGGAGGTTGATTGCGTGACGCCGAAGAGAGGGATGAAGACTCCGCCGATAATCAGCTTCAGCTTATGCGAGAAATCCTTGGGCAGGCTGATGAGTATCAGCGCCGTCAAAAGGATTATTATAACGCTTAAATATCGCGGCTTCCTGTGCATATTATTCACCCGGCGATAATTGCCGAATGAACGCCGGCGGAAATCAAGACTTTGCCGTGAAGGCTACACGTTTCAGAAATTGCAGTTCCTGAAGAACCCTTCCTGTTCCTTCTGCCACCGCGCTTAACGGGTCTTCAGCTATATGTACAGGTAGACCGGTCTCCTCTGCGACGAGCCGCTCGATACCGCGCAAGAGTGCGCCGCCGCCCGCAAGTACAATCCCTCTGTCGACCAGATCGGCTGCAAGTTCGGGGGGGCAGCGTTCCAGGGTAATACGTATAGACTCCAAAATACTGGAAAGTGGTTCTTTCAGTGCCTCGCGAATTTCTTCGGAACGGACGGTTATCGTCCTGGGCAACCCTGCGCTCAGATCACGGCCTTTGACTTCCATACTCAATTCTTGTTCCATTGGATAGGCCGAGCCGAGGCATATCTTGATTTCTTCCGCTGTGCGTTCACCAACCATTAAGTTATAAGCGCGCTTCATGTGCGCGACGATAGTTTCATCGAATTCGTCGCCGCCGACACGCAGACTTCTGCTGAATACTATGCCGGCGAGTGATATTATAGCCATTTCGCACGTACCGCCCCCTATATCAACTATCATATTGCCCGCAGGCTCATGGACGGGTAGTCCGACACCGATTGCCGAGGCCATTGGTTGTTCGATCAGATACACTTCTCTGGCGCCGGCGTGTGTGGCGGAATCCTTGACTGCGCGCTTTTCGACCTCTGTTATTCCTGAAGGCACAGCCACGACTACCCGTGGGGCGATTAATTTTCTATGATGTACTTTTTGTATGAAGTACCGAAGCATCGACTCGGTGACTTCGAAATCCGCTATTACACCGTCCTTCATTGGACGGATTGCGACAATACTGCCGGGTGTTCTCCCGAGCATCCTTTTGGCCTCGTCACCGACTGCCAGGACATTGGTTGTGCCCGCTTGTATAGCTACCACAGACGGTTCACGCAGAATTATCCCTACGTCACGGACATAAACAAGCGAATTTGCCGTGCCGAGGTCTATTCCGATATCATTGGAAAAAAGGCCTTTTATTTGTTCAAACATGTACGCGCCTAAACTGCGGGTACGATACGGAAAGCTTAGGTAGGAGGTCAAGTTTTTTGATGTTTGCCGTGGTTATTATTTCAGAACAAAATCGCGCAAAAACCCGATTTAATTCAGCTATGACTTGTCATTTAAGTTTTCGAGGTCTAAGTTAAGTATCGAGTATGAAAAAGGACGTCGTGCCAGTGGAAATTAGGGGTATCTTGCCTGCAAACAGCGGCGCTGCTATTTTCATCGGTAATGAAGAGAAGGTGTTCGTTATCCAGGTGGAGCATAGTATGGGCGCCATTATCGGCATGTTCCTCAGGAAAACACCGAAGGAACGGCCGTTGACGCATGACCTGATCACGAATATCTTCACCGGCCTGGGCGTGGACGTTGAAAGAGTGGTTATTACCGAGCTTAAGAATTCCACTTATTACGCCCGGCTTATATTGCAACAGCAGAATGAGCTCGGTAGGAAGATCGTCGAAATCGACGCGCGTCCGAGCGACTGCCTGGCCATTGCGTCTTCAACAAGCCGCCCGATATATGTAGCGGCGCCGTTATTCGAGCAGGTGGAGGATATGTCCGAGGTGTTGGAGAGGATAAATCAAAATGGTATCGAAGGCGAATAAGGCTTCCGAGCCCCGGCAAATGTCAATCCTCTCCGAACAGGTGGTCTTTATCCATGGCAGCGACAGCCTAACCGTAGGCAGGCGGGCGAGAGCTCTATTTGACGAGTTGGTCTCCGAGCACGGCGATTTCGACGCTGAAGTAATCGATGCCGCCGCAGGGAATTCAGACGAGGCCGTCAGAGCTCTGAATAGACTCGATAACGCCCTCGAATCACTGCCGCTTTTCTCTGACAAGAAGGTCGTTTGGTTCAAGAACTGTAATTTCCTCGGCAACGAAAAGACCGCCTCCGGTAAAAACGTCACGGAGCGGTTGAACGAGCTAGCCGGCACATGGGAAAATATCGTCTGGGACAAACTTAAGCTCCTAGTCAGCGCCGGCAAAATCAATAAACAACGCGTTTTTTGTAAGATACTCCTTAAAAGCGCGGCTACGGAAAATTACGAAGTCTGGTCTGCGTCCGACCGCGATTGGCAGGAGAAAGCGGAGGACTGGCTTAAAGAATGGTTCCATGCCACTGGTAAGTCCATAGATACGGCTGCGCTGAGCAAGCTCGTGATGTCGGTAGGCCCCGATCCGCATAGGCTTTACCAGGAGCATATGAAGGTCTGCCTTTACGCCGGAGAAAGGGATCGGATTAAAGTGGAGGATATAGACGCAATTGTCACTTCGCAGCAACAGGCGGAGGCGTTTGCGCTGGCCGAGACCTTTGGAAACCGGGACTTACCGGGTGTCCTCGCCAATCTGGAAAAGGAGTTCTCAGAGATTCGCGCCGGCGGCAAAAAGAACGAAATCACTGTGCTATACGGACTGATCGCCAAGGTGCGGGCGATGCTGTTCGTTTCGATTCTCCTCCGCGAGGGTGTGGTTCAACCGCGAATGAGTTATCCGGCCTTCAAGGCGCAGTTGGAACAGGCGCCAAGGGATATATTTCCGGATAACGAGCAATGTTCGCCTTTTTCAATGAACCCGTATGTACTCTACAAGGCTGCGGGACAAGTACGGAATTTTTCAGAGAGTGAACTCGTAAACGCCATGGAGGTATTACTCGATTGCAATAAAAACCTGGTGTTCAGCATGATGGATAAAACGCTTCTACTTCAACAGGCGCTTATTCAAATAGTCGGTATGCGCTGAAGTTATTTGCGTCAATGACAACACTTTTATTTGCAATCGATGGTTTATCGCTTTTATTATAACTGAACCGAATTTACGAAGAATGAATTCAATGAGCTTGGCAGGTGCACAACTCGGGGTTGCCGTGGCGGAATCGAAGGTCTTGGTCAAGATTATCGGTCGCGCTAATTTCGCCGTAAGCGTGGATTTCAAATCCCTGATCCGGAGCATGGTTTCAAGGGGTTACGGTTATTTCGTCATCGATCTATCCGAATGCCTGATCATGGACAGTACGTTCTCAGGTGTGTTGGCCGCCCTGACTAGAGGACAAAGCGACAGTGAGCGCACAGACCGGCAACGCATAGAATTCGAACTCGTGAAACCGAATGAGCGTATCCGAAACTTACTCGAAAACCTGGGTGTACTCGAGCTTTTCAAGGTGTCCGATCAATTGCCATTCAAAGTGGATACAACTAATCTGAATACCCAGCAGGAAAGCCGGCCATCACGCGAAGAGCTGTCTAGAACCTCACTCGACGCGCATAAGACGTTGATGGAGCTGTACTCGGATAATATTCCCAAGTTCAAAGATGTAACAAAGTTCCTCGAGGAAGACCTGAAGAAAAGGGAGTCCGAATCCGAAAACTCCACAGGAGAGTGATTTTTTCCTTCAAAAGCATCGAGCCTATCCATATAATCCCGCAGATATCTAAAATACAGAGGAATCTTTTATGGAAAATACAACAAATCAAGGTCGTGGTGTACTGATTCTTGTTCTTGGAATCCTAAGTATAGTTTTATGCGCGCCTTTAGGGCCGTTTGCCTGGATAATGGGCTCAGGCGACTTGAAAAAAATCGGTGAAGGCCAGATTTCACAGGACGCCAAGGGCCTCACCCAGGCGGGGATGATCTGCGGTATCATAGGGACTGTGTTCTTGGTCATCGGCGTACTTTGGATAGTCCTCTTCGGTGGAATAGCGATCCTCGGCGGCATGCGGTAATCCGGTTGAACGCCTGAGAAATAACTTTTACAGCCTTGCGGCGGAACTGTTCTGCGATGGACAGCCGGCGGCAGGGATGTTGATTGCTGTATAATCGTTTGTCGCTACGATGTGATGTTGTCCCATGAATCTCTACGAATCAACTCGAATTATACGCGACGACATAACTAAATGCGCATAACACCTGGCGATGCTATATAGTAGTTGGGTGATGATCGAAATCGAAATCGGGATCGAAATCGAGCATCATGGGACTTGGACACGAGAAATTCGACGTCTACCGATTGTCAATCGGATACGCGGCCTGGGTCTACGAGAAGACCGACTCGTTGACCGGAGCGCGCCGCCGGGCACGTGACCAGTGGCTTCGCGCCAGTCAGTCGATCCCGTTGAACATTGCCGAAGGAAACGGCAAGACGGCACAAGCCGACCGGCGGCGATACTTCGAGATTGCTCGCGGTTAGGCATTGGAGTGCGCAGCGATTCAGGACGTTCTCGTGGCCGGCAACGCCTTGGAAAAGGCCGAGAGCCGGGAACGTAAGACAGAGCCAGACCGGATGGCGGCAATGCTCAGCCGGCTTGGTGGGAGGGGCTATGACGTTAGCGAAGAGCCCGAACCTACTTGGTCAGAGAGGAGGATTTCGATTTCGATTTGGATTTCGAAGGAGAGGGACCCCCAACCAGGCCATTCTTAAACGTTTAGTTGATTCTGTACAGGAGCAATTTGTGATGTGGAGGCAACCGGATACTACACTGCGTCGAATATGCGCAGTAATTTAAGGCGTTGTGTATAATACGAGGCCGGGAACGAGAAAAAATCCACGAAGTACACGAAGAAAAAAGGCGCATCACCCGATGCCCGTAGGTTTTTTGCTTCGTATTTCGGATTTTTCTATAACCAGCGTGGCATCCTCCGCTCCGCGTTGCTGCGCGGAGGATGGCCTGCCCAGCCGAAGCTGCGTATATTCCAGCAAAATCCTCAGAAGTGTTTTTTTGCAAAAGCGCGGCCGGAACCGCTTTTTAAATAACGCTCGAACGCCAATGCTTTAGATCGTTTTGAAAAGGCAATTGTTGTCTCGATTTTCCATGGTCTAAGTTTTGAAGTATGAGGGACGGCTCCGCTGTTATGTTTATCAAGTCGCAGTTGAAGGTTTTCGGTAAGTCCCGTGTAGCGAGCGTTTGGAACAGAAAGAGATTGAAGGATATAAACATAGTAGAAATTATCGGAATGCTCCATAACCCTCCCTAATTGATATTTTGCCCAGCCGAAGCTGCGGCGGTGAAAAAGTATTAAACGCCCGCTTTCGTCCCTGACGGGACTTCAGCGTGGCATCCTCCGCTTGCGCGGAGGATGGTGGAGCCGAGGGGAGTCGAACCCCTGACCCCCACAATGCCATTGTGGTGCTCTACCAGCTGAGCTACGACCCCAACCAATCAGTGCAATATTAGCAATGTCCGGAGCGATGTCAAACCATTAGGCCGTTTGTCGCGCCTGTTTTTTGGCGGTCACTCGTTTGTGGTGATTTTCAATGCCACATCCTTGTCGAAGGCCGGTGATCTCAAAGATTTGTTCCCGCCTGAATGCGTTATGGACTCCTTCTTATCAATTCGGCCGTGGAGTGTGTTTATCCATTCAACGGTGTATTTGCCTTTTGGAATGTCGACGGTGAGCTCGATATTCTTGTCTTTGCGCTTATCGGAGAAGATATACGCGGCGTATTGTTTTCCTTTTTCTGCTAGGACATATGCGTGCGCGTTTTCGGGAAGACCCCCTTTAATCAGCGTATCGTCGGGATGCATGCGAATGAAATCGAAGCCCTCGATGAATCTCTTCAATATTCCGAGTTGTCTGCGCAGGGCCGGATTCCCGCTGCCCGGCTGGCTGTCCGGGTACTCGAATGTACCGTTCTCGTAATCGACGGTGAACGAGTAATCCAGGTTGTTGTAAAGTGCGCCGCCGGCAAGGATGAATTCCCAGCCTTCCATCCTGTAATGCAGGGTATCCGTTCCGCGGAATCCGGTTTCATTGTCGCCGATCGGTTTATTCAGTCCATAATTCATGTCGACCGTAGCCGGTGGCGTGGCGTAGTGGAAGTTGAAGATGGAGATCGCCGGATTCGGGTCAGTGACTTTCGCCTTGTCATTGGCCACGTTTCTCGAGATGAGATGCTTTTTAGGAAGGCGGCTCTCTGTGTCTCTGATTATTTCGGCTATATGGTATTGCCATTCCATCGTAACACCGCCGAAGTACGGTTCGTTGCATATCTCGTAATAAAGGTTGTCGAATTGATTAAGCTCGGTGACGATCTTTTGTGTCATCTCTTCCTGGAACTTGAGAAGATTCCCGTTCTTATCCAGCGTGTATGCCTGTGTGCGTTCAATGTCGCTGATCCCGTTGATATTATTAATGGTGTTCTGTGGGCTGAGCTTCCATTGTTCTTCGCCGTAGAAGGGGCAGAATAAATTCATTTCCACTATCACATCATACTCGGCCGCGGTGGCGACGAAATCCCTGAGCCGTTCAAAGTATGCCTGGTTCCATTTTGTTAAATCGAACTTATTACCGCCGCCCGTGTAGCCGGGTTCGCCGGATCGTGCCCATGGGCAGATGAATTTATGCGGGCCGGGCGCCAGTGTGTTTCGCGCAATATTGAATGCCCCCTGCGGCTCGACATACGCGCCGCTGAACGTGCGCGTATTGTTAAGACCGTCCTCGTGCAGCGTCCTGAAATAGGTCTTGTAATCGAAATCCAGGTTCAGTACCGCGCCGTAATGCTCACCGGAGGTTACCAGAACGGTCGGTTCCCCCTTGTACAGGAAGTAATGCGGGTTCTCCGGATGCAATGCCAAAGGCGAGGCGATGCTCGCGTATGCAAGCGCCGTCAGCGTTCCGATCAAAATTAGGCTGCCGTATACACGACGAAGCGCAATTTCCATGCAGATACTATTTCGTATTTTCATACGCTCAAAAATAAAAATGTTACTTTTTTATACAAACCGGTAACCACGTGCCGTGAATTAATGGACTGTGAATACCGATATCGATTTCGTTTAAAGTAACATTTTCCAATAACTTATTACCAGCGAAAAAAGGCGATGACGGATCGAACTCGGAGTTTAACGGCTTGTCATTCATGGTGTTTTCCGTTAGAAATCCGAGTGCGTTAATCATTAGTCCGACAATAGCTTTGTTCATGAGCGGGAAATAGAATTGGAGGAATGCGATGTTTTGTAATCAGTGTGGAAAACAAGTAGAAGCCGGCGCCAAGTTTTGTTCGAATTGCGGCGCTACAGTTTCAAGCGTCGAGGCGCAGAGGTCTATGCCGACAGATGCGGGGGAACCGCTCGTTGTGCTGTGTCCACGGTTTATTGGGTGGGTGACCATGCTTTCGTTGCTCCCGCTTCAGTTGTTCTTGACGGTTTGGGCTGCCGGCTTTTTCGGGGGATTCAGTATGTTCGCGATAAAGTGGCTTGGATTATCTTTGCCGCCTTGGAGTACGTTCGTGTTTTTCGGTTGTCTCTTTTTCTTCGGTATCCCGTTGCTTGTTTATTTTGGGAAGAAGAAGACATACGCTCAGACCGAATACCGGTTTTTTAAAGACCGACTCGAGTATGTGGAGGGGTTTTGGACCGCTGAAAACAAGACGATACGATACGATAAGATCACCGAAACGAGTATGCGTCGCGGCATTATTCAGAAGAAATACGGTTTAGGCACCATTTTCCTGGCGACGCCGGCGACGGGATTTCAGCAGGGGAGGTCTATAAGCGGTATAAGGATAAAAGATGTGGAAGAACCCGAGCGGATGTACGAACAAGTCCAGAGTTTGATAGGAAAATGAAGCCGATTTTCCGGCGTGGTTGCGACGAATAACGAGTTATTGCATTACCGTAATCGGCTCCGTCGCCGATGAGAGTTCAGTTTATCCTTGTAATTTAAGGATTCATGAGGCAAAAAGGCTAGCGTGAATCAACATTACCACAAGAACCAGAAATGATTGGAGTAGAGAATGAAGAAGAAAGCTATTCATCGTCGTGAATTTTTGAAGTCGACGGCAACCGCGGTCAGCGCGGGATTAATCTTACCGAGGACGACGCTTTTCGGCGCCGATGCGCCGAGTAACAAGTTGAACATCGCCTTGATCGGCACATGGGGACGCGCGCATGCGCATTTCGGTGCGATTTCAAGCGAAAACGTCGTTGCGTTATGTGACGTAAACGAGAAGCACATTGCCTCGGCGGCGGAGAAGTTTCCGAAGGCGAAGCATTATGTTGATTGGCGTAAGTGCTTGGAGCAGAAGGATATAGACGCAGTTGTCTGTTGTACGACGGATCACACGCACGCCTTCATAGCCAACTGGGCAATGAACCGCGGTAAGCATGTTTATTGCGAGAAGCCGTTGGGCAACAGCGTGGAAGAGGCGCGGGTCGTTCGTGAGACTTACCTAAAGAACAAGAATAAACTCGCCACTCAGGTCGGTACACAGCGTCATGCGAAGCCGAACTTTGACCGCGTTCGCGAATTGGTCAAGGACGGCGCAATAGGCGAGTTACAGGCCGTGTTCGCATGGGGTAATCGTCAAATCCGCAGGCCGGGTTACCCGCCGGCCAAAGGGACGCCGCCGAAGAATTTGCACTACGATCTGTGGCTCGGTCCGGCGCAATGGCATCCGTATAATCCGGTTTATTTTTCGGGCGGCCCCGGCGCGAATTGTCTAAATTGGAATATGTACTGGGACTTCGGTACCGGTCAGGTGGGCGACATGGGCAGTCACACGATGGACTTAGCGTGGAACGCGATAGATGCGGGATTGCCTACGTCCGCAGAGGGTAGCGGCGAGGAGTTCAATCCGGAAGTGACGCCGGTTGAATTGGAGACGCATTTTGACATACCGGCCAATGATTGGCGCAAGGCCATTCGCGTCTCCTGGTATCAGGGCGGCGCCATGCCGAGTGCGCCGAGGCGTTACATAGACTTGAACAGGATCGGACACGGCGCGATGTTCAAGGGTACCCGGGGCTTTGTTGTGGCCGACTTCGATACGCGCGTGGTAATACCTTACGGCAACGACGCAGACTTCACATATTACAAGCGGCGTTCGGAAGAAGATGTTATCCAGCCGATGGGCAATTTCCAGAGGGAATGGATCGATGCCTGCAAAGGGGATTTGAAGACATCCTGTAATTTCGATTACGGTAGCAAGTTGATCGAGATGATGCTGCTCGGTCTTGTGGCATATCGAGTCGGTAAGAAACTCGATTACGATCCGGTGAAGGGGCAGGTGACGAATAGCGCCGAGGGCAATGATTTACTGACGGATAATTATCGCCAGGGCTGGACGCTGAATGGATAGGCGTAGGTCGTTGGTGATACATCGATTGAACTGATTTCTCAGGCGCGCAATACGCCTGAGAAATCTTTTTTTTCACTATAGAATTGATCTTCGTCTCTGATACGAACAATCGCGTTGAATCCGGCGGTTTTATTAATCCTACCCACCTCTGTATCTCCTCCCGGGAGGAGGGCAAGTTATACACGACGACATAACTATATGCGCATAACACCTTTCTGTGCATATAATAGTTGGATCATGATCGAAATCGAAATCGGGATCGAAATTGAAAACAAGCATGTAAAGCACGCAAAGATTGATTACGCTTGATTGTTATTCACGGGCGCGGCGGTTTTGTCGCGTGCATCAAGTTTTGCGTACGAATTGAAAAGACGTTTCCATGATTTGGTGAAGGGGTAGAGGAGGATTGATTCCTTTATAATTTGCTTTACCTCCGAACGCGATATCTTGACCGGCTTGGAATGGTCGAGAATCGGATTGCTGCGCAGGGCGGTTAAGGTTCGAATCCCGATGAGCAGCGGCCATGCGCATGCCAGTCTTATTCGGGCGAACCGGAACGGTATGGCGACTGTATATTGCCAGCCCGCGGCGAGGAATTCTTCCGTGATTTGCAGGTATTCGTCATAGAGGCTTCTGAAGGCGGATTCGTTTTTGGGATCGATAAGCGCCCGGGGTTCGAGTCCGATTGCGTCTAGGCGCGCGGATGGTATATAGCATCTGCCTTTGCGCAGGTCTTGGGGTATATCACGCAGGATATTAATCAACTGCAAGCCGCGACCGAATTTAATACCGGCATTCAGGAAGAATTCTTTATCCAATTTCGAGTATTTGAATAGGTGGGAGAAGCAAAGTTCCGTCCAGAACTCGCCTACGCAGCCGGCGACGCGGTACGTATAATCGAGTAGCTCCTCGTCTGTGTTCAACGATTTGATATTTGAATCGGAACCGCCCGCGAACCGTTCGAGGTCGAGTTTCTGTCCGCTGATGATGGTCATTAGGACTTTTATGACGGATTCTTTATCGGCCTGTTCGAGGCCATAGTGGAGGAGGGCGATGGCTTCGTCGAGGCGGGTCAGGAGTTCTTTTTCGGCGTGTGAGGCTTGTTTGTCCGAGAACAGATCGAGGTTGAGGGATTGTGATGGGTGCCGGGAAATCTGTGTCTCAAGTGCCGCGAGTGAATCCGTACGAGTCTCGAGTGGTATGATCTCTGTATCGGCTATGGTATCAGCCGCGCGTGCAAGCAGGTATGCCAGGCCGATCTGCCGCCGGACGCGGCGCGGCAGTATTCGAAGTGTGAGGTAGAAAGAGCGTGATACGTCCCTGAGTAAGTCGGATAAGAGATTCGAATCGGCGGCATTGTTCTTATATGCGGCCATTGTGATGAATTAGGTTTGGTCGGATTCGAGGGCTCGGCGCCAGTGTTTGAGTTGTTTTTTGACTTCGTCGGTACCCGGGCATCCGGGTATGTTGCGGTTATTCATTGCGCTTTCCGGATTCAGGCAATCGAATATGTCTTGTTCGAATTCGGGAGCAACGGACTTGAAGTCCTCGAGTGATAGTTGGTTGAGAGGTATGTTTTTGCTTTCCGCGGCGTCGACTAGGGCGCCGACAGCGTGGTGCGCGTTACGGAACGGAAGGCCTTTGCGTACCATATAATCGACTATGTCCGTAGCGAGCAGGGCGGGGTCCGATGCCGCGGCGCGGCATTTTTCTGAGATGACATCGGTGTGCCGGAGCATCTGCGCGGTTATGTTCAGGGTTGCATTTATCGTATCGGCGGTATCGAACAGGCGTTCTTTGTCTTCTTGTAAGTCCCTGTTATACGTCATCGGCAACCCTTTTATGAGTGTGAGCATAGAGACTAGGTTACCGATTACGCGGGCGGACTTGCCGCGGCTGAGTTCGGCTATATCGGGATTCTTCTTTTGCGGCATGAGCGATGAGCCGGTTGTGAATGCGTCGGAGATACGAATGAATCCGAACTCGGCGGTCGACCATAGAATAATGTCTTCCGCCAGGCGCGAGATGTGAACGGCGGTGATCGCGGCGTTGGAGCAGAATTCGATAATGAAGTCCCGGTCGGATACGGCGTCCATCGAATTTTGTGTAATCTTTGGATGCCCTTCTTCGTCGACGAAACCGAGGAGCGCGGCGGTTTGGTATCTATCGATTTTTAATGTCGTACCGGCGATAGCGCCGCTGCCGAGGGGGCAATTATTTACGCGTTCCATCGATTCACGAAAACGCTGATAATCACGCTCGAACATCTCAACGTACGCCAGCAGATGGTGTGCAAGCCATACCGGCTGCGCTCTTTGCAGATGGGTATAGCCGGGGATGATTGCATCGGGCCGGGTTTCGGCTAGTTCGATCAATGCCGATTGCAGACGCCGAAGATTAAGCAGGGTAGTGCGGATTTCGTCTCTGACCCACAATCGCAGGTCCAGGGCTATCTGGTCGTTTCTTGAACGCGCCGTATGAAGTTTGGCGCCGGCGTGGACACGCCTTGTGAGTTCCGCCTCGATGTTCATGTGTACGTCTTCGAGCGCGGTTTTCCACTCGAATTCTCCGGACTCGATTTCCTTACCGATTTGTTCGAGGCCGCCGATGATGGCATTGCATTCATCGTGTGAGAGGAGACCGACTTGTTTCAGCATGGCGGCGTGTGCAATTGAACCGCGAATGTCCTGGCGCCAGAGCCGTTTATCGAACGAAACCGACTCGGTGAAGGCGGTTACGTCCTTGTCCATCTCCTCTTTGAACCGGCCGCTTCGTGATACGATGTCGGACTTATTCATTTTTCTGTTTTGTTTGTTTTTTTAAGCCGTTCATGAACTGATTGTAATTCCGGTGCGCTGATAGAGATCGAAAAAGTACAGGGCGTTGAGGACGATAGAATGTTTGATTCTTCCTGAGATAACCAAACCGGGAACCTCCGTTATGGGGACAAGATGCGTAACCAGGTCTTCGCTATAGTCGAATTCGACCGGATGCAAGTGCCTGCAGTTTTTTACCAGGAACGTGTAGCTGCGATTGTTCATGATGGCCGGGTTCGGAAGGATCGAGCCTAGGAGCCGCGGTGAATCGCCTTCGAATCCGGTTTCCTCACGAAGCTCGCGTAGGCCGGCGGACATCGGAGATTCGTCTTCATCATCGACCATGCCGCCGGGGATTTCGAGTTCGATTGAGTTTGAACCGTGCCGGTATTGCTCGATCATCACCAGTTCGTTATTGGGTGTGACCGCGATCACGTTTACCCAATCGGTGGTGTCAATGACGAAGAAATCGTGCTGTTCACCCGTGATCGGCGAGATTTTGTAGTCAGAGCGGATGGAAAAGATACGGTAATCCCCGATCGTCTTGGAGCCGACCGACGCCCATGGCTGTACCTTTCTTGGATCGCCGGGCCGGTTTGGGTTTTGGTCTTCGGTCATCGGCGCTGCTCCGGTTATTCGGTGTTTTGGATGGTTTCGACGGGGTGTATACTGATTTTTTCGACTTTAACCTCGACCTCAGGGAGGCTCTCTTTGCCTTGTGCGTTTGTTGTGACCGGCACATTACCGATTTCTTGCAATACATCGATGCCGTCGACTAATTCGCCGAAAGCGGTGTATTGTCCGTCCAAGTTACTTGCGTCACCGAGGCAGATAAAGAACTGGCTACCTGCCGAGTTCGGGTCTGCGCCGCGCGCCATGGAAATGACGCCGAGCTGGTGGGACTTCTCGTTGAATTCGGCGTCAATCGTATAGCCGGGGTCGCCGGTTCCCCACATCTGTTTCTTCGACGGGTCTTTCGTGAGCGGATCACCGCCCTGGATCATGAAGCCGTCGATGATTCGATGGAACAGTGTCCCGTCGTAGAACCCGTCGCGCGCCAGCTTTTTAAAATTGGCGACTGTATTAGGCGCCGACTCCGGCCAGAAACTGACGATCATGTCACCGTAATTGGTTTCGATTATAGCCACTTCGTTTGTGGATTCCGATGTCTCTTGGTTTGGTTGTGTCATGGAGTTTGTTTGTTTTGTTTGATTGGTTTGCTGATCCTGAACCGGCGTTTCCTGTTTGTTTGTGATGGATGCCTCTGAATCCGGCTCGGGCGTTTCCTGCTTTTGGCAGGCGGTGGTCGCCAGGGCGAGCAGCCCGGAAATAAGTAATAAACACACATTTTTCATATATGGAAAAACCTGACACAAAAGCCGTGAAGAGTCACGCCTGTTTTGAATTAGAGGTCAGAGGATTGTAAGGTTGGGTGTTCCTTGATTGCGGTTTCTATCATTAGGATTCGGATGATTCAGATAAAGCTCATGTGCCTTCCCCGCGTATGAGCAGTCGGTGTATCCACCGGGGATTAAAGTGGGCGGATGAGGAGTTCTTCGACCACGGCGTTTTGCGGTAGTGTGATCGCCAGCCGGACGCATTCGGCTACGTCCTCGGGTTGGAGCATCCGGGCGCGTTGTTCGTCGGACGGAGGACGTGAGCGTTTATCCAGCAACGGTGTATTAATGTCGCCTGGGAAAATAGAACAAGCGCGTATGCCGTGTCGGCGTTCCTCGGCGTTGATCGATTGAGTGAGGCCGGCCAGCGCGAACTTGGATGCGACGTATGCGGCGCCGGCCTTTGCGTTTGCTGATTTTCCGGCGTCCGAGTTGATGTTCACGATCGTGCCGTACCCCTGTTTTCGCATAAGCGGCAGGAAATCGCGCGCGCATAGGAACGCGCCTGTGAGGTTTGTCTCAAGCGTTTTCCGGTAATCTTCGATGCTGATTTTGGAGAGTGAACGTTCAGGGACATTTGTCCCCGCCGAGTTGATCAGGGCGTCGATTCGTCCTGAACGGGAAATGACGTACTCGACCAATGCATTAACCTGTATTTGATCAGATATATCACATGCGAAAGGTGTGATGCGGTCATGGTCGGATTCCAGGAGTTCGCGTGTTTCGATGAGTTTCGATTCGGTACGGCCGGCGACGAAGACTCGGAATCTATGGTTTGCAAGCAGAAGCGCCGTAGCCCTGCCGACGCCGCTGCCGCCGCCTGTTATCACGGCTGTCTGTAATGTCATGATGTTAAAAAATCCTTCTGTATATT
Organism: Verrucomicrobiota bacterium; assembly: GCA_021733835.1. Classification (GTDB taxonomy): domain Bacteria; phylum Verrucomicrobiota; class Verrucomicrobiia; order Limisphaerales; family JAIPKD01; genus JAIPKD01. The sequence continues at coordinate 43,095 of JAIPKD010000018.1, forward strand.
TACCTCGTGTTTCAGTGGTTGGACGTAGTTAATGAGTTTAATTCCATCCATCGCCTTTCGCGCGAGGATATGATTGCCGCGTCCATAACCGCCTGAGCTAATGCGCCGTCCATAAGAGACGGTACGCATGGCCGGTCTTCGATGATTGCATTGATGAATTCGGCGTCCTGATCGTATCGGAATGTAAGCAATGGGTCGCCGTCACGCGGATTCCGTGTGCTTGCCGGGTGTTTGAGCAGGTCGTCCGGTACAGGCATGCGCGCGAATGAATTGGCGCCTTTTTGCGCGGCCCGGAGTTCGAGCGGAGTTTGAGTACTGTATGCGAGTGAGCCTTCACTGCCATTGATTTCGCAGTAGTCGCGGCTTTGCGGTCCCTCGCCCGTACCCGTGCATAGTTTACTGCTTTCAAGGACGCCTGAGGCGCCGGACTCGAATTCGATGATCATTGAGACCCAGTCGTCGACATCCGAGACTGCGCCGCCGCGTTTATCCAGGAATCTACGGAGCCTCGCGACTACTTGCCGGATTGAACCGACCAGATAATGCGCGAAATCTATCCTGTGCGAGAGCATATCCGCAAGCTCTCCCGAGCCTGCGAGCTCGGCCATCTGCCGCCAACCCAGACTTCGAGTGCCCCAGTCCTGAAACCTTTGAGCGCGGAAATGGTATGGTTGACCGAGGAACCCGGACTCGATCAGCCGCCGCATGTATTTTATCGCCGGCGTGAACCTGTAGGTGAACGCCGTCATGTGTTTGACGCCGGCCTGATCGGCGGCTTTGACCATTTCAGCGGCTTCGGGATAATTCAAACCGATCGGTTTTTCGCAGAAGACGTGTTTGCCGTTGGCGATCGCCGCCTTGACTATGGGCGCATGAGTTACGTTAGGCGTTGCGATTATGACGGCGTTCACGTCACGGTTTTCGAGCATCTCAGTAAAATCGGAGTATATTTTGGATATACCTGTTTTATTGACTGCCGCCTGAAGGACTTCCGGACTCGAATCGCACAGAGCTGTCACGACAGCGTGGCGTGTATACCCGATACCGGGGATATGATTTGCCAGGGCTATCGAGCCGCAACCTATCAAGCCTATACCGATTTCTTTCATCATCCTATAAGTCTAAATTATTATAGCGCTTATTAAGCAGAATAATAGCTCTAAGTCAAAGCAGATAATGAAGATTTTAGATGTATTTCAATTTTTTCGGTAATGAATAAGGTGTGCAACCGATTACATTCAATATTCGAGGGCGGTTGGGTAGATTTTCGAATGTAATTCAGAAGGTGCTGAATTTGAGTTAGAACGCGACAGTTGCTTGACCAGAACACGGTTTTGCCTGAGAATGCCTTTTCATTAATATTCAACCAAGCCTTATGAAACATAAATCGAAAATCCAGGAATTCACCTCGCGCAGGGAATTTATTAAGACCACCGGCATTGCTGTTGCCGGCGGATTATTTGCGACGAAAACTTTAAACGCGGAACCTATCCCGGCCTCGGAGACATTAAAGGTCGGACTGATCGGCTGCGGCGGCCGCGGAACCGGCGCGGCAGGGCAGGCCCTGGCAGCGGATAAAAATGTTAAATTGACCGCAATGGCCGATGCCTTCGAAGATAGGCTTACGAGCAGTTTAAGTGGGCTTGAAAAGAATAATCCGGGCAAGGTCGACGTGCCACCGGAACGCCGGTTTGTCGGTTTCAATGCATTCAAGAAGGTATTGGAGTCGGATATCGACGTGGTTATTCTGGCCACGCCGCCCGGATTCAGGCCGCAGCATTTGGAAGAATCCGTCAAGGCCGGCAAGCATATCTTCTGTGAGAAACCGATGGCTGTCGACGCGCCCGGCTACAGGAAAGTCCTCGCCGCAGTGGCGGAGTCGAAGAAGAAAAACCTCTCGCTCGTCGCGGGATTCTGTTGGCGTTACAGCAACGCCGAGCGCGCCGCATTCGGACGCGTCCTGGACGGTGCTATCGGTGATGTGCGCGCTGTCTACGCTACTTACAATACCGGCCCGATTTGGGTGCATCCCAGGAAACCGGATTGGAGCGATATGCAATGGCAGATGCGGAATTGGTACTATTTTACATGGCTCTCCGGCGATCATATTGTCGAACAAGCCGTACATAGCGTGGATAAGATTGCATGGGCGTTTGGCGATGTTTCACCCGTCAAAGTGATGGCACACGGCGGGCGCCAGGTGCGAAACGAGCCGAAGTATGGTCATATTTACGACCACTTCGAGGTCGTTTACGAGTTCCCGAACAATGCCCGCGCCTTCCTGTTCTGCAGGCAGATGCCGGGTTGTTCGAATGATAACTCCGACCATATCATGGGAAGCACAGGCGTCTGTGATGTAACAGGTTTCCGTAGAATCCATCGTATCATAGGTGAGAACGCCTGGTCGTACGACGGCGACTATAACAACATGTACCAAACAGAGCATGACAAGCTGTTTGCATCCATACGCCGGGGTGAACCGATAAATGACGGTGACAGGATGGCGAACAGTACGATGATGGCGATTGCCGGAAGGATGTCCGCTTATACCGGTCAAACCATAACCTGGGAAGAAGCCGTGAATTCGGAAAAGGACTGGTCACCGCCGAGCTATAGTTGGGATCAACCGGTATCGGTACCGCCGGTGGCAATGCCGGGTGTGACGCAATTCGTTTGAGCTGGTGATAAACTGCTTAAAAAGCTAATAAATAGCGACATATCAGAATAAACCGTCCTTGATACGCACAGTAGCGTTCAATCCATCGGAGCGCGGCTGTGTCCGAAGGATCAGCCGCAGCGGCCTCGAATGCCACGATTTTATTCGATTACTAAACGTCTGCGCCTTCCAGAATGAGGAAATATTACGTCCCTAAAGGGACTT
>JAIPKD010000081.1 GCA_021733835.1 Verrucomicrobiota bacterium
GCAGCCGCTGCGGCTGGTCCTTGCGGACACAGCCGCGCTCCGTCGGTAGTTTAAAAAACGGGGCACCCTGATATTCGGATAAAGGTCTCGCATTCGCAGCCGCTGCGGCTGGTCCTTCGGACACAGCCGCGCTCCGTCGGCTGTTTGGAAAAACGGGGCACCCTGATATTCGGATAAAGGTCTCGCATTCGCAGCCGCTGCGGCTGGTCCTTGCGGACACAGCCGCGCTCCGTCGGTAGTTTAAAAAACGGGGCACCCTGATATTCGGATAAAGGTCTCGCATTCGCAGCCGCTGCGGCTGATCCTTCAAACACAGCCGCGCTCCGTAAAGTTCGAATCCGGAATTAACTATAAAAAAAAGGACGGAGCGATTATTCGCTCCGGCCTCTGCGCCTACGTCAGTTGTTAATTACCAACGCATCACCTACTTCACGAGCCGGTAGAACTCTCTGGCCTTATCGGCCGGGATAGTCACCTGGCTCACGCCGTCTGCTGTCTCAACGGTCGCCTCAACCGCCTGCCAGTCAGGCGTCTCGAGGCTGTCGGTTGCTTCAAGCGTGTAGCCTTCGCCGGCTGCGGCGTCCCAGGATACCGTCACCTGGCCGTCGGCGGTAACCACCGTCAGCTCAGGCGCCGGGCCTGCCGCGCCCTCGGTGATGCTCAAGTTCTTGAACTCGGCCAACGTCGTCCAGATCGTATCCGGCGGGTTGTTGGTGTCGTTATAATGCGACGTCACCGCAAGACCGACAAACACGTCGTTCGTGAACACCATGTCTCTCTGGTCATATTGCGTCCAGTCGACACCGTTGGTGCTGCGGAACGATGTGAACGTGTCGCCCTCACGTGTAAACCGTATCCAACCGTTCGGATACTGTACGTCGTCGTTGCTTATAGACGAGCTGTCACTGTCGGTATCCGGTCGCCATAACGTCTGGTACACGTCGGTTCCATCCGCTCCGGTTCTGCACAGGCCTTCAGGCGTCACTGCCGCGCTTATATGACGGCTGCCGTCATACAGCGACTCACGCACCATCAGGCCGGCCTTGGCCCATTCTTGGGCGGGATCGAGGCTCGTCACCTGAACCACCATATCGACGTCGCCGCTCACCTTCGTGTACACGAATCTGAACGCGTCGTCCGGTGTCCAGATGTCACTTCCGCCGGCCTCGACACGGATGTCCGTCATGTCAAACGGATACGCCGCGCCGGGTTCGATCGGATCGATCATCACACCGTTGGTGTTCGTATTACCGATTACGAGCGTCGTCATATCAACGATCGTACCATCGAGCTCTGTGTCGGCGACAGGATTACCGGCCATGTCGATCACATTGTTTATCGTGACCGTAACCGTATCGGCCAGCTCCTGCGTGGTGGTCAGTGATACCAGCATCTGACCGTGCGGGTTCAGCGTCGCGGATTCGACCGCCTCGCCGTTGACCAAGTAATTGTCAACGTTCTCGGCGCTAGCCACGTCCATCTTCTCATTAAAGAGGACGCCTATCGATCCATCGCTAAGCGCGCCGACCTTGACCGCTTCCGGTACTGCGGCATCTTCTTCGACCGTCAATGTGGCCGCGTCACTTGTAACCGTCGCTCCGGGTACGGAGACGTCGCATGTGAACACTACGCCGTTATCGTCCATGCTCGCAAGCGGAATCTCGTACGTCGACGAGGTGGCGCCTGGTATATCAGCGCCGTCCCGCTGCCATTGGTAGCTCGGAGTGGGATCGCCGTACTCGAACGTTCCGGTTGCACCGATTTCGAACACCGCTGGACGATTCTCGGTCACGGTCAGGTCTTGCGGCTGATCTGTGATGGTTATCACGGACTGGTCTTGGTTAATACGCAATCCAATGTACTCACTGCCGATGATTTCGATGCCGTCGGAGCCGGAGTATTCCCAGCCGACTTCGACACCGTCACCGCCGCCACCGTCCGAATTAATCGCCATGACGTAGTACTGTTCGCCACCTGTGAGGGTGATCGGATCGGAGGCCTGATTGCCGCCTCCTTCAGCACCGTCCCAATCGGCGTATCCTGTCCATCCGGTAACGCCGCAGATCGATTCTCCGAGGTTCGCCGGGCTGTCATCATCGCTGATGAACAACCGCGAATCGTCGTCGGACGCGATGTGGAACGTATAATCACCGCTGACCGGCGGGACCAGATATCCGGTCACGCGCTGTCCGAAGTTATCGGTGATATCACGCGGCGCGCCGAAGTACGACGTCGTCAGGACTTCGTCCGGGTTATCCGCCGTATACTTCGCGCTGCCCGTCAGCGAATCAATACCACCTCCAATGGAATTATTCGCATCGGAGTAGAACCGCTCGAGCTTCATGAAGCCGCCGCTTAATATGTAAGCGGTGAACTGCGCCGTCGAGTCCGGCTCGATCGCATTGCTGTTGATGTCCTCTACACCATTTACTGTAACGGTATAGACCTCACCGGCTGTCTGCGGCGATGTCTCGAGAACAACGTTAGTATTGTTCACGATCGTTGCGCTATTTATGGTCAGCCCCTTGTCGAAGCTGTAGTTCGCCATATTGATCGCGGTGGTTTCGTCCACCCACTCGTCGAATGTAACCGTAACCTGATTGTACTGCTCATTACCGGCGACCGAATAGATCGTCGGACTAGCCGCGTCCTCGGTAACGGTCAGGACGGCCACATCGCTTTCAACAGGGTCACCGTACGCGCTCTCGACTACCACGCTGTACTGCGAAGCATCGTCTCCCGGATACAGGAGTCCCGGGGTGGTGTACGTGGCGTTCGTCGCGCCCGGAATATCGGCTCCGTCCACCTTCCACTGGTAGGACATCGGTGTCGACCCGATTGCCTCAACGGTAAATGTCGCACGCAAACCTGCGCTCACCGTCTGGCTTTGCGGCGGTGTGACTATCTCTGCAGGCAGCATCGGTATCTCCTGGAGGTTATCGACAATCGCCGATGATGTTGCACCGGTGTTATGGCTGGTAAACGCGATACCGACCAGGAACGGTTCCGTGAATGCCGCAGCCTCTCTTGACTGCCATCCGTACAACTCCCAGTTCTCGCCGTCCTCGCTCTTGTAGAAGTACACCATATCGCCGGCCTTCTGGAGACGCATCCAACTATTCGGGAACGTCGCCGCCGGCCTGTCCGAGTCATTACTAGTCGAACCGCCACCGGCCGTATCACGCGCCTGGGTGCAGTAGAAGTTATTCGCACCTTCGGGCGGTGTGACGCAATTGAACCGATGGATACTACCCGCATCCGTCGATTGCCGCATCATCAGGCCGAGCTTCGACCAGTCGTTTGCGTTTTCAAGCTCGATGCAGCGCATTGCCACATCGAAGTCACCGGTCATTTCCTTATAGACATAAACGAACTCATCAGCGTTATTCCAGATATCAGCGCCGCCGGCGGTCATCGTTATCTGATTGCCCTCGGCGATAGCGGTCCAGTTCTGGCTGTTATTGATCCGCTGATATCCGTCGAAGTTAAACGGTGTGAACGAGTTCGTTGACGGCTCGGTCATGGTGTTCGGGTCCAGCGCCGCGTCCTTAATATCCCTGGTCACAACGGTGTATTCTTCACCGGTTTCGAGCAGCGGAGTACTCAGGTTCACAATGCTGCGTCCGTTGATCTCGCCGCCGAGACTCACGCTGTTGATCGTTACCTCGTTGGTTTCCGAATCGTACAACGTGAAGTTCGAATTCTGCGCGAATCCGATCGGCTCGTCGAATACAACAGCTACGTTATTCTTAACAAGGCTGCCGGCGCTGTCTACCTGCGGCGGTTCCGTGTCGTAGTCAACGTTCAACGTCACGACCTGACTGGTCGCCGCGCTGAAGTAATTGGTTACTACGGCATAGTATTGGTCGCCGTCATAGCTCGGCAGCACACGATCGATCGTGTAGCTGTTTCCGCTGACGCCGGTGGGCACGTCGTTGCTGTACCAATGCACGCTGTACGGCACCTTCCCGTCGAACGGATCATTCTCGAATCCGATCGTCGCGGGACGCAGCTCCGTCGCATTAACCTCCGCCGGCAGGTCTTTCTCGATTGTGACCTCGCCAAAGGTCTTCAACACCGACAGGTATTGTCCCGGGATAGTTCCATCGTCGAAGGAGCCTTGCACGCCGGGGCCGGTCCAGGCAACGCCGATACCGTCACCGCCGCCGCCTTCCTTGACCAGCGCTTCGATGTAATACCGCTGACCGGCCTCGAGCGCTATCGGATCGGATACCTGTTTGCCTGTGCCATCGTTGGCGGTGTTAGCACTGTCATATTCGCCTTCACCGGCATATCCGTCGTATCCTGCGATCAACTGCTTATTGGCCGGGTCTTCGTCGGTACTGAGGTACAGCAAACATCCGTCGTCGCCGTACATACCGAACGTGTAATCACCACTTTCGGGCGGTGTGACATAGCCCTTGATCTGGCCGATGTAGTTATCGGCGACTTCCCAAGGCATCATCATGCTCGTGGCGAAATGCGCCTCGTCGTAGTCCTCGTTTTGATAACGGACGCTATCGAGGATGTCATTCGTTGATGTACCACTGAGATTCCAATAATAGAAATACTGGATCATCCCGTCGGTAATCGAGAACTTCGTCGGCGGATCGTTTGAAACCTCGTTGGGTGAAGACGCCAAGTCATGTACTCCCGATACGTTAACCGTGTAAACATTGTCCGGTTGCAGCATTTGATCTGCTGTTAGGACAACCGTCCTATCATCCTGGAGCAACCTGGCTTCGGTGAAATTCGCCACCGCAGGGTCCAGCGTATAATTATTCGGATTAGTCGCCTCTGCTTCGTTCAAACGCTCATTGAACACGAGTGTGACTTCGTAAGGGTTGACCGTGCAGGAGGCGCTATCAATCCGGGGCGGAACAGTATCGGCGAACACCGTCAAAAAGACATCCCAAGTACTCTCCACCGACTGTCCGTTGGCGTTTGTGACCTTTACCGTGTACGAATTTCCGTCATGCTCGAGTCCGGCTTGGAACGTGTACGAGCACAATGTCGCACCGGATATCGGAGCGCCATTCTTATACCACTGGTAAGTGGCCGGTTGTGACGCATAGAAATCCGCGTACAACGTCACCAAATCACCTTCTTCAACAGATGACGAAGGTTCCGCATAAGGGCCGTCTACTATTGACGGGTCAGTGTAAACCCCCATAAAATCATCCCAAAGCGGTGAGATGGAAGGCTGGACATAATCGATCGGCATCGGCCGCTGAAGCGTTCCGTCCGGTAATTGCCAGCCGACTTCCACAAAGTCACCGCCGGCGCCTTCTTTATGAAGTATTTCCACATAGTAGACATCACCCTTTTGAAGAGTGATCGGCGCGGACTTCTGCTCGGTGAATGAATCCCATTCCGGGGACCATTCATTATCCGGCACGGAAGCAATCAATTGCTTATTGTCCGGATTCGCGTCCGTACTCAGCCAAAGCTGCGAAGAATCGTCGCTCCTAACCCAAAACGTATATTCGCCCGTCTGCGGCGCCTGGATATACGCGGGTATAAAGCTGCCATAATCATTAGGCTCTGCAGAATTGACTATAGTACTAAAATCCCTGACGTTATATAGCTCTGGAAGGATTTCGGAGGTTGTATATCCGTCAGGAAACATCACCTCACCGAATTCATTTGTTCCTTCGGTGAGGTTGGTAATCGCAGTCCCAGTCAGGCCATCGTAAACATATCTTACTGCCCAACCTGCCTGAGATTGACACATACCTAGAAGCCCTGCAACCAGGGCTAAAGATATGATCTTTAGGTGCATGGTTCGCATAATCAGTCCTCTGATTTTGCACACACAACCATGGAAGCCCCGCGACACAGACACCCGCCTGCGTCCGGCTTACGCCCTTTGAGCTTTTCCTGGTTGTCTGTTTTTAATTTACTCATTTTTTATGTTGGGATCGTCTTAATTTGAACCGATTCAACTCGTATATGCAACAAAAAAAACGATCCGAACTCATTTTTTTGTATCCCTTCAGGAAACGTAATGTAATACCAAGATTATTTAAACGTGGTGATCGGTTATTTTCAACTAAAAACCGCCGGAAATACCGATTTCCGGCCTTACACAGGGAAAAAGTGCGAATTTCGAACTTTTCCGGCTTTTTCGCGTATAATCCCCGAGAAATAACGCCAAATAGAACATAGACAGCTCGCAGAATAGAATATTGTCTTAGGGATCAGCGCCATGTATATTTGCGCGCCATGCAAATCGGCGGTCTCGAGATAGAATCCAATTTAAGCCTGTCACCCATTGCGGGATATACGAACCTGCCGTTTCGTCTTGCGCTGAGGCGGCTGGGCGGTCTCGGGCTTGCAACGACCGACCTAGTGAACGCAAGATCGGTTCTCGAGCGGAATCCGAAAGCGTTCAAATTAATCGAAACTTCACCGCAAGACCAGCCATTGGCGGTTCAGTTGTTCGGCGCGGTCAAAGAGGTAATACGCGATGCGGCGATCCTAATGGAATCAATGGGCTGCCCGGTAATCGATATAAATATGGGCTGCCCGGTACGGAAGGTATGCAAAGTAGGTGCGGGCTGCGCGATGATGCTCGACGTGAAAAAATCCGCGCGCATGGCGGCGGCGGTGGTGGATGCGGTTAATATCCCAGTTACGGTCAAGATGCGCCTTGGATGGGATCGCGAGCAAGTTATCGCCCCTGAGCTGGCAAAGGCGCTCGAGGACGCCGGCATCTCGGCATTGACGGTACACGGGCGCACACGGGACCAGGGCTTCGGCGGCGATGTCGACCTGTCCGGTATACGAAACACCGTGAACGCCGTCAGCGGCATCCCGGTCATCGGCAACGGCGATGTGGTATCACCCGCCGCGGCCAAAACCATGATGGATGAAACCGGCTGCGCCGGAGTAGCCATCGGCAGAGGCGCTTTTTATAATCCATGGATTTTTTATCAGACGGAAAGATTTCTGGAAACCGGCGTTCTCCCCCCGGGGCCGTCGATAAACGACATTATCGACTTCATGCGTCGGCATCTTGACTTGTTGATCGAGGTGTTCGGCGAAACAAGCGCTTGCCGGATGTTCAGGAAGATAACCCCGTGGTATGCGCGTCTGTTCGGGCCTTCCAAGGAATTCAGAAAATTGACCGCCAACCTCGCATCGAGACAAGAATTCGAGACCGCGATCAGCCGCTATCTAGAATGGCGTAAAGAGTTTATCGATGAAGACGGAAAATTAAATAATAAATACCTGCCGGAACCGCCTGTGGCATCATTTATGAGAGGCGGAAACGACCAATCCATAACCCCGCCCGTTCGTTGACCGAAACCAATAACGCTGAGGATCACTGGCGCGATGAATGAGCGTCCAGCGCATCCGTTTGTTGGGATTCTCTTTCTTCGGGATCGAAATCGCTATCGGGATCGAAATCGACGCTGTAGGCCGCTTGATCCTCTCGAACTTGATAGCCTCTGCCGCCGAGACGGCTGAGCATCGCGGCCATCCGGTCGAGTTCATCCTTTCGCTTACGGCTTTCCATCTTGTCCAGCGCCTTGCCGAAAACCAGCACATCTTGAATCGCCGCACACTCAAGCGCGGAGCCACGAGAGATTTCGAAGTAACGCCTTCGATCAGACTCAGCCGTCTTGCCGTTCCCTTCAGCGATATTCAGCGGTATCGACTGACTGGCCCGTAGCCATTGATCCCGTGCGGGCCGATGGACTCCGTTCAGGCTGTCGGCCTTCTCGTAAACCCATGCAACGTAGCCTATCGAAAGACGATAGACATCCAGTCTCTCGTGTCCAAGCGCCATATCTCTCCGATCCCGATAGCGATCCCGATTTCGATTTCGATTTGGATTATCCCAACAAGTAGGATTTACGTGTATGTGTACGTATACGTTTTTATCCCCTATCCCACGTTCACGTTTTCGTTCCCGTTCACGTTCACGGGATAATAAATTATCTCAAAATCTCTCAATCCAACCGCGAATTCACAAAATGGTTCATTCGTTCCATAGCGGATTCGATTTTATCGAGTGCGGTGGCGAAACAACAGCGAAGGAAACCTTCGCCGCTTGCGCCGAAGGCGGAGCCGGGGACGCAGGCAACGTTTTCTTGTTCCAAGAGCCGGATTGCGAACTCTTTGGAGCTCAATCCCGTTGAGGTCACATTCGGAAAGGCATAGAACGAACCCCTGGGTAAATGACATGAAAGGCCCATTTCGTTTAATGCCTTGACGATGAGATTGCGCCGTATTCCATATTGATCGCGCATCTCCGCCGTATCCGGCGAGCCGTACTTTACCGCCTCGTACGCCGCCTCCTGACTGACTATACTTGCGCAGAGCATGGAATATTGATGAATACGCATCATGGCCTCGATTATCTCGGCGGGGCCGCAGGCATAACCGATCCGAAATCCGGTCATGGCAAAGGCCTTGGAAAAGCCGTGGAGGAAGACGGTGCGCTCACGCATACCGTCCAAGGCGGCAATGCTCGTGTGCTCGCCTTCAAATGTAAGCTCCGAGTATACCTCGTCGGTGATGATCAATAAATCGTGTTTTTTGGCGATCGCCGCGATCTTTTCGAGCTCCACGCCGGTCATCGTCCCACCGGTCGGATTGGTCGGAAAGTTCAACACGAGCACCTTGCTCTTAGGTGTAACGGCTTGTTCGATTGCCTCGGCGGTGACGCTAAACTCATTCTCCGCGGTGCAGGCTACGGGCCTGGCTACGCCGTGGGCCATAACAATGCTCGGCGAGTAGCTCACGTAACACGGTTCGTGGTAAATGACTTCGTCGCCGGGATTAATGACGGCGCGTAAGGCTATATCAAGCGCCTCGCTGACGCCGACCGTAATGAGTATCTGGTTCGACGAATCGTAGGCGACGCCGAAATTCTCGAGGACGTATTCGCTCAATGCCTCACGGAGCTTCGGTAATCCGAGGTTCGACGTATAACTCGTCTTGCCCCGCTCAAGCGCGTAAATGGCGGCCTCGCGGATATGCCACGGTGTGACGAAGTCCGGCTCGCCGACGCCGAGCGATATTACATTCGGTTTGCTTTGAACAATATCGAAGAAGTCCCTGATACCCGAGCGCGGAATCCCGTTTATATGACGCGCAATATGGCGGTTGGCGAGCGGACTTCCCACGGCGCCGGTTTCGGCGGATACCTGCTCGCCTTCGGCGGTGGCGGTGGCGGGAGTATTCCGCATTCCGAACATGCCGGTATTTGATTCCTCTTTCATCAGGCGGCTGCCTGGCCCTGGCTGCGCCGGATAATGGGCGCTTTTTCACCTCTAACGCATGGGCCGGTTATGGTTATGGATTTAACATCGCGTTCGCCCGGCACTTCGTACATCAAGTCCAGCATCAGCCTCTCGAGTAATCCTCTCAATGCGCGCGCGCCGGTACCTTTCTTCATCGCTTGCGCCGCAAGCGCATGCAATGCATCCTGCGTGAACTTGAGGTCGATACCTTCCATCGCAAATAATTTGATAAACTGTTTAACCGGCGCATTTTTGGTATTCAAAAGAACTTCCACCAACTGCTCCTCGGTCAATTCATCAAGAACGGTTATCATCGAGAGGCGCCCGATAAATTCGGGTATGAATCCGTACGCCAGAAAATCTTCGGGCTCGACGAAGTGGAGAATGCTGCCGCCGTGTTCACTGTTGAAAACGGATTCGTCATTGGGCGCGCCGAAGCCCATTACGCGGTTGCCGAGTCTGCGGTGGATAATTTTATCGATGCCGATAAACGCGCCGCCGCAAATGAACAGGATGTTGGTCGTATCAACCTTGACGTATTCCTGCTGCGGATGCTTGCGTCCGCCCTGCGGCGGAACACTGCAAATGGTGCCCTCAAGCATTTTCAGCAACGCCTGCTGTACGCCTTCGCCGGAAACATCACGGGTTATCGAAACGTTTTCGGTCTTGCGTGATATCTTATCGATCTCGTCAATGTAAACGATGCCTATCTGCGCGCGGCCGACATCGTAATCGGCATTCTGAAGGAGACGAAGGACGATATTCTCGACGTCCTCGCCGACATAGCCGGCTTCGGTCAACGTCGTGGCATCGGCTATGGCGAAGGGCACATCGAGTATCCTGGCAAGTGATCTGGCGAGCAGGGTTTTGCCCGAGCCGGTCGGCCCAAGTAACAAGATATTACTCTTTTCGATCTCTACATCCCGGTGAACCTCCCTTGCATCGCTTTCAGCGCAGGTATCATCTTCGGCCTCACCTTGTGTAAGCCGCTTATAATGATTATGAACCGCTACGGCGAGTGTCTTCTTCGCATGTTCCTGGCCTACGCATGTCTTATCTAGTTCCCGCTTAATATCGGAAGGCCTAGGAATAGCGCCGGGCGCACGCTTCTGCGACTCGATCAGCCCTTCCTTAGCCAGGACGTCTTTACATAACAGGACACATGTATCGCATATATATACGCCCGGTCCGGCGATGAGCTTCTTGACCTCGGTATAGGGTTTACCGCAGAAACTGCACTGGGTCGTTGTTGTTTTCGTCTTTCCAGCCATTTAATCTATGTATAAACGCCGATCTTCGGTTTATATCATCTCCGCCGCTGCGCGGTTTCGGAGAACCACCAGCTGTTCGGCTACATGGATTCCCCGGGCGCGGCCGTCGAATTACCGCGAGGATTTACTGTTTCCCGATTTTTCGCTCTCGCCCGGTTCCTTACGTGACTCGACCACTTCATCGACGAGACCGTATTCCTTTGCCTCTTTTGAGGTCATAAAATAATCGCGGTCGCAATCCTTCTCGACCTGTTCGGGGGTGCGCCCGGTATGCTTTGACAATATCTGGTTCAACCGTTTCTTGAGGCGCAACATGAAATTAACGCGAATCTCGACGTCGCTTGCTGCGCCTTCCGCGCCGCCGAGTATCTGGTGAATCATTATGTTCGAGTGCGGCAACGAAAACCTCTTGCCTTTCGTTCCGCCCGCAAGCAATACGGCGCCCATGCTCGCCGCCTGGCCGATGCAGTACGTGTTGATATCACACGTCAAGAACTGCATCGTGTCGTAAATGGCGAGCCCGGCGGTAACACTGCCCCCGGGGGAATTGATATAAAGGTGCACATCCTTCTTCGGATCGGACATCTGAAGGAACAGGAGCTGGGCGATGACGAGGTTCGCCACCATGTCATCGACAGGCGTTCCCAGAAACACGATTCTATCAACCAACAGACGGGAATAAATATCGTATCCGCGTTCTCCGCGGCCCGTCTGCTCCACTACCATTGGGACCAAAAAATTCTGCATTATAAGTACTCTTTAAAATATGTCGTCAGCGTAAACGACCTCGATTAAGACGTCAAGCGCCTCAGGGTTACCGGACAAACCGGATATAAATAAACTCATTTCCCCGGCAGGCCGCACACCCGTCAAATCGGGGATAGTCTAAACCTGTTCCACAGCTAGCTCAAGGGCGCAAACCTATTTTTTTTCAAGTCTCTCGACGATCATCCTAACTGTTCTTTCGACGGAACCCCTGTTTTTTCTAACGACTTCCACGGCCATTTTCCCCATCTCGGCGCGGCGTTCCGGATTCGAGATCAAGCGCTTCAGCGCCTCCTCGAGTTCGGATTCGTCCCGGACCTGTATTGCGCCGTTGTTATTAACAAAATCCGCCGCCACGGTCTTGAAATTTTGCATGTGTGGACCGAAAACGATCGGCTTGGCGGCCATGCCCGGCTCGATCGGGTTCTGTCCACCTTTGCCCCTCAGGCTTTTGCCCACGAAGATGATATCGGCAACCTCGTAAAAATACCTTAGCTCACCGGTGCTGTTCACCAATAAACATTCAACCGCGCCCGGCGGATGCTTTGTATTGGAAGTGACTTCGCTTCTGTAGACGAAATTCACGCCTTTTCCGGTCAATACCCGGCCCACTTCCCTGCCCCTCTCGAAATGCCTGGGCACGAGCACCAGGAACAGTTCAGGAAACCTTTGCTTCAACCGCTTGTAGATACCGGCAAGCACTTCCCCCTCTCCCGCATGCGTGCTGCCGCCGACTAGGACAACCGCGCGTTCGTCCACGCCGAGAC
>JAIPKD010000082.1 GCA_021733835.1 Verrucomicrobiota bacterium
TCGGAATCGGCGATATCTACTCGCCGCTGATGTTCGTAGGCGAAGCGCCGGGCAACGATGAAGACCGCGCAGGTGAACCGTTCGTAGGACGCGCGGGAACGCTCCTCACCAAAATCATCGAGACAATGGGACTGTCACGGGACAAAGTCTTCATCGGAAATATACTGAAATGCAGACCGGACACGCCCGGTGTCGAGTTCGGAAACCGAAAACCCACCGCCGATGAAATGAAACAATGTCTCCCGTTCCTGCTCAGACAAATAGAAATTATCAAACCCAGGGTCATTGTCACCCTGGGCGCAACCGCAATGGAAGGACTCTTCCAAAGGAAAGTGGCAATTACAAAAGAACGCGGGCATTTCCTCGAATTCAACGGCACCCCCGTCATGCCGACCTTTCACCCCGCCTACGTGCTTCGAAACAACAGTATCCAAACAAAGCGCATGGTCTGGGAAGACATGCTGATGGTAATGGAAAGACTCAAGCTCCCGATCTCACAAAAACAAAGGAGCTTCTTCACATGATCTTAACCAGCGGCTGCCGGACACACCGGAATCTTTACCAGCATAGTCGTCCCTTCATTCGGCTTGCTCTGTATCTGTAATTCGCCGTTATGCAACTCCGTCAGGCGCTTCGCAAGTGACAGCCCCAGGCCCGAGCCCTGTTGCTCATGTATCTTGCGCTCGAATTGCATGTACGCACCCACACTCTGTATCTGCTCCATCGTCATCCCTCGCCCTTCATCCTGAACCATCAATATGAATGTGTCCTCATCAAAAGACGTATGCACCTTTACCGGAGTCCCTGACTCGGAAAACTTGAACGCATTGTCGATAAGCTCAAACGTGATCTTTTTCAAGTACTCGTCATGAATCGCCGCCGGGCCCTCTTCAAATTGCATCGCCAAATCATCCTCCCTCTCGTAAGCCCGCGCCTTCTCCAAGGCACAGGAGCGCACCGTTTCAGACGTCTGCTCCGAACGGCTCATCTGCATTAACTCCACCTTCTCCGTATCCGTTAATAACAATTCGATCTGAGCGTGTATCAGAAAATTCTCGATCAATCGGTGAAGACGCTCCGCGGAACTGTAAATCGCTTTCCCAAACTCTCTCAGTTCTTCAGGCGATACCGACAATCCTTCGGTCATCAATATCTCCGCATATCCGAGAATCCCCGTCAGAGGCGTCCTCAGCTCATGCGGTAATGCCAAACTTATGTTCGCTCTCAATTCGGACAACTTTTTCTCCGCCTGCTCTTTTACCGCCCGCTGCTTTTTTAATCGGGCATCCAAGGACGCAAAAAGCTCATGCACCGTAAAAGGCTTGGCCAGGTAATCATCAGCGCCCAAGTCCATACAGTGGCGCATCCCGGCCTGATTGGGATATCCGGTCATCATGATTAAGGGAATCGCCGCCGTAGTCGGATCCTTCCTCAGCGCCGCCAGTGTGGTATACCCGTCCATCCGCGACATCATGATATCGCTCAAAATCAGGTCGGGCAGATGCTCGCGCGCAAGCTTGAATCCTTCCTCACCGTTTTCAGCGGCAAAAACCTCATAACCACGGTGCGTCAGCGCTGAGACAACCATCTCACGCAACGCTTCCTCATCATCAATAACCAATATCTTCTCCATACACAAACCGTGCAGACTCCATTTCTACACCCTTCTACTTATTATATCTTTCTATAGAAAAAGACTAATCCAAAACACAAATTAAAACCAGCGTTTTTTGGACATCACGTAGGCCGTACAATGGATTAAGAATTATAAAAACATCCGCCGCCACCAACCCCATGCCCGACTTAATTATATCGTCATTAACACCCTAATCCTTAACTTTAACGACTAAAGTGCCGATAACAAGTTGCTAACGGCGAAATTTCCCCTCGGCGTTAAATATCGAGCCGGGAGTGTATTAACCGCTTCGCGGAAATATGTATTCACCGCGGCTTAAAAATCCGGTGATTGACTATATAACCAGATTCGTTTAAAAAAATCGGAGTGAACAGTCTTAAACACAGGGCCTTACAGAATATGAAGCTTTGACTATTTGTTTAAGCGGTTTTACTAATTCAATTATGTCAATGTATTATCTAAATTCGGCGAGGATATCCTATGAATAACAGTTCGCAAAATTCGGAGACCTCTAATGATTCATTCACTCCCGCCGCCGACGGAGACAACGCCTGCCACTTTTATCAGACGTCGGCCGAGCGCTGCGATACCGCCCTCGCCTTCTTGTCCAAATTCCAAGATGAAAACGGCGGATGTCTTTTTATCGGAAATAAGGAGTTCATATCCAGCCTTAAAGAACACGCCACCCTCATTTCCAACAATAATAATGTTAACATAACGGAAAACAGTCCGCTTTGCCTTTCACCCCGCAGACTCTTCAATTCCGACGAACAACCGCTCGGCGAGCACATCAAATCAACTATTATTAACTCGCTGAAGCATAATCAACTCACACCACCGGCCAAGACCGGGATATTGGCCGACTTCGATGGCATCCAACAAGCCGCGTCCGGCATGGAAGCGGTTAACACAGTGGAAGATGTGCTCGAACAGGTTGCCGGAATAGAAGGTGTCACGATCTTAAGCCAATACGATATGGCCGGCGTGCCACTATTACACGCGCAACAAATCATCATGCGCCATTCAACGGTGTACGGCCTCGGCGAAAGTCGATCAAACAGCGCACACATACCCCCGCACAAGGCCGCCGGAGATAACGCTGTTACGGGAAATATCCGACGATTATTGGAGTGGTTGTTCCGAACTAAACAAAGTAGACCGGCGCAATCACAACAACAAAAGCCAGGTCATGGACTACACGCGCAATTCGCCTCATTATTCGACAACATCGGCGCGGCCGTTTTCCTGCACGATACGGACGGGCGCTTAATCGAGGTCAACAATGAAGCGTCGCGCCTCCTCCTATACGATCGCGAAGACCTCGTCGGCATGCGAATCATCGATATCGATCCGGACGCAAACGAGGAAAGAACACGTGAAACGCTCGCACGCATCGGGCAAGAGGGCTTTTACAGTTTTGAGACCAAATTTATTCGAAGGGACGGTACGGAACTCGACGTCGAAATCAATACCAAGTTTTTTGAATGGTTAGGCCGCAACCTGTTGCTTACAACCGCTTATAATATATCCAGTAAAAAGGATATCAGACAAACAGCGCAAAACCTGTACGAATCGACCATTTCAAAAACGGGGCTGGACTTCTTTTCGGCGCTGACCAGCGGCTTGGCGTCCGTAGTAAAAGCCGATATTGTCATAGCCGCCAGGATACCATCAGAGGACAATCGTATTTTACAGACTCTTTGTACCTTTATAGACGGGCAACCTGCAGGTGACTTCACGTTCTGCACTGAAGACACACCTTGCCAAGAAGTCCTTCGCAACGGCTTTCAAGAATACCCCGACCATGTGAAAGACTTATTTCCAAAATCCAGGTTCCTCCAGGAACAAAACATCGAGTCTTATGCCGGCGTCCAACTCCGCTCGCCCTCGGGTAAGGTCTTGGGAGTCCTCGCGATTCTATTTAGACGCCCCCTGGAAAACCGGACACCATACGAAGATATCCTTAAAATCTTCGCGTCCAGAGCCGCCGCCGAAATCGAAAGATTTGAAATCGAGGCTACCATCAACAGAACCAACAAGTTCTTTAGCTCGATCATAAACGACTCACCACTCGGCATTATTTCACTTGACCCTCAAGGACTGGTCTCCTCTTGGAACAAATCCGCCGAAAAAATCTTCGGATGGAAAGGAGAAGAGGTTATCGGCAAACCATTGCCTTTCGTCGACGAAAAACACGACGCCGAACATGTACTCCTTCGAAAACGTATTTTAAACGGAGAACACCTGACCGGCATAGAACTTGAACGTATCAAAAAAGATGGATCACCGATTTTCATTAATGTATACGCCTCGGCCATTAAAGACGAAAAGAATCAGCCTACAGGGATAATAACTATAATCGAGGATATTACCGGCAAAAAACGCGCCGAGTCCGAACTGCACGAGATCGAATACAAGTTAACTACACTCATGGATAACTTACCCGGCATGGTCTACCGCGCGAAAATTCACCACAACAATTGGACGATGGTTTTCCTCAGCCGCGGATGTAAAGGGCTTACCGGATACTCTCCTGAAGACATCATATACGACAAGAAACTCGCATTCTTCGACCTAATGCACCCCGATGACAAGGCTTATAACAAGCATATCGTTATGTCGGCCGTCGAGAATAGACAACCTTTCGATATCGAATATCGGATTACAACGGAAGACGGCCGGCGTAAATGGGTGCTCGAACACGGCATAGGCCAGTATTCCAAAACAGGCGAGGTACTTTACCTCGACGGTTATATCCTGGATATTACAGACAGAAAAACCGCTATTGAAGAACTCATTAAAAGCCGGAAAGACCTACAAAGCATATTCAAAGCATCGCCTATCGGCATCGGCGTGGTACATAACCGTATAATCAGCCGCGTAAACGAAACATTGTGCAAAACAACCGGGTATGAACCCCGCGAACTTTTGGATCAATCCGCGCGCATCCTTTACCCCGACCAAGATGAATTCGAACGCGTCGGCACCGTCAAGTACGACCAAATTAACAATTACGGCATCGGCGCCATCGAAACTAAATGGAAGCGCAAAGACGGTAGGATAATCGACATACTCCTCAGCTCCGCGCCGATCGATCCCGATAACCTGGACAAAGGGGTCACCTTCACCGCTATGGATATCACGGAACGAAAGCAAAACGAAGAAGAACTCATCCTCCATAAAGAACGTTTTCGTTCCCTCTTCGAACTGAGCCGGATCGAATTCGCCGACGAAAAAGAGCTTCTAGAACACGCGCTCGAAGAAATAATCAGACTAACGGGAAGCTCAATAGGATTCTTCAATTTCATTCGTAATAATAGGATGTATCCCGAAGACTGTAATTGGTCTCAGAATGTTAGACAATTCTGTACCGCCGAAACAGATAAGATTCTCGCCATCCCCGACGCCGGCGCCTGGGCGGATTGCGCCCGGTTCAAAAGGCCTGTAATGCAAAATAATTATCTAAACAACGCCAACCGCTGCGAACTGCCGAAGGGACACCTTCAACTTGTCCGACACCTAAGCGTCCCCGTCATCGAAGGCAACTCGGTCATCGCTATCTGCAGCGTAGGCAATAAACCAACCCCATACGACGAGGATGATCTGAAAGAAACAGCCATCATGGTCGACAGCGTATGGAAATTCATCAAATCAAAACGCGAAGAAGAAGAACGCAGGAAACTCCAGACCCAACTAAAACATGCACAGCAAATGGAGGTGGTCGGCCAGCTCGCAGGCGGCATCGCCCATGACTTCAACAACCTGCTCCAAATAATAATCGGTTTCTCCGAAATTACCCTCGACAACGTCCCCGACGACGACCGGAATCTTAAACCACTCAAGGAAATTCTGAACGCCGCCGAAAAAGCCGCCTCGCTCACACGCCAATTACTCGCCTTCAGCCGCAGACAAGTCATTCAACCAAAGGACGTAGACCCCAACAACCTGATCATGAACCTCCTAAAAATAATCAGGCGCACTATCGGCGAATATATAGATGTAGACTTCATACCCGGACACAATATCGGTTTTATCCATGTAGACCCAGCCCAAATAGAAACGGCAATAATCAATCTTTGCATAAACGCCCGTGACGCCATGCCCGAGGGCGGCACAATCACCATTGAAACCGAGAACGTCCTTATAAACGGCGAATACTGCAAGTCCCACCCCTGGGCCAAGGCCGGCCGCTACGTCCTGATCAGTTTCACCGATACAGGTATTGGAATGGATGAAGATACAATGGCACAAGCCTTCGAACCGTTCTTTACAACAAAAGAAATCGGCGAAGGCACCGGCCTGGGGCTCTCCTCCGTCTACGGCATTATCAAACAGCATGAAGGCATGATCCATGTCTATAGTGAACCCGGCAAAGGTACCATGTTCAAAATCTATATCCCGCTGATAACACGCAGGGCCGTAGAAGTGGGCAAGAGCATCCCCGGCGCCATCGTCGGCGGTAACGAAACTATACTCGTCGCCGAAGACGAAAAAATCGTGCGCGACCTCGCCGCCCGCGTCCTCGCATCAGCCGGGTATAAGGTCATTACAGCAAGGGACGGCCAGGAAGCGGTTAACCTGTTCAAAGCGCACGCCCCCGAAATCGAACTTGCGCTGCTCGACGTCATTATGCCCAAATTAAGCGGTAAACTAGTACACGAAACCATCAAGCACCTTAATCCGGAAACCCGCGTCATCTTCACCAGCGGTTACTCGACTAATGCAATACACACTAATTTTATCATCGATGACGGAATATCTTTACTCCAAAAACCTTACGCCTCGGATACACTCCTCCGCCAAGTCCGCAGTGTACTCGACGAATGATACCACGCATAGTGCGTGCAACGTATCATTTAAACCGATTCTCCATGCAACACGTACAGCATAACTTCGTACGCACCCCGACGAATACGATTGAACATCCGCGTTCCTCCCCTGTAGTATAAAGCCGATGTTTATCAGCACCAGAATTCTGCTATGCCCTTACGCTTAATGCTGATCATTGTACCGGCCGGAGATTTGCCGGCGCTATCCGAAATCCTCGAGGAACACGAGGTTTTCGATATCTGGAATTCAGACGTACATGAAGGACGCGCACTCACCCATACCCTCATATCTTCAGAACACACCGAACCGGCCTCGGATATCATTACCTCCCGTTTCGGTACGCATACCGGATTCCGCTTAATCCTGTTGCCGGTGGAAGCAACTATACCCAAACCACAAGAACCACGAGCGCAACCCACGGCGGCGTCCAAAGAAAACGAAATCAACCGGACGGTCACCCCCGGCCGCATCAGCCGCGAAGAATTATACGAGGATATCGCAGGCGGTTCCAGGCTGTCATGGACCTTTACCGTTACAGTAGCGCTCTCAACACTGGTCGCCACCTTCGGCTTAATCAGAAATGACACGGCCATTATAATCGGCGCCATGGTAATAGCGCCGTTGCTCGGGCCGAATGTTTCGCTCTCGCTGGCGTCGACCCTCGGCGATTGGAAACTGGCGCGCCGTTCGATCAAGACCCTGCTCACCGGTATATTGATTGCCGGTATACTCTCGATAACCATCGGCGCACTCTTTACGGTGCCGCTGGACGTACCGGCTATTATTTCCCGGACGCATGTGAGTATCGGTGACATCGTCCTGGCGCTCTCGGCCGGCACGGCCGGCGCACTGGCTTTTACCACCGGCATCCCAACCGCTGTTATAGGCGTCATGGTAGCCGTAGCTCTCCTCCCGCCGCTTGTCGTTACAGGACTCCTCGCCGGTTCACTCAACCTCCAACTCGCGCTTAACTCTCTTGCACTGCTCCTGATAAATATCACCTGCGTAAACCTGGCGGGCGTGGTTACCTTTTTCGCTCAAAAAATACATCCACGAAAATGGTGGAAGGCCGAACACGCTAAAAAGTCCATTCGCATCGCCATCGCGCTATGGCTTGCAATGCTCCTGATTCTCTCGGCTGTTATTCTCTTTCTGTATGAGGTATCATGATGAAATAAAACTCAACATACGATTATTATGAAATTCAAGGCCTTCATTTCGTTTATAGTAACATCAGCCATTGTCATTTGCGCCTCGCATGGTTCCGGCACCTTGCTCGAAGGTTTTAAGTCTCCGCCGGAAGAATCCCGCGCGCGGGCATACTGGTGGTGGCTGAATGGGAATGTGACCAAGGACGCCATCACCCGCGACTTGGAGGGCATGAAAAACAAAGGCTTCGGCGGCGCTATCGTCTGTGACGCGGGCGGCGCAGATCAACGCGGCCATAAACAGGTGCCGCAGGGCCCGGTCTACGGCAGCGCCGAATGGCGTGAGCTTTTCAAGCATGCGGTTAACGAAGCATCCAGGCTGGGCATTACCTTGAGCCTGAATATTCAGAGCGGATGGAATCTCGGCGGACCGCTTGTGAAACCTCAGGATGCCGCAAAGAAACTCACTTGGTCGACCACGCGTTTAAAAGGCCCGACGCATTTCAATGACATACTGCCGCAGCCGAATTCAAACAATGACTTCTACCGCGACGTCGCCGTCATTGCATATCCGGAAACAAAACCCGAGAAAACGGGATTCGTCGACGAAATCTCGGCCAGTTCGAGTCAAAACGAATTTCCGCCGAACCTGGCGTTCGACGGTGATCCCGGTACCTACTGGGTTTCCGGCGGGAAAGTGCCGGGTGAAGGCCCTAATCAATCATCGCCCGAGTGGCTTCAAATCAACCTTAAAGAACCTCGCGAAGTCCGGCGTATTTTATTAACGGGACGCTCAG
Source organism: Verrucomicrobiota bacterium (assembly GCA_021733835.1). GTDB lineage: Bacteria > Verrucomicrobiota > Verrucomicrobiia > Limisphaerales > JAIPKD01 > JAIPKD01. Next base: position 8,412 of record JAIPKD010000082.1, read on the forward strand.
ACTACGGCCCCGCAGAGTTTGCAATATCAGTGCCCGGCTCTTCCGATAATTTCAATATTATCGAGAAATCTTCAGTCAGCCCCGGCAAAACTTCCGAATTGGAACTTAACAATGTAACATCGAGCCGCTTTCGCATCGTCTTCCTAAAGGCATTCGATCCCAGACATCCGGATGCGCCGCGTAATGTACAAGTCGCCGAACTGCAACTGATCGATGTCAACGGCGACGTAATCGGCAAATCAATCAAGCCGCGTCCGATCGAGCTGCTGGACTATAAAACCGCAAGCAAAGAATACGGTTGGTCATGCCCCGATACCTCGCCACTGGTCTCGGGAATAACGCCCGTATCAAGTAAAGCGGAACTGCATTCCGAGGATATGATCAACCTGACGGAATATACGGACACAGAAGGACGGCTGAAATGGGACGTGCCCGAAGGTGGATGGACTGTCTTCAGGTTTGGTTATACCATCACAGGCGCAGAAGTCTCAACCTCGAGCGAGACATGGAACGGTCTCGCCATCGACTATCTCGACGACCGCGCGCTACGCAAATACTGGGATCAAGTAGTGGAACCAATCCTTCAATCGGTATCGCCATCCTTGACGGGCAGCACTCTCAAATACGCGTACACCGACAGCTGGGAGCTCGGTGGAATCAACTGGAGCAAGGAGTTCACCGAAGAATTCAAGAGACGTCGAGGCTATGAGATTCTCCCATACCTCCCCGTGATCACGGGCAAGATCGTGGACGATCGCCGGATAAGTAACAGGTTTTTAAACGATTTCAGGCGAACAATAGGCGATTTAATAGTCGATAATCATTACCGAGTAATGCTCGAATTGGCGGGGAATCATGACATGGGAATCCATCCGGAATCCGGCGGCCCGCACGGCGCGCCGATCGACGCGCTCCAATGCCTGGGCGTGAGCGATTTCCCGATGATGGAATTCTGGGCGCGCGCTAAAACACATCGTGTCCGCGACGAAGACCGGTTCTTCACCAAACAAGCCGCGTCCGCCGCGCATATATACAACAGAAGATTCGTCGCCGCAGAAGGGTTTACAAGCATCGGGCCGCAATGGGAGGAGGTACCATGGAAACACCTCAAGCCCGCCTTCGACCGTGCGGCCTGCGAAGGCCTCAATCGCCTCGTCTGGCACACATTCACATGCTCGCCGAAGGAAATGGGGTTGCCCGGACAAGAATACTTCGCCGGCACCCATTTCAATCCGAACATCACCTGGTGGGAATTGTCGGACGCATTCATCGCATATATCAACCGCTGCCAGTACATGCTGCAGCAGGGGCATTTCATCGCCGACGCCTGTTACTTCTACGGCAGCCAGGTGCCGAACTTCGTCCAGCTCAAGACCGACGATCCGGCAAACATACTTCCAGGCTTCGGTTACGATGTAATAAACGAGGAAGCGCTGCTTACAAGATTGGATGTTGAAAACGGCCGGCTGACACTGCCCGGCGGAATTCAATACCGGGCACTCGTCCTGCCGAATAGTAGGTACGCCATCTCACACTCCGCATTCAAAAAAATCGCGGCACTCGTCAAAAACGGCGCAACGGTCGTCGGCTCGAAGCCGGCGCTGCCGCTCGGACTCGGCCCAAATCCGGCGGATGATTCCAAATTCAAACAGCTCGCAGACGCACTATTCGGCCCTCATACCACACAAGCTCAAAAGGCCCACGCCTTCGGCAAGGGTCGCGTCGTAAACACACGTTCAACACGCGAGTTCCTTCTCTCCGACGGCGTGCTCCCGGACTTTGAATACAAGGCCTATGACAACAAAGCGGAACTGGATTACATACATCGCCGCGCCGGTGACGCGGATATTTACTTTATCTCGAACCGCCGTGATACAGGCGTGTTCGCGCAATGCACATTCAGGGTCGCCGACAAAACACCGGCGCTATGGTTCCCCGATACAGGCGAAACCAGGCGCCTGCCAGTCTTCAAATCCACAGCAGCAGGCCAAACTACAATTCCACTTCAGCTCGATCCTTTCGGGTCGGTTTTTGTCGTTTTCGAAGAACCGGCCGCAAAGCATATCGTCCAAGTCGAGCAAAATGGAAAACCGCTGTTTCCAATAACCAAAGGGAGCAGCGCGACTCCAAATGCCGATTTCTTTTATACACAAAAAAACACCATAGCACTCCGCGCAGCCGCGTCGGGTGATTATTCGATTAAACTCAGCACCGGCGAGTCCAAATCAATACACGTGCCCGCAGCGCCCAGCGAAGTTGAAGTCACCGGCAACTGGACACTCGATTTTCCAGAGAACCGGGGCGCACCTGATTCGGTTGTACTCGGCAAACTCAAGTCGTGGACGGAATTCAAAGACCCCGGAATCAAGTTCTTTTCCGGAATCGCAGTCTACACGAAAACAATCGAGCTCCCGCGTGAACTGGTTTCCCGGGATAATCAGCTGCTCTTGAATCTGGGCGCAGTCCATGAATTTGCCGAGGTCTCCTTAAACGGAAACAAGATCGGAACACTCTGGAAACCGCCGTTCTTGATTGATGTCTCAAACGCCGCCAAGCCCGGAAAAAACCGCCTGAAGATTCGAGTGGCCAACCTATGGCCGAACCGCATAATAGGCGATTCTCTTTTGCCCAAAACGGAGCGGTTTACAAAAACGAATATACGCAAGTTTACCGGCGAATCAGAACCGCTCATCTCGGGGCTGCTCGGGCCGGTTCGATTGATCACAAGGATCAACAGAACTATTTCGTGGCCGTAAGCTTGAATTGTTTTTTATGATTATCTTGTTAAAATAAAACCAGCTGAAACCGAATCCGTTATGAAATTAATACAATTAAACTTATTGGTTTTCATAATCGCCGGCGTCATACCCACGCAGGCGGATGCACCCCAAAAATCCGCGCCGACGGAGCAGTCATATATTTCATTCACCCGCGATGCTTGGTCGAGTCCCCCCAACACAATGCGTCCATGGACTTACTGGTGGTGGCCCGGAAGCGCCGTAGACGAAAAAAATATCACCCGCCAGCTGCAGCTCTTTAAACAAGCCGGCCTCGGCGGCGTGCATATAATACCTATCTACGGCGTCAAAGGCTACGAGGACATGTTCATCAAATACCTGAGTCCCAAATGGATGAACATGCTCGCGCACACGACCAGCGAAGCGGACAGACTCGGCCTCGGTGTCGATATGACTACCGGCACGGGCTGGTGCTTCGGCGGGCCGAACGTAAGCGATAACGACGCCAATGCTTCCGTCGTAGTACGTATTCTCAAGCCGGACGACACCGGACGGCTCGAGCGGAAATTGGATGCCGATTCACTCCAGGCACTGGTCGCGTTCTCCGAAGCAAATGCTTCCATTGATCTGACCGATGCCGTCCGGAAGGATGGACAACTCCAGTGGTCGGCGCCGGCCGGACAATGGCGCGTGTTCGCCGTCTCACAAAAACCCTCCGGGCGCGACGTCAAACGCTCGGCGCCCGGCGGCTCGGGGCACATGCTTAACCTTTTTT
>JAIPKD010000019.1 GCA_021733835.1 Verrucomicrobiota bacterium
CCAGCTGCCGCCACATCATCTTCCGGAATACCTCCTTCTCATCCTTCTCAAGCAGCCACTCTCCTCCCACTACCCTGTTGATGCAGTGGTATACCGCCGCCTCTGCCCTTGCCTTGATCCTTGGTGTCCTCATCTGTTGATGCCTTTACATAGTCAGTTAATGTTTAGAGATATATTAAATGATATTTGTTTTATGTCAACAGGCTGAATGATATAAATGATTAGAAATAAGATTTTATTAAAATAAATACATATTTAATGTAAGGACAGATTCCACCTGCAACCGGCTATGTTTGAGTGTCAATTCGTAGACCGTATCACCTTCGGCTGTAATACAACGAAATGACACCTCGGGATCATCAGCTGTTAAATCGAATGTTAACAAACCGAAGGAATTACCTTTGTTATACGAGAACAAGGCTTCATCTTTCGTCGGATGCGTATGGTTGTTTGTCAATTTCGAAGTTTCGAATTCAAAGATGTCATAGCCGGCGGGGCGTTCGATTTTATAAACATCCGTTCTATGACGATCGGCCGACAACAATATTACGCCGTCGATTTTCTCACGATCGATCAAAGATAATATCTCCTCTCTCTCCCTCCTTACGCCCCACCACGAATCTGCGCCCCCCTTGTCGGCATGCTTCGTCCATAACGTACCTGAAGCGATTACCTTGAAAGTGGCGGTTGAAGTCTTGAGTTTATCAAAAAGCCATTGTTTTTGAGCCGAGCCAAGCATAGTACCTTCTTCAAACGCCCTGTAGTAGCGTCCATCAGTCATGAAAAAGTCGACATCGCCGATGGAAAAATCGAACCAGCAACCCGGTTGTTCTTCACCTCCACCGTAATACGGGTTATTCCAGTTTTGTTTAAACACACGCCAAACACGTGGCTTCCACTCGGGCTTGAACGGATTCAGTCCACCCGCACAGTCGTTCTTTCCAAAATCATGATCATCCCAAATAGCGTAAATTGCCGTTGTCCCCGTCATGCGCCTGAATTCCGGCCGCATCTGACGCCGGTAATAGTGTACTCGCTGTCTGTTACGAAACTCCGGATTATCTATATAAACATTATCGCCGAGAAACAAGAATGCCAACGGATCAAACGAGGCGATAGTATCCCAAATCCGTTCATTCTCCGGTATATACCGCGCACCTCCGCCGAAACCCACGCTAAACTTCGCCTTCTGATGTTTTGCCGGAAACGTCCTAAATCGTCTGCGCTCAGGCCTTTGAATCTGCTTGCCATTTACAAGAATATCATAATGGTACGCCGTGCTTGGTTCCAAGCCTTTAACATCCATCAATGCAGTGAAATCCGCATCCGCGCCGGTCTTAACCTTGTCTGTTTTGATTACCTCAACGGGTTGATCTACAGCGGCGTCCGGCCATACTCTCGCTTGCACCATCGCCGATCCGGGTGTTCGAATCCAAAGACGTGCACTTTGATCAGTAACAGCGCCTAAGATGGGTCCCCCAAAAAGTCTGAGATCGTTTTTCTCAATAATCGCCTTGAACTTGGCATTATCTATTATACCCGCCAATCCTGCGTCCGGTTCGTTGTAATTATATAAGGAGTCGAGTAGAAAAGCGTCGAGTTCGCCGATAATCGGCGTTGATTTAGGAGTCTGTATCGGCTCCTTGGCATGCAACATCACGCCTAAAAGGGACGTTACTATCATAGTCAACAAACAGATGTCCTTGCTCACTGTTTTCCAGCATTTACACTCGATCAATTTCATAAGTGCCTCTGTAACATTCTGATATAATTTTTTCATTAACTGAGAATTTTATTAATTGATTAACATTCTTTTTTTTTCGATGACATGTTAACCATCCATATATTCTAAATGTTTTGATTCATCAGCAATTGCTGCGGGAAAGGATCAAAATCCGCTATTTAAGACTGACCCTGAATTCTTTTGATCTCTGACTTGTACTTTTTTAACAGCGCGCGGAACTGATCATAACTAATGCCGAGGAGTTTTGCCGCCTCACTTTGATGAAAGTGCGATTTCTGAAGTGATTTCCATAATGTGTCTATCTCCAACTTTTTCACGGCATTGGGAAGGTTGTCTTCGCCCAAAAGCCAAACATCGGATGATTGTTGTTTATCAAACTTCGCATTAGGGATTGTATGACCGATATTTTCAGCGTCTAAAACCCGTTCAAACGGATCGAATTCAATGGAAGATATTATGATTGAATCATTTAAATAAACCGCTCTTTCTACGACATTTTTAAGCTCTCGGACATTGCCCGGCCATGGAAATCGCTCTAAATCCGATATCGCAGATTCGTCAAATTCGGGCGGTTCCGGTTTTTTAAGCTCGGAAGACATCCGCGCGGCAAAATGTCTTGCCAGCAGCATTATGTCTCCGTGTCTTTCTCTCAACGGAGGAATGCGTAGGACTTCAAAGGCGAGTCTATCCAGGAGATCGGCTTTAAATCGGTTTTGCTCGACCAACATAGGAATATCGGCATTCGTAGCGCCTATTATGCGTACATCGACACGGATTGAGTTTGAGCTTCCGACCCGTTCAAATTCGCCGTATTCAACGACACGAAGGATTTTTTCTTGGACTTCCATTGGAATATTTCCGATTTCATCCAAGAGCAGGGTTCCCTCGTGAGCGGCCTCGAATCGCCCTCTTCTGATTTGTGTTGCACCGGTAAAGGCACCTTGTTCGTGACCAAACAACTCGTCTTCGATCAACGAAGGCGCGAGAGCGGAACAATTTAGTGCGACAAGCGGCCCCTGCCATCTTTGGGATAAGTAGTGCAGTTTTCTTGCCGCTAATTCCTTACCAGTACCCCGTTCACCGATGATTAACACCGGTCTATCCACCTTAGACACCCTCGAAAGCCGTTCCTGGAAGTTTAGGAAAGTTTCTGATTCGCCCAGTGCTTCTTGTAATCGCATATCAGTCAATCCTGGATCAATTACCAGATTACTCCGAATTTTCCTTTGACCGGACATTAGTAATCTTTATAGTAAAAAGCGATTTGTTCGTCAAACAAACTGTTCATTTGCCGGCGCTGGGAATTTCGTCAGATTAAGAAAATCGATCAGTGTTCCACTTCCTCATAATATATTACAATAATACAAATGTATATTATATTTAAATATTGATATTAATAACACTCGTTTTCAAGATTGAATTATTCAAGATAACAGGTCAATATCTGAGTGATGGATTATATTGAAAGGTGTAAGGAAGTTCTGGATATCGAGATAGCCGCACTTGAGCAGCTGCGAGATCGAATTGATCCCGGTTTTTCCAAGGCGGTTGACACGATAGTATCGGTTGTTAACAACAAGGCAAAACTGGTTGTTGTCGGCGTAGGTAAATCCGGGCTTATCGGTAGGAAGATATCCGCCACGTTCACCAGCACGGGCACTCCGAGCGTTGTACTGAACAGTACGGACGCATTACATGGCGATCTGGGGATAATCATCGACGGGGATGCGATACTGGCATTGAGCTATTCCGGTGAATCCGAGGAGATACTTCGTCTTTTACCCGTCATTAAAAGGTTTAATGTTAAGATAATAGGCATGACCGGCAACGGAAATTCAGCGCTCGCGGAGGCAAGCGATATTGTATTGAACGTGGGCATTTCCCGTGAGGCATGCCCGTTTAATCTGGCACCTACTGCGAGCACGACTGTTATGCTGGCGCTGGGCGATGCACTTGCCATGGCCGTCCTTTCCGGACGGGGTTTCACGAAAAAGGATTTTGCACGGCTTCATCCTTCCGGTTCCATCGGTAAGACATTGTTGTTGCGGGTACGGGATATAATGCGAACGGGCAAACGCTACGCCATTGCGAATGCAGATATATCCGTAAAAGACGCGTTATTGGAAATGACCCGTACGAAATCGGGTTGCGTATGTGTCACGAACAAGGAAGGGCGGCTTGTCGGCGTATTTACCGATGGTGATTTACGGCGTCATATTACCAAGGGAACAACGGCGTTGTCGCTACCGCTTTCAGAGGTAATGACTTCGCGGCCCATTTGCATCCGTGCCGACTCGCTTGCGGCGGAGGCCTTGAGGATTTTCAATGAGCGTAACATCGATGATTTGATCGTCGTGAACGACCAACATTATCCGGTAGGCACGATTGATTCACAGGATTTACCAAAGCTCAAGCTCACTTGACAACTAATTTAAACCGCATCATAAGAAAAGCATTATGCGAAGCATCATCATAGCAACATTAATCGGCGTAACCATGGGATTAACAAGTTGCGTAAGCCTAAATCCGGAGGCATCGGAAGTCATATCCAAGCAACAGAACCAGGAAGCGATAGAATATAGGATTCAATCCGAAGTGGTTTACGAGGGGGATTATCTTCTTTCCCTGCCGCAGGGTTATGCGGAATCCGAGGACAATACTTGGCCGCTCATTTTCTTTTTGCACGGTATCGGCGAACGCGGGGATGATCCTTGGCTTGTTGCAAAGCATGGCCCCCCGAAAATCGTGGGGGACAAACCTAACTTTCCATTTATCGTTGTTTCGCCGCAATGCCCGGAGGGACAATGGTGGTCTAGTGATTCATTGATTACGCTCCTGGACGAGATTGAACAGACGTATCGAGTTGATAAAGAGCGTGTTTACCTGACCGGGCTTAGCATGGGTGGATTCGGCGCCTGGGAGTTGGGGTTACGTTATCCTTGGCGATTCGCGGCGATGGCGCCCATTTGCGGCGGCGGCAGTCCGTTTCCAATCCATGGCTTCGGAGAAGGCAAGGCCCGAGCTGTTCGTTCACTTCCCGTTTGGGCGTTTCACGGCAAAAAAGACAACGTTGTCCCATTATCCGAATCACAAAGGATGGTTGATGCGCTTAAGGAATTCGGGTGCAAAGAGGTCAAACTCACGGTATATCCTGAGGCCGGACACGATGCATGGACACAAACCTATGATAACCCGGCGCTATATGACTGGTTTCTCGAACACCGGCGGACAAACACATTTAAATATCAACGGGCGCTTGAACAACGCCGTCGCAATCCTATTGCCACAGCATTTCCGGGTGATAAAGGAATCGAGAAGGCACCCGAGGTGCTTTTCCATGAAGACTTCGAAGGGGCTTCCTTACAATCGTTGGATAAAAAATGGGATAACATAAGCAACAGTGAAGGCTCGGTAATTACGTTTTCGAAGAATGTTTCGAGGGAAACAAGCGGCCGTCGGTCGCTTAAAATGACTTCGACACTTGGAGAAAACACCGGCGGACACCTTTACAAGGTTCTTCCCGAAGAAGTAGACTGCGTTTTCGCCAGGTTTTATGTACGGTTTCCGGAAAACCCCGGATATATCCATCATTTTGTGCATCTCGGCGGATACCGTCCCGCGACTACATATCCACAAGGCGGTGCCGGCGAACGTCCAAGAGGCGATGAGCGTTTCACAGTGGGGATCGAACCCTTTGGAGAGCACGGCGAATTCGCAGCACCGGGTGTCTGGAATTTTTATGCTTACTGGCCTGAAATGAAGATATCCGCGGACGGACGATATTGGGGCAACGGCCTGGGTCCGGCACAACCGGCGGTCGTCCCTCGAGGAAAATGGCAGTGTGTGGAAGTAATGCTGAAGTGCAATTCGAGTCCGAACACACGCGACGGCGAACTCGCGCTTTGGCTGGACGGCAAACTTGCCATGCACATCCACAAAGGATCACCGAGAACGAAGTGGACGGGAATGGGCTTTGATCTAACCGACGCCGACGGTGAACCGTTCGAAGGATTTCTCTGGCGTAAAGATTCCGATCTCAAGATTAACTTCTTTTGGCTTTTATTCTATGTAACCGAAAACGCAGGACTCCAAAACGACGTCAAAAACCAGGCCACCCATAACCAAGTCCGGTTCGACGATATTGTTATCGCCACCTCATACATTGGGCCGATTGCCCACGAATGACATTGATCATTTTTCGACTCTATCCGCATTTTATTCGAAAAAATGAAATCATGCGACGGCTCCAGCCCGTCATTCTTAGCATTTAATTTAAATCCAAAACCCCAAACACACACTGCTTAAGCAAAGGACACACGGTAAACGTCGACTCTTTCGTGTCCGAAAGCCATGATTTTTCCATCATGATTTCGATCCCGATTTCGTTTGGATTATTCATTCCAACCGCCTGTTCCAGACTATTTCGGCTGACCGAAAATCAACAAAGATTGATCTGAAACATCCTTTATATATTTGAGCTAAACGTGCTATATTAAAGAAATCCTAGAAAGTTGAAATTTATATCGGAGCGCTCATGAAAGCCGAAGCATATTTGATCAAGCAAACACGCAGGAAGCCGACAGAAGTCTACCGGAGGCGATTCATATCCGGAAGTTTCCGAAATACAAGCGCCGTTAAGGCATTTACACTCATTGAATTGCTTGTAGTAATTGCGATTATCGCCGTTTTAGCCGGCATGTTGCTTCCCGCGCTTGCCAAGGCCAAACAGAAAGCCTTGCAAACCGCGTGCCTGAACAACCTCAAGCAAATAGGCATAGGCACCATGATGTATGTTAATCAATGGAACAAGTACCCGGGATGCATCAAGGTACCTGAATTTTATTATGTTTGGCCGGTACGCATCCTCAGTCAGATGGATTCAAACCGCGCGGCATTCTGGTGTCCCGCCAACAAGCCCGAGTTCAAATGGGACCCCGAGTATAATCCATCCATCACTGAACGCCGCCCGAACTGGCTGGAAGCCTCCTCTGACGGCGTCGGCTTCAGTTACGGTTACAACGACTGGGGGCTCAGGAATCCGACCAGGAACATCAACGAGCAACTGGGTCTGGGTGGCGACATAAACCCGCCGGCACAACCCGAGTTATCGGCGAGCAGGATTAAGATGCCGGCTGATATGATCATGCTGGCTGACAGTCTATCAGATTACTCGTGGGACGGGAACGTAGACCCCAAGGAATCCGATCAATGGCCTTCGGATCGTCACGGCGGGCGATGTAACATTATGTTCGCCGACGGGCATGCGGATTCAGCGTTGCGCTCGGACGTTGTAGACCCCGGAAACATTCAGTGGCGAAAGCGATGGAATAACGATAATCAACCACATATGGAAATTCGTTGGCAGGGTGAGAACTAAACTCTTTTAATCGCAACCGGCCCTGATTTGTTTATTATCTCGGCATCAAGAGTTAAGCCTTCACATAAAGCGGCGCTTACATAACAATCCGGCTTGTGCAAATGAGCCGGATTAATTTTTATATTAACGATTTGAATATATATTCATGTATCATTTAGATTACCGAATCGCGTCTGTCATTGCTTTTATAATTCGTAGCCTTTGCAGTGTCGTTATTGCGACGGCTTTTTTTTCGGCAACGGCTGCGGCGATAAAGGCCGATATCGCGATCCTAGACAAGTGGGAAGCATCCAATCTATCGGAACTTAACGACGGCGACAGCGTCGGCACGTGGCTCAGCATGGAAGGTCGCCCGGCCCAAGGCGCCGCCGGTGAGCAACCGGTGTTGGTTACACACGCCACCCCCACGGGCAAGCCGGCCGTATACTTCGCCGGAGACCTCCTGACAGCGGCACAAAGTCCCGTAGCGGGGCATACTAACTTTTCGATTATCCTGGTCTTCCGAGCCACCGAGCCGGGCGTAGACCGCTCAGTGCAATGGTGGGGGAAAACCGGCATAATCGATGCGGAACAGCCGGGCTTCACCGAAGACTGGGGTGTAGTCATCGACGAATCCGGTCAACTCGGCTTCGGAACTGGGAGCAGTGACACATCGACATACTACACCAAGTCCGGCTCATTGGTTGACGGACATTTCCATGCCACGGCGGTCATGTGGGGCAACGGAGAACAAAAGCTCATCGTCGATGAGATGTCAGCCGTCTCCCAACGTGGGGCATCTACCCTGCCCAGGAGCGATGCGGGATTCTCATTCGGCGGCATCCACACCGGTGAAGCCGGCAAGCGCTTCAGCGGCTATATAGCCGAGGCGCGGTTTTACGCCAAGGCACTCACGGAAAACGAGGCAAGGGATGTCATTGCAGAATTAACGCAAAAATACATAGTCGGGAATTCACCGTTTATAAGATTATTCGAGGCCGAACCAAAAGAAATATTCCTCGGCGACAATATACGGCTTTCATGGAACACGACGAACTGCGCGTCCCTAATCCTCGAGCCTGGTTTCGGACACGTGCAAACGCCCCGGGGCGAATTGGAATTGGCCCTGGAAACAAACACGACCTTCACCTTATTCGGAATAGGCAACAACCAAACAAACTCGGCGCATGTCACCGTCACTGTAAACCCGGGCAAGCCGATAGCCGATCCGCAATCAATTCAAACCACCCAGAACGAATCGGTAACGATCGAACTCACAGGCGCCGATCCCAACAAAGAACCATTAACATATTCCATACATTCTCCACCCGCGCACGGACAACTGCACGGCACACCGCCCAACCTTCAGTATGTGCCGGACACCGACTACACAGGCAATGATTCCTTCGAATTCACCGTGAACGACGGCCACACCGAGTCTGCGCCGGCCGCTGTTGTCCTCCGGATAATTCCCGCGCCGACGGCGCCGACTGATATTATCATGAGCACCTCGGCCATCTTACCGAGGCTGGATAAAAACGAGACCGTCGCGCTCGTCCGGGCAATAGACCCAAACATAACCGACATTCACACCTTCGAAATCCTCCCCATTGAAGGCGCAGCCCCGCCGCCACTGGATATTGTGAACGGCGAGATACGAACCACGCAGGAATTCACAGGCGATCCCGGCAAAGTGTTATCCTTCAAAATCCGCGCCTCCGATCAACTCGGTATGACGTTGGACAAGTATTTCTCGTTATCGGTCAACGACGACAAACCGGGTATCATAATCAATGAAATCCATTACAATCCCGAGCTGAACACAGTCCCGGCGGAATTTATCGAGCTGTATAACACTCGCGGAACCGCCGTCGACCTCTCGGGATGGAGCTTCGACGGCGCTATCCACTACATTTTTCCCGAAGGCAGCATCATACCACCAGGTGGATACTTGGTTATATCGCAATCCCCCGAGACCATCATGAGCAAGCACGAAATCAGCGCGCTCGGCCCATGGGAAGGCAAATTGAATAACGAGGGCGAGAACGTACAACTCTATGACGCGACCCGGAATAGCGTGGACGCAGTAGATTACCGTTCCGTATTCCCCTGGCCGATCGCCGCAAACGGCGAAGGCGGCTCAATGGAACTGATACATCCCCGGCTCGATAACAATCTCGGCAGCTCGTGGAAGACGAAAATCCCCGATACAATCCAGCAGCCCGAAGTATTTATATCAGAATCCGACGACACATGGCGTCTGCGAAAGGGCACAAACGAACCTTCAACCACTCTATACTCGTGGACAAAACCGGAATTCGTCGAAGACGACACCTGGCGCACCATCGAAACGCCGGTTGGTTACGGTGACAACGATGACCGCACTGTCCTTGGTGATATGCCCGGTAATTACACAACCGCGTACCTGCGTCATACGTTTTTGACAGACTCAAATGCAGTCCCTTCCACCCTAGACCTCCGGCTTTACGTGGATGACGGCGCAATTATATGGATAAACGGCAAAGAGGTCTTGAGACGACACGTTTCCAGCGGCGAAAAACGATTCGACGACGTCACCGGCGCCGCTCATCACGAGCGCGAATGGGAAAACATCCGGATCATGAACGCCTGGGAATTCCTCGTTCCCGGCCGGAATGTTTTGGCCGTACAAGTACTTAATACCGACATAGACAGCAGCGATCTCTCGTTCGACCTCGAGTTGAAGGAAGCAGCCGAGTCTAACTCCCTGCCCCGGCCGTCGCCCGGCCGGCGGAACGCCGTCTATTCCTTCAAAGCGGCGCCGAACATTCGACAGGTCAATCACAATCCCGAGCGCCCCGGCTCGGATAACACATGCCGAATAACGGCGAAAGTAACCGATCCGGAAGGCGTCGAATCCGTCACACTCGAGTACCAGTTGCTCCCGCCGGGCGGGTTCATCCCTTCCTACATCCCGCTGACACCATCCGAGCTCCAGGCGAATCCTTCCCGTAACCCGGAATCGAATCCCGAATACTCCGAAAACTGGCAACAAATTGAAATGCTCGATGACGGCATTCGCGGTGATAACACCGCCGGGGACGACTACTTCACAGCCATTATTCCAGCCCAATCAAACCGCACGGTAGTCAGGTACCGGATCATCGTACGCGATAAATTCGGCGCTGAACGCCGCGCGCCTTTCGAAGACGATCCTTCATTGAATTTCGCGTATTTTGTCTACGACGGCATTCCGGATTACCAGGGCGTCTCCCCGGAAGCACTGACATCGCTCCCTGTCTATTTTCTAATAGCCAGGGCTGAAGACATCAGACATTGCACCGCATACAACGCCGCCTATCAACTTCCGCAATTTGTCAACGGTCAGGCCAATGAAGCGCGCTTCGTATATAATTGGCCATGTGCGTTTGTCTATGACGGTATTGTGTACGATAATATCAAGTTCAGATTGAGGGGGGCGAACGGACGCTATCAGCCCGGCAAGCGCAACTGGCGTTTCAACTTCAACAAGGGCAAATTCTTTGAGGCTCGGGATCAAAACGGCAAAAAATATCCGACCGCCTGGAGCCACCTCACCACCGGTAAAGGTCAAAGCAACCATGAAACACTCACTTTCGGCTTCAACGAAATAGTGAACTACTATCTCTTCCGGAATGTAGGCGTCCCCGCACCGGCAGCGCATTTCTTCCACTTCCGGGTAGTCGACGACGCGGAAGAAGCGCCGGATAAATATCGCGGTGATTTCTGGGGTATCTCTTGGGCGCAAGAGAGGTATGATGTCAGGTTCCTCGAAGCCCATGGCTTACCGAAAGGAAATTTATACAAGCTCATTAACTCAAAACGCTCCGGCCTCGAACAAAGGCGGTACCAGGCGCCGAATGCCGTCAATGACGGTTCCGACCTCGAAAATATCGAGGACAACCTCACCGGCTTCAAATCCACTGAATGGCTCAGGGAACATGTAAACTACACGAATTGGTTCAGATACCACGCCGTCTGCGAAGCGGTTAGACATTACGACTTCTGGCCCAGCGCCAATAAAAACGCCGGATGGTACTTCGAACCCATTTACACCGCCGGGAATAATTATCTCGGACGCATGATGACTTTTCCGTGGGACACCGACTCAACATGGGGGCCGACGTGGAATCTCGGCCACGATGTCGTGTATAATGGTATCTTCCCTTCTTCCGCCGCGGGCGGCGATCAGGGAGAAAACCCGGAGTTACAGAAGGAATACCGTAATACCATACGGGAAGTGCGTGATCTGCTTATTCAGCCGGATCAGATTAATCCGATCCTCGACGCCTTCGCAGCGCAGATTCGCCCTTTCATTAACGCCGACCTGAGCCGCTGGTCAAATGCGCCACCTGGTACAGGCAGCTATAGTTCACTCTCATCACCGGGCCCGGCGCTATATCAAGGCATCGATGGTTATGTCGAGGACATGAAAAAATTCATGTTCTCCGGCGGCTGGTGGCCCGGCGGCGGCGTCTCCGCCGGCGGACAAAGCAAGCACATGGACGCAGTCGCCTACGACCCGGACATCCCGGACACACCCGTCCTGATGTACACGGGCGCGGACGACTTTCCAGTCGACAACCTTGTCTTCAGCTCATCGGCGTTTTCGGACCCACAAGGCGGACGCACATTCGACGCCATACAATGGCGGGCCGCGGAAGTCCTCCCCGAAAACAGTTCCGTTACCAATCCGGCCAACCTTAAACTGGAATGGGACGCCGTATGGGACTCCGGAGAACTGAACACCTTCAATTCAACAATAAAAATCCCACCGGCCACACTCCTGCCGGATCATCTCTACAGGGTACGCGTCCGCCATAAAGACGACACGGACAGATGGAGCCACTGGTCGGAGCCGATTGAGTTCCGCCCCAGGTACGCGCCGACCGTCGGCGACGCGAAAACCAACCTGGTCATCTCGGAAATTATGTACCATCCGCCCGCCTTAAACGGCTACGACGGCGATGAATTCGAGTTTCTCGAACTCCGGAACATCGGACATAATACAATCAACCTCGGCGGGCTGCAACTGATCGACGGAATCGAATACACCTTTCCTTTGGACACGAGCCTTGAGCCCGGCGGATTTTTCCTTCTTGTAGAAAACGCTGAGCTTTTCGGCATCCGGTATCCGGATGTTCACATCGACGGCGTATTCACGAAGAACCTAGGTAATGCCGGCGACATAATAACCTTGTTCCATCCGCATGAGGGCGCGCTCTGGTCGATCGAATACGGCGACGACCCGCCCTGGCCGGTCACTGCAGACGGCCTCGGCTTCTCGCTCGTCCTCGATGATCCGCAAAAAATGACGTTCAAGGCCGGGTCCCATTACCTCGGCACACCCGGCGCCGAAAACCAGCCCACACCGTTTAAGGACATATTGATAACGGAAATACTCAGTAACACAGGTTCATCGGATAATGACTTTATTGAAATACAAAACCGCTCTACCAACGGTGTGGATATCGGCGGTTGGTATCTGAGCGATAACAAAGGCACACCACGCAAATTCAGAATACCCACTAAGACAATACTTGAACCGGACCAGTTCTACATGGTCTCCTCGACCGAGTACGACGGCGCGAACACCAACGGCTTCGGTCTGGCTTCGGCGGGTGAGGAGGTTTATCTGTTCTCGGCAAACGCCGCCGGTGAACTCACCGGATACTCGCATGGTTTCAACTTCGACGCCGCGCCGGCAGGAATTCCTTACGGCATAATACATGACTCCGTTGGAACCGAGCATGTAATTCCACTCAAAAATTCCACGCCCGCAATGACAAATTCGAATCCGAACCTCGGCCCCGTGATAATAAACGAATTCTTCTGTGACGCCACTGCCGCAGGAGACGCATTTGTGGAACTCAAGAATACCGGCACAAACGCGGTACCCTTGTTTATCCGAAGCCAAGGAACAAACTTCTGGCGTATCGACGGCCTCGGCTTCTCGCTCGATCAACCGATCACGCTACCGCCGAGCGGCTTATTATTGCTGGTCGACTACGACGCCGGTCTGTTCAGAATTAGACATCGCGTACCAACCGACGCGCAAATCCTGGAGTACCCCGGAAAACTAAAGGCCGAAGGCGAAACATTAGCCGTCCAAGTTCCATTCGAGCTCGAACCGGGCAGGACAGCTTACTATCCCTCGGACCGCGTCGAATATCGAATCAATCCCGGCTGGCCTCCGCCGCCGGCGTCGAGTCCGATGTCGTTTCATAGGATGAGTCCGAATATCCCCGGCTCATTCCCGGAAAACTGGGAAACCGTCGCGCCGTCTCCCGGCCGGGACGGCGTAGACGTCGAGGCGTATAACTTCGGCAAGTTACGTATCTCCCTCCACTCGGGCAGTCTATTCTTAAACTTCGGCGCGCGCACAAACAGAAACTACTATATCGGATATACAGGCGAATCTTTATCCAACCCCGATTGGCAATTACTCGAGTATTTTATGGCAGCACCGACCAACCGAATCCTCTGGATCACCAACTCGCCCGTCGACGCGACACGCTTCTACCGCCTCTTTCAGAGCCGGCCGTGAGAAATAACCGTCGCTCAACAGCTTAAATCTCCGTACGGAATCGGCGCCGCCCACATCACGGCCGTTGATCCCGAAAATGCCGCTGACGCATCCTGCCGACTTCACGGCAATACTGTGCGGGCGTTTTGCCGAGGGCTTTCCGAAAAACCAGTCCCATATATTCCTGGTGTTTGAATCCCGCCTTCTCGCTCACTTCGGATAACGGAATATCCGTGTGCGCAATCAACTGACACGCCCTTTTCAGACGGACATTCACTATCTCACTATGGATAGTCTTCCCCAATGTCTTTCTGAACCGCCTCTGCAAAACGCTTCGCGAAAGCCCGGAATATTGCACCACCTCGTCCACACTCAATCCATCACACGCATGCTCGCGAATCATTCTCAGCGCCTTGGCGATATTCCTGTCTTCCACGGCCAGCACATCCGTCGAACGCCTGGTTACAACGCCGCTCGGTGAAATAAGAATCGGCCGCGACGGTCTTGATTCTCCGTTCATCAACCTCTCCAGAAGCGCCGCAGCCTCGTAGCCCACCTGATTATGCGCCGGCCAGATACTCGATAGCGGCGGGTACGCTATCTCACACAGCACCTCGTCGTTATCCACGCCTATCACGGCCACCTCATCGGGCACCGCGACCCCGGCCTGCCTGCACGCCTCGAGTAGGTCCATACCACGCTGGTCACTGCATACCATCACACCAACCGGCTTGGGAAGGCGCATTATCCAATCTATTATCCTGTTCCTGTATTGCTCCCAAGAATCACTTTTCTTCCGATGCCGTGGTGTTTCAAACATCATGACCTTATATCCCAATTCCGATAGGTGATTTTCGAAAAACTCCTTGCGGCGAACCGACCAATTCTCGTCGTTTATCCCAAAATACCCAAAATAATTGAATCCACGCTCAACGAGGTGCTCTGAAGCCATACGGGCTATTTCCCGGTCGTCCACATGCACTAATGGAATCCCGGTATTACTCACGACACCCAGCACATCCACGGCGTGTATCCCCGCCTCCCTGATAGCCTCGGCGATTCCGGCGTTTTGAACTCGCGCTATCACGCCGTCACCGTCCCACTTCCGCAGCCATTGCGGTATCGATTCCTCGAGACTGCGCGGCTCGTGGAACAATACCCAACGCTGCTCCTCCCTGGCATAACGCGCTATACCGCGGAGAATATCACGCCCGGACTCCAGGGACGTCTCCACAAGTAATGCCACATGCTTCCTCCTCCGAAAAGCCGGATGCGTGATCTTGCCTGTCAATTCTTTTAACATTATCTACAGCTCAACAGGTTTAAACGGAAAACCGAACACTCACTCCCCATCACCTGCCTCCTTCCTGCGTTGGTTGGGTTCGGAGTTTTTTTCGCGACGGAACCACTCCACCCCATGTTCTTCGATATACTTGATCAAGTCCTTGTTTTTGATCGCATGGTAACGCAGCAGGTCCACCCGTTGCGGAATCGGTAATTTCTCGATCTCCGCAGCGAGCTTCGCCTGATCGTCCAGCGTCAGCTCCCTGCCGAACAGCGCAATGTCCACATCCGACGTGGCGGTATTCGTGACCATTGCCCGGCTGCCGAACAGCACAGCCCGCTCCAGCCGGGGATTGGCTGATAGAACCCGGATGATCGCCTCGCGGTGTTTGTTTTTCAGTCCGTCTTTCATTCTGCCTGTTTTCTCTTCAGCGTCGCGAATAACCGCCGCAGCATCGGGACGTAGTCGTATTTGATGAGCCGCTCGGCCTCTTCGGCGGTTTCCTCCTCGTAGGTATGGCTCAGCAAGTTCCGCTTATCCAATGCATCAAGGAATACTTCGGCATCGTCCTCGTCCTGATACTCCACTTCAAAACTTTTGCGGATCACTTCAGTTCATCTAGATTTCGCCTGATAATCTGAAGCAGCTCATTGAATCCAAAAGGCTTATATAATAATTTAAAGCCTTTCTCTTCGATGGCGATTCTTTGTATCTTTTCTTCCATATAGCCCGTGCACATTACTACTGGGATGCCCCAGCGTGTCTTCAACAGTTTTTCGACGACCTCCAATCCGTTGCCGTCGGGCAATACCATATCACTGAAAATGAAATCGATTTCGTCACGGTGCTTATAGAAAACGTCTTCGGCCTCCTTTGCGTTGCCGGCGGGGTAAACAATGTAATTACTTCTCTTCAATGCTTCGCAGGCAAAACGCCGGATTCCCTCTTCATCCTCGATAAACAAAATCTTCTCACCTCTACCGCGCAATGATTCTTGGGAAGCGGCATCGTGTGTCTTAGTTTCTGCAGGCTGCGATTCGGCCGGCAAATAAATCTCGAACTTCGTTCCGTGGCCGGGCCTACTTTCGACGTTTATCCAGCCATCGTGTTTCTTTATTATGCCGTACACGACGGATAACCCCATGCCCGTCCCCTTTTCCATGCCTTTGGTCGTATAAAAAGGCTCGAATATCTTGTAAACATCCTCTTCACTGATCCCGGCGCCGGTGTCACTGACGGTCAGGCGCACGAATCGGCCCAGTCTGAATTCCACGCCCGGCAATTCCTCGGACTCACTTAATTCTACATTCCCGGTTGAAATTTCGATCCTTCCGCCGCCGGGCATGGCGTCCCGGGCATTTACGCACAGATTCGCCAATGCCTGCTCGATATTTCCCTCGTCCGCCCTAACGGCGGAGATATCGGAGTCCAATTTCAAATCCAGGGTAACATCCTCGCCTATCAGCCGTTTCAGCATTTTGGTTAGATTCCCGATGGTCTTATTCAAGTCTATATACTTTAGTTTAACCTCTTGCTTCCGGCTGAACAATAGGAGCTGCCGCGTTAATTCGGAAGCGCGCTCGGCGGCCTTATGTATCTGCGTTATCGGCATGAAATCATTGGCGTCCGCGTCTTTCGAGCTCAGGACCGCCTCGGTATACCCGAGGATAACGGTCAGGATATTATTGAAGTCATGCGCTACGCCGCCTGCGAGCATACCAATCGCTTCCATCTTCTGCGCCTGCAATAATTGTCGCTCCAACCACCTTTGTTCGGTAATATCCCGGACAATCCCCTGAAATCCGACGATTTTCCCACTGTGAAAAAAAGGTACCGATCGCACTTCGACTTCCATTCTACCACGGTTTTCCAGTTTCAATTCGTACACAATCGGCGTGGTGTACGGCTTTCCCTTAAGCAATTCGGATAACCTATGGTAGTACTGTTCCTTGAAACCATCCGGTATAAAATCAGTCACACACGTTCCAATAAGCCGCTCCTCGGATACGGCCAACACATCACAGATCGCCTTATTGGCCGACATGATACGTCCATCTCGATCGGCAATGAATACACCATCAGGACTATTCTGGATAAGCGATCTGTACTTCTCTTCGCTCTCGCGCAACGCCTCGTATGCGACCCTTCGCTGTGTTATATCCCTTACAAATTCAACGACGCCGGTGATCTCCCCCGTCTCCGGAGATTTCATCGGGTAAGCGAAAAGCTCGATCCATTGTCCCGTACCGGGGGCGCCGGTCACGACGTCCCTTTCGGTTTTCCCCGACTGCATACACCGGATCGACGGACACGGATCACACGCTATATCAGACCCATGATAAACCTCGTAACACTTCTTACCGCATAGGGGCAGGTGATTCTTGTACCAATTGCGCATCACGTTATTGACGCGAACCACATTCAAATCCTTGTCGAGAACACTGACGCCGTCCTGGATACTCTCAAATATCTCGTTTAAGAACTGCTCGTTCTTTACTAACTCTTTTTCGATGTGAAGCTTGGTTCTTGCGAACGCAATGTCGCCTGATATCTCCTTCAGGAGGCCCAATTCTCCCTTGTCAACATTATTCTCGGATAGTACTCCCAACAGGCCGACCCTGCCTCCGTTTTCGAACGGGATCATGATTCTCCATACACGATCGTCGCCGCTACATTCCGTCACCGACGGCTTATTGTTTTCTAAAAGCCCAGCCACCTCCGCCTGTCCCGGTTGATACGGGCCAAGACCGCCCTCCTTGAGGGCGACTTCGCCCGAAACGTCCATCAGCTCTATCCACACCTCCTTATACCCCCGAGTGGTAAGCAATATTTCTCTGGCCCGCTTAATCAGCGTGTCCAGATTCGATATCTGGGTAATCGCTTGGTTTATGTCACGAATAGAAGAAAGTACGCTATTAAGGCGTTCTATCTTCGCCACGTACTTTTTGATGTCGGTGATGTCCCTGGCTACGGCGAATACGATTCCGCGCGAACGTCGAGTATTCATCGACCAGCTCAGCCAACGATATGCGCCGTCCTTACACCGGCACCTGTTTTCGAAATCAACCAACTTATCCCCTTTGGCAAGGGTACTCGTAAATGCGGCCTTAGTCTTTTCGTAATCATGTGGATGCGAAAGTTCGAAGAGCGACCGCCCGTCGAATTCGCATTCCTCGTAACCCAGTACGGTCTTGAAAGCGGGATTGACCTTTAGAATTATCGCGCTGTTTATTTCTAGAATGCAAATTAAGTCCGGTGATAACTCGAATAAATTCTCCAGTTCTTTCTGATTTTGTCGCGCATTTTCTGCATTATCATATCCATCATGGCAATTCATAACGAACACCTTCCGCAGCTCATGACGCGGTATAAATGCCTTTCGACCATACCGTTTCAGAACTCCGTACGCATACACGTACATTCATCGTCAAGAGACGCCGATTCCTTAAACACTTACCGCTGGTTATCACCTTGATTTCAACCGCACCGGCGGAAACATACCTTATCGCTTACAACATGCGTATGCCGATCAATATCTTATGGACGCTGACACACGGTTTCAGAATAATAATAATACACAAACTTCGCAACCCTGTTTTATTTATCGACTCGAAGCAATAAAGCCGCCGCGCTATGATGTTCGCAGATCGTGGTCATTGGAATCATTCGAGTGTGTTATCGAACTATCGCGTTGCCGTGCTTCGGGTTTTAAACATATTGAACTACAACCACAACAGCTTAACAGGTTTGAGTGCCTATCGTAGTTATGGGTCAATCCATGAACAAACGCTTGCTCTCCAAATCCATGACAAGTCGTGTCTGGTGCAGGCATTCTTGGGCAACGCCTCGACCGTCGCGCACCTTCGATACAACGGCACGCATCTTATTGAACCAACGCCTCGCCGCAGATATCCTGCGTAAGCTTACCGCCTTCTCCCTGAGCAATTTCATTCCGTCGAACCTGAGTTCCAGTTGTTCTTCATTCATAATTACCTCAGTTTTTTCGTACATTATGCCGGGAGGCATGGGACATTTGCTGTCCAGTACGTGATAATTTTGAAAATATTTCACGGCAAACCCGCGCTTGTTCGTTCGCAAGTTTGATGTAAACTCGTTATGTAATGAGAAAGTGCGCTTCATCCGACGGATTCAAGCTCCTGATGGTCTGCCTGCTCCTGTGGTCGGGCATTATGATGCACGCGGCGGCGGGTAAGAAAATTTACCTGAGAAGCAGGACTATAGAGACGGAGCGACAGCCGAAGCTCGCGCCGCAAGCCGTGGAGAGACCGGTATCCGGACTTTTTCTCATTCAATTCGAATCTATTCCCGGCCCTGAACTCAGGAATGCGCTAAAAAAAGCGGGCGTCAAATTACTCCGGTTCGTGCCGGAGAACGCCTTTATCGCCTCCCTAAAATCAACGCGCATGGATAACATCGCGAGTCTGTCCGAGGTTTTTTGGATAGGTGAATACAGAACTACGGATAAAACAGTGCCGCGCATGCTCCGCGTTCAACAGCGCCGGCAAGACATTGATCAATTAAATATCCGCCTCCTTTTGTCCCCGGACGCCGATCAAATAATCAAACTCCGGGATTCATTCGTTAGGATTGAACAAACTACGCGTCTCGATAAAGGCACAGTGCTCCAGGGAACAATTCCAACGGGTAATCTCCACAGGCTGCTTGAATCCGACTCAGTACTCTGGCTCGAGCCCGCGCCGAAACCAAGACTCTACGATGAGGTATCAACGAAAATCGTCGCCGGCCCGAATCCGACCAACGGCCACCCCGCCGCCATTCACGCCCTGGGCTTCGACGGCACCGGTGTAACCGTCGCCGTGGCGGACAGCGGACTGAACAACGGCGACAGCGAAACCATGCATCCGGACTTAAAAGGGCGTGTCGACGGCTTCTTCTACTACGGCGGGCTTACGTCCGCGGCCGATGGGCATGGCCACGGCACGCATGTTGCCGGTATAGTTGCTGGAAACGGCGCCACCGGTGAGACAGACGACAACGACGCGCTCTATGGCCTGGGCGTTGCACCGGGCGCGCATATAATAGCACAGAGGATTTTCGACAGCGAAGGAAATTACGAGCCTCCATCATCGATGGAAAAGCTTGCCAGAGACGCCGTGCGCGGCGGCGCCGACATCGGATCAAACAGTTGGGGCGACGATACCCAAGGCAGGTACGACCTCAGCGCGGCCGTGTTCGACGCATTGGTCAGGGACGCCGATGCCATCACTCCCGGCGACCAGCCGTACATCCTGGAGTTCTCCGCCGGAAATTCAGGGCCTGCCCCAAAGACAATTGGCAGCCCCGCCGTCGGCAAAAACGTCATCGCCACGGGCGCCTCACAGAATAACCGGTTCGATCTCTATATCTACGATGCCGGACAGGAGGCAATGGCCGACTTCTCGAGTCGCGGGCCTTGCGAAGATGGCAGGATCAAACCGGACGTGACAGCGCCCGGCACGTGGATCGCATCGCTCCAATCCGGTTCGGCCTCCGGCGAAAACGCGTGGTTGTCCATATCCGCCAATTACCAGTATCAGGGTGGAACAAGTCAATCCGGCCCACACGTCTCGGGTGCAGCGGCACTCTTCGTCCAATACTACCGTGAGACAATCACCAACACACTGCCTTCGCCGGCGCTTGTAAAAGCGGCACTCATAAATTCAGCCGTCGACATGGCCAACGCCTTCGGCACCGGCTACGTCCCTAACAATGAAGAAGGCTGGGGCAGGATAGACCTGACCCGATTGATCGGCGCACAGAGGGCATATAGATTTATCGACCAAGCCGTGACGCTCACGAATAGTCAAAGCTACACCACTAATATTGTCGTAGCCGCCCCCGATATACCGTTGAGAATAACAATGACCTACACAGACTACCCCGGCAATCCCGCCGCCATACCCGCGCTGGTCAACGATATCGACTTAACAGTAACAGGCCCGGACGGTTCCATTTATTGCGGCAACCAGTTCGAGAACGGCGAGTCCATACCCGGCGCATCGTCGCACGACAACATCAATAACGTCGAAAACATCTTCATTCCAAACCCAACGCCCGGCGAGTACACCGTGACGGTGACAGCAACCCGGATAGCCGAAGACTCTATTAAAGCCACGTCCGCCATTGATCAGGATTTCGCGCTCGTCGTATCGGGCAATATCCCCTCCCCCGGCACAAGTATAATCGTGCTCGATAAAAAGGCGTACAGCGTCCCCGACACAATACGGATAAAGGTAATCGACTTCGACATGCCGCCGGGAAGCCATGTCGTAAACGTAAGCAGCGCAACGGAACAAGTCTCCGAGGAAGTCGCCATAACAAATTCCTCGCCTCCGGGCATCGCTACGGGATTCATATCGACGGCGACAAGTCAGCCTGCTCCGGACGGACTCCTCCAGATTAGTCACGGCGACGAGATTCACGTCGATTATTATGACGCCTCGCTCGGATCAAACATTACCGCCATAGCCCTCGCCGACCTCGTCCCACCGCAGATAAGCAGCGTCAACCATACAAACGCACTCGGAAAATCAATCGTGACTTGGATAACAGACGAGCCGTCGGACTCGACGGTGCATTTCGGCATATCCGTACCACCGACACAAACCGCCTCGAATCAGACCATGTCCACAAACCACCAGGTCGTTCTGACGGACTTAGAACCCGAGCAGGAATATTATTACCAGGTCGTTTCCACTGATCCGGCGGGTAATACAACAACAAACGACAACTCCGGCAACTTGTTCGTGTTCACTTCCGAAGCCGCGGCGACCATTCTTCTCGTAGACGCATACGAGCCGGATGCCTTCACGGAACCTATCCCTCTAGCTGAATACACCAACGCCCTTGAAGCCACGGAATTCGAATACGAGGTCTGGTCGGTGGCAGAACGGAATTCACCGACATTCAATGATCTCAAGCCATTTCATGCCGTTATATGGCGGGTAACCGATAGTGTCTATTCTGAGTCCGTTATCACTTCGGAACAACAACAAGTCATACGGCAATACATCGATAACGACGGCGCATTCCTTCTGGCCTCGATGGAGCAATTGACCAGGCTCCAGCTCGCAGGCTCGACGGCGTTCATGTCCAATGTCCTGCATGTAACGTCGTTCAAAGAAGATGCGGAGGCGCCGGGAATCGAAGGGGTCGATTACGATCCCATATCAAGCGATGTGAGTCTGACGCTTGATTACTCGCTATACCCATCAATCGATATTTTTGATCTGGGCCCCGACTTCTCGGACTCGATTCAACCTACGACCAATGCCGCGCCAGTCCTGCTGGATACCGCCACGGGCGATACCGTAGGCCTGCGCTACCCGAAGACAGGCAGTGACAGCACGGGCCGGGTCGTATTCCTGTCGTTCCCCCTGGACGCCATACCCATGGAGGGCGCATATCCGAATTCGAGACCGGATATCTTAAATAACATCCTCAAATTCCTCGTTCCAGGCGCCGGCGGTGTCGGTACGATCGCACTCAACAATACGGAGTACACGGCGCCGGACATGGTGGTAGTAGACGTCGCAGACGCAGACCTCGCGGATTCCAATTCAGTTGAAGTAATATTCAGCTCGGATGTCATGGAACAAACGATTCCCGTCACCCTAAAAAGCACCGCCAAGAAAGGCGTGTTCAGGGGATTCATCACAACCGAGACCTCCACAAACGCCAACGCCGCGGACAAGTTATTCGTTACAAACAACGGTATAATCAACGCCGAGTATTTTGACGTGTCCGCAAACCTCCCGCGCCGCGCCGCCGCGTCCATTGACTTGATCCCTCCGACACTTTCCGGGATGGAAATCGTTCCCGGCTACCAGTCTGCACGGGTTTCATGGAACATATCAGAGGACACAGAGGCCATCGTGCAGTTCGGCGAATCCAGATTCCTCAGCCGCAGCGCTTATTCACCGGGGTTCAGCACTTCGCAAACGGTCGAACTAACGGGGCTCCTGCCCAATCGCACATATTTCTTTAAACTCGTAAGCCGCGACAAGGCCGGGAATACGGGGATCGATGATAACGCCGGCAAGCTGTACACGTTCAAAACCCTCGATCCCATCTCCCCGCCGTGGGCAGATGACTTCGAAAATGACTCAGAGATATGGCAAGTCTCCAATGCAACGAACATAACCTCGCAATGGCGCCGCGGCACGCCCCGGAACAACCTCGTCTCCGAAGCGCACTCGCCGGTCAACGCCTGGTGCACGAACCTCGAGGGCATCGGTACCGACTATTCCGAAACTCTCCTTGTAAGCCCCGCGTTTCTACTTGAAGGCGGTGATACCTATTCATTGTCCTTTTGGCACGCCTATGACTTCTCGGAAAAATCGGAATTCGATATCCTCGAATACGGAACCGTCTATATTTCCACGAATCACGGCGCCAATTGGGAACCGCTCAAGGAGTACTTCGACACGGCGTCGAATTGGACAAATGAAGAAATTGATATTACCGCCTATGAAGGCAGTACCGTTCGAATCGGTTTCAATTATTTCCTCCTCTCACTTGATAATATTGCGCGTCCGGGCTGGATCATCGACGACTTCTCCATCACCTCGACCAATATTCAGGCGGGCACGGTTTTGATAACAAATAACATCGCGCAGGCATCATTCCAGGTTTCGGGCCCGACCAATTTCAGCGGGGTCGGCCGACTCTTCACGGTCTCAAACGCGCCTGCGGGCACTTACTCGATCAGCTACAACAGCGTCCCGTATTACTCAAAACCCGATTCCGCTACCAACACACTTTCCGACGAAGAAACCGCTGTCTTCCACGGCGAGTACGATTTCCAGGATTCAAATACAAACGGCATCTCCGACGAATGGGAATTACACTATTTCGGCGACATCGATCCCGGACGAACCAAGGCGTCGGATTCAGACGGCGACGGGGCATCCGATTACGCCGAGTTCATCGCCGGCACTGATCCGACCGACGCGTCGGACGTATTCAGAATCCGGGAATTCGACCTCCCACCGAACGGTACGGCGAGTATTTCGTGGAATACAACGACAGGGAGGATTTACAGGATTCAAGGCAGTACGAACCTCGTCGATTGGTTGCCGTATTCCGAGTGGGAATACTCGAATACAAACCTAATGCGGCATACGTTCCCTAAGCTGCCCATGAAACGGCTCGAGTTCAGAATTCAAGTCCAACCCTAGGATTACTTCCAATCGTACTTCCACGAACGCGCATCAAGCTCGTGCGTAGTGCCATTCAATACGACTTCCACCGGCGTATCGTTGAAATTCTCGATCACCCAACTGCCGTCCGTGTAGAGATACAATCCGACCTTGTTCGGCGCCGAGAATTCGACATCAAAGGGTTCAAGCATTTCAGACCTTAGCGCGTCCAATTCCGGCCGTTTCAAGTCGAGCAACGACTTCGGCTCACCGTTTACCTTGAGCAGACGCACGTTTTCAGCTTCCAAGTCCGGCTCACCCTCCAGTCTCGCCGCCAATCCGCCGGTTATCAAAATCGGATTTCCGGCGTCGATCATTGACGCGAGTTTCCTTTCAAGCGCCGGGTCTTTAAGCGAGTGCACCGAGAAAAACGCCGCTTTCGCGTCTTCCGGCAACTCGTGACACGGCACCAGCGGCAGGCCGAGCATTCCCACAAAGTCGAAGACATACGATTCTCCATCCGGATGACTGTTGATAGGCTTATATGCCGGTATCCCAAGGAGCTTCCGTGAACGTACTTCACTGGCTACTTCCAGGAGCTCGGGAATATTCTTGCGGAGCGCCTCAATATTACGTGGCCCGGTCGAGCCTTGGAGTCCGCCGAAGCAAAACAACATCGACTCACGCGCGCCGCCGAGCACTGTCTGACGCGCCTGCTCGATATACGTATGCTCGGTCGTTCCAAGATAGTCGAACCATCCGCCGGCGCACTTATCTCCTCCTATTCCAAGCAGCCAGCGCATAATGAAATACGCCTCGTACTGCACCTTCCCACCCCATCGCGGATCATCGTAATCCCGGGTCTCGGTACCGACCCATATCTTATCGAACAACTCGGTCTCCCGCGCTACCTCGTATCCGCGGTTATGGAAATTGTCATACCACTGCGGATACTTGATTATCAGTTTAGCATCGGGATTCACCTTTTTCGCAGGCCCGATGACCTTCTCCTTCGAAAGCCGGTACATCAATTCACATCTATAGTCCTCCCACGTATCGCCCGAGACCGGGTACTCCGCGCCGTCGATCGTAACCACGCCCGCTTTTCTGGCTTTTTCACACTCGGCACAAGCGCAATCCGTAAACCAGAAATCATCGATCATAATCTCGTCGAACATCGACGCCGTGTACCTAAACACCTCCTCGAGCCTGTCCTGCGTCTTTGTGTCCGTGTAACAACTAATCAATTCCCAGCCGGTCGACTGTTTGCCGACATAGGTCGTCGTCACGCAGCCACTCACTTCGAACCCTGCGTCGAGGAACATTTGTTTCGCCCTCTTGAGATCGGCCTCGCGCGCAGTGTAATCGCTGCGAAAGGTTTCCAAATACACCTTCGTTACCCCCGTATTCTTACACCATTCTATCGCCTCCTCTATTCCGGATTCGGAAGAAAGATACTCACGCACATTGTGCGCGGTGAACAAGGTTGAGTACTGATGAACTTGCTTTTGTTTGTTCGCCAAGTCCCATAATTCCGCTTCAACATTCGCGGCGTTCGCGGCATTCGAAAACGCGGCCGCATATAACGATACAGCGCAAACAAATCGCGCTAAACCCTTGATAAATGAATAACCTGTTTTCATGGTCGTTAACCATAGAATATTAGACCATACATTTCCAGCCTTTTCACCCCTCATAGGAAATTCAAACAGAGTCATAATTTGACGGCGATGGGCTTTGATCCCAAGGCAATTACCGGATTAAAGACAGCGTTTATACGGTATTTTCCGGTGGGACGCCCGTTGAAATTTGAATATTATTTGATAATTCCGGGATGTTTGTTATATTGTTTTAAACAGTAAAGAAACGGGCCTAAACGATTCAGATTAGTATATCGGCGTAGAACGATTACGCAAAACGGGATATGTATATTAGATTCTCATTTATTAATAAATCTTATATACGAAAGGAGATATTATGACTAAGAATAAAGTTTTGCTCGTTGGTAAATACGGAAAAGCACACGCGATGGCCAAGGCACTCGTGAAAAACGAAGGAGTGCAGTTGTACTCTATCATGGAAAAGAAGAATCCGGGCATCGCGGAGCTTTGTCACGATTTCATCCTGGCAAAAATGGATGACAAACAAATTATCGAACAATACGCGCGCAAAGTAGACGCGGACTTGGTTATATTGAGTCCCGCGCAATCCATCGTTCCCGGGGTCGCCGACTATCTTAACGAAAAAGGAATCCCGTGTATCGGCCCCACCAAGCTCTGCGCGAAGTTGGAATCCGATAAGGCGTTCGTAAGACGGATATTAAAAGATCACGGGATGGATGTAGCGCCGAGGTTCAGGATTTTCGATAACGAGGATGATGCTGTCTCCTATGTCCGCAACGGGCTCGATTCCGATTTCGCGGTCAAACCCGCGGGTATTACCGTCGGCGACGGCGTAAAGGTGCTCGGCAAGCAATTACGATCAAAAGAGGAAGCGGCCTCGTACATCCACGAGATATTCGAACGCAATATCGGTGATCTTCCGTACATCGTAATCGAAGACAAGATCGATGGAATGGAATTCACTCTTCAGGCGTTCGTGGACGGGTACACGGTCAAGCCTATGCCGGCCGTACGCGATTACAAATTGCTGTTGGAGGGCGAACAAGGTTCCAACACACCCGGAATGGGTTCATACTCGGACAGCGATCATTTATTACCATTTGTAAGTGAGGATATATACAAGGAAGGATTAAATATTATACAAAATACAATAGACATACTCAGAACGGATCATAACGAATATTACAAAGGTTTTATATCGGGACAATTTATGATAACGGATAAAGGCCTTCAATTGGTCGAGTTCAATGTACGTCCCGGAGACTCGGAGTTTCTGAATATAATCCCCATTTTACAAACGGATTTCTTTGATATTTGTAACGCTATATATAATTCCACACTGAAGGACTTAACCATTGAATACGATCATAAGGCCACGGTATGCAAGTACACCGTGTCGAAGGACTTTCCTAAGCCGACAGGAAATATCCGCGCCGTTGTCGATCGTGATGCCATTGAAAAAGAGGGCGCGCAATTCTTCTATTCATGCTTTGAGGCCGGAAAGGACGAATACGAGCCGAGCCCCAGGGGATTCGCCGTGACGGCCGTCGCCGATACCATCGACGCCGCAACGGCGCTTTGTAACGATTTATTAACAAACCACATACACGGCGATGACCTCTACTTCAGACGCGACATCGGCGCCACAGAAAGCAAAGGAGGGCTTATATGCAAATAAGGACAATATCAAACGATGATTTCATAAAAGCACATCAACTGGCCGGCGAGTGTGAACTAATAGTACAGCACCCTATACATCTTTATAGGATAATGCAGATATATTTCGGTAATTCTTTTTTCATTGCCGAAGACGCCGGGGAAGTCGCGGGTTTTCTTTTGGGTTTTATTTCGCAGACGCAAAAAGACGTTTTTTTCGTCTGGCAGGTAGGGGTTTCCCCGCGTCACAGGCGAAAGGGCATAGCGGCGAGTCTAGTTAAAAGCGCGAATGAATTCGCAAAGGCCGCCGGCTGCACAAGAGTCCATTCAACCGTGGAAACGGGGAACTCGGCCTCGCAAGGCCTGTTCGAACGGCTGGGATTCGCTAATGCGAGTTTCGGCGAAACCATAGAAAAAAACGGGAAGAAGGCCATGCCGAATTATTACGGCAGCGGCACGGATCAAATACTCTACGAACTGGCGGTTTAGAGAAATTGTAATATACGCCTCGCCGCAAGTGTGGCGATAAAGCAAACTGTAAAATAGATCAATCCGCCCCATCCGCCGCCTGCAACGGCGAGGGCATCGGCCAGTACAACACCGGCGAGCAGGTTCTGTCCAATCGAGTTCCAGGACTGAACCTGCCCCTCCAACAACGGCCGTAACGCCCAGAGATTCCATCCACAAAACAACAATGTCCCGGCCAAGGCCGCGAGGAAGAATCCGCCTGAATTAACCAGCAGCGCCAGTAAGACCGGCGCACACAATAAGGGATATATCCAGGGATAACTCAACGTACCATTGCCCTTATTAATACGTTCAAGAAGTCCCGCACCCGCCGCATAACACATCATCGCGATCCCGCTCCATACCGTTAATCCGTATAGACCACCCGCACTCGCCGCGCCGGCTATCAGATACACCATCAGCCTGCAAAGCCCGAGTAAGACAGGTGAAAAAAGGAAGATTTTGTGAACAAGGTTATTTAGTACAATTATACCGATGAGCAGCACCGTTAGTATCGCCGTCACTTTCCCGAACGGAATGAGAAACAAGGCGCCGGCGATAAAGCATATTAGGCTAAGGATCAGTACCGTTTGCAGCTCGATCCCGCCGGAAGGTATCGGGCGGTTGCGGTTGTAAATTGCGTCGTGCGACGCGTCACATGCATCGTTCAGAATCGCGCCGCCGAGATACGTCAGGTTGACACCCAGAAATACGGCGATAAAGAGGCCCGGATTCCCTCCGCCGGACAACAACCATCCGGCCAAACAATTCGACCAAACGGTAGGCAGGTAGCGCAAGTGGCCCAGTGCCGCCACGGTTTTCAGATAATGCAGACTCTCATTTCTGGTGGGCCACATTGAATCTAGAAGGTGCAATTATTTGTTTGGGATCGAACACCTACCCCGGTCTCCAGCGATTCCACTATCACGGAATCACTCGGAATAAGGGGGGCACCGCTTATCATAAAAGGATCGATTATCCTCCGATAGACGCTGTATCCGATCGGACTGTTTAACTCAAAATCTTACGGCCTTCGTCCAGGAATATGCCCTTGAAATTCATTTCCAGGGCTTGAGGGTTGGTTGCCTTGGACAAGGCCTCTTTCTCGGTCACCTTCCGGTCTTTAACCAGCTGGAACAGCGATTGGTTGAAGTTAAGCATGCCATCGTCACCACCGGTCTCAACCGCGGCGCCCAGCTTTTCCAACCTATTCTCTTCGATAAGCTTTCTGATGGTGCCGTTATTTATCATTATCTCGAATGCAGGCGTCATACCGCCCGAGGTATCGTTGACCATTCGCTGGCACACGACGGATTTCAGGGTAGTCGCCAACTGGCGCCTGATCTGTTCACGTTCGTCCGCATGGAAAAAATCAAGGACACGACTTACGGACTGCGGTGCGTTCACCGTATGGAGGGTCGACAGAACGAGGTGCCCGGTATCCGCGGCGCTCATGGCGGCTGAGAAGCTGACGGCATCGCGCATCTCACCGATCATGATAATGTCCGGGTCTTGACGCAGGATATGCTTCAGTCCGTGCTGGAACGAAGGGGTGTCGAGACCGATCTCGCGTTGTTCAAGCACCGACTGATTGTCCTCGAACACATATTCGATCGGGTCCTCGAGTGTGATTATATGCTTTTTAAAGTTCTCATTTATATGCTCGATCATGGCCGCCAGAGTCGTCGATTTACCACAACCGGTCGTTCCGGCGACTAACACGATACCTCGCGGGGATTCGGCGATATCCTTTATAACCGGCAATAAACCCAGCTCTTCGAAAGTAGGGACTTCGCTTTTAACATAACGCATTGCAATGCAATATGTACCGCGCTGCTGGTAAATATTCGTACGAAACCGGCCGATATCCTGGGCGTAATAAGAGAAATCCACCTGGCGCTCTTTATCCAACAATTCTTTTGCGTGCGGCGGTACGATATTATCGATAACTGTTTGAATCCATTCGCCGGTAGGCGTTGGCGCTTCGACGCCCACTAATTGAGCGTTTATCCTGAAGATTACCTGTGTGTCGATCTTAATGTGAATATCCGATGCGCCGCCGTCGACCGCCGCCTTTAGAATCTTATAAAAAACTTCCATGATCGCTTCCTTAAAGAATAATTCATCTGTTAAGGCCGGGGTATCGGCCTTATAGCAATGGCATTGGTATAGTATGCAGGTTGCCGGTGCGAGTTCAGGCGACAGCCATGGACATAAGTTGCTCCTGCGCGCCGGGTGACAGGCTGGTAAATAACATGGAGACGTAGTAACCGGTATGCTTATTCCCGTTACATGCCACTATCACACCGTTGAATTCCACACCATCACGTTGCCCCGGCGGCTGCAATGCAACCGTCATTTCTTTCCAAATGGGTATATGTTTAAATGATTTGAACTCGATCCCGTTTTTTCGAACCTTGACCGTTTCCGGTGATAAAGACATCGCGATGTCGGAATTCTCGATCGTAACCGGACTGAAAACGCCTGATTTATCCAATTTTCCTGAGCTCATATTGCATTGCTTCCCATTGTTTCCGTTTGCTGAATAAATAACTAATCCTTTACCATTCTATCACCGCCGCGGCCCAAGTCAACCCCGCACCGAAAGCGGTCATTAGAACCAGGTCGCCGCGTTTGATCCTTTCGAGCCTGACCGCCTCGTCCAAGGCGATAGCCACCGATGCGGCGGAGGTATTGCCGTACTTCTCCAAGTTCACGTAAAACTTCTGTTTCTCGGCATTAATTCGCTGACCGACCGCGTCGATGATCCGCAGGTTCGCCTGGTGCGAAATAATACAGGATATTTGTTCGATACCGATTTCGCATCTCTGCAGCGCTTCGGTGGCGGCCTTTGTCATTGCGTTCACGGCGTTCTTGAACGTCTCCTTCCCATTCATACGCAGGTAATGGAGTCGCGCATCAACTGTTTCGTGTGTGGCGGGATTGAGTGAACCGCCGCCGGGCATGTTAAGCAGTCCTGCCTTTGACCCATCGGCGCCCATGCACGCGGTCAGGAGCCCGTGGGCCTGTGGTCTGTTCTGTAAAACCGCCGCACCCGCGCCGTCACCGAAAAGCACACATGTATTCCGGTCTTGCCAGTCCATTATCGATGAAAGCTTTTCGGCACCCATGATCAGGACATTATCGTATGTCCTGGACATAATAAACTGCTGTCCGATTTCCATTGCGTAAATGAAGCCCGAACACGCGGCCTCGAGATCGAACGCCGCCGCATTAACGGCCCCGATCTTCTGCTGCACGATACAGGCGGTGGCTGGAAACGGCATATCCGGTGTTATCGTGGCGACAATTATCAAGTCGATATCTTCCGGGCCGACCCCTGCGTCCGTCATTGCGCGTCTGGCCGCCTCGGCGGCGAGGTCGGAGGTGTATTCGTCCTCTGCTGCTATTCTCCGCTCTTTTATTCCGGTGCGGGTGGTGATCCACTCGTCGGACGTCTCCACGAGTTTTTCGAGATCGGAATTAGTCAGTACCCGCTCGGGCACGTAGGAACCCACGCCGGCAATTGAACACGTGCGTCCCTTGAATCCATACTTCGCTCTGGGATTCTTAAACTTGTTTGAAGGCGCTGGAATCATGATGTTGTCGTGGAAGGTGAGATAAGTCTGTCTTTCTCGAGTTTAGCGTATGTCTGTTGAATTTCATCAGTTATGACTTCGTTAATATGGTGTTGCACGGCTTCGGCGGCAAACAATACGGCGTTTTTAATGGCCTTCTTTTTCGCCGAACCGTGAGTGATCATTACCAGTCCGTTAAGCCCCAGCAACGGCGCGCCGCCGTAAGTATCAGGATCAACGCGGTTCTTGATATTCAGAAAAGCGTTCTTCGCCAGCAACGCGCCGAAGCGGCGTACCGGATTCTTCTGCAGTTCGGATTTGAACCAATTAAACAGCTCGGCCGCCATACTCTCGCAGGTCTTTAAAACGATATTCCCGATGAATCCGTCGCACACAACCACATCCACGCGCCCGGCAAACAAGTCGTGTCCTTCAACATTGCCGACGAAATTCAATATGTCCGGTCTACACGAGTTGCAGAACTTAAACGCCTCGAGCGTCAATTCATTGCCTTTACTCTCTTCCGTACCGATACTCAGGAGGCCGACTCTAGGTTTCGCACAGCCGAGTACCTCGCGTGAATAAACGCTGCCCATAACGGCGAACTGCAACAGGTGAAACGGCCGACACTCTACGTTCGCCCCTGAATCGAGGAGGACAAAGCCGCCTTTAGGCGTAGGTATAACCGTCGCAATCACAGGTCGATCTACTTCCGGCAGCTGGCGCAACCGGATCGTTGACGCGGCGACCACGCCGCCTGTGTTACCCGGCGAAATGATCGCCTGGGCATGACCGTCTTTGACCAGGTCGACCGCTTTTAGTATCGAACAATCCTTCTTCCTGCGAAGCCCGACGACGGGTTTATCATTCATCGTCAGAACCTCGGATGCATGGACTATCTGCACGCGTTCGCCGTCGAGACCGACCTTTTTCACGGCGGCCTCCACATCTTGACGGTTGCCGACCAGGTAGACTCCACGTATGCGGTCGTTGGAATTCAATGCCGATTTCACCCCCTCAATTACAACACCGCAGCCATGGTCGCCCCCCATCACATCCACAGCAATACGCATATCGCTAGAAAAAGGCGCCTGTCTTTTTTAGTATCAAGCGCCTCAATGCCTATTAACCGCCCAATTCAACCGTCATTACCTGCCGGCCCTTATAATAACCGCAGGACGGACATGCCCTGTGCGGCATGTAAGGCTCTGCGCATTGCGGACACATGGTCACTTGCGGAACCCGCATTGCACTGTTATACGCACGCCGCATCCTTTGGCGGCTGTGCGAAGTTTTCCTTTTTGGTACACCCATAATTATCGATTAAAAATTAAGATTATCTAATTTATCCCAAACCGATGTGCCGATTTCATCCAATCCCCGGGGGTCGCGATGTTCTTTAAGTCGCCTCGGCAGGTTTGGGAGACCTTTGCATCCCGGATCGCACAACGGATGTTGCGGCAACTCAAGCAGAATATCTTCGCGCATGAACGGCGTCAAGTCCAGCGAATCATCTACCAGCTCCACTTTATCTTC
This sequence comes from Verrucomicrobiota bacterium, assembly GCA_021733835.1. GTDB lineage: Bacteria > Verrucomicrobiota > Verrucomicrobiia > Limisphaerales > JAIPKD01 > JAIPKD01. Next base: position 32,990 of record JAIPKD010000019.1, read on the forward strand.
ACCCTTGATCGGGAGATCAACCAACCAATCGTCTATCCTCAACTCATGAATGAATCTCTTCAGACAACGTACGCAATCAAGGTCAAGCGCGATCTCCAACCGCCCCTGGACAAGTACATTGTCTTCCAACAGACTAGCCTTCATCTTGTATTTCAAAGGTGAACCTATCCTGATGCACTCGTCGAATGTCTCGATTTCAAGCTCGCTCAAGGACACCTCCCCTGCCAGGAATTGGTCGTTTTTCTCCAACTGTCGGATATTTATTCGTACCGCCATAACCCACCTCAATAAACGGTTAATTTGTTTAATTTGCAAGTTTATTGGCCAGCGCGGACTGAACGTGCGACGGGACGAACGCCGAAACATCCCCGCCCAATCGAGATATCTCTTTGACTATCCGCGAACTTAGATACGCGTAAGTATCTTTCGGCAGCAAGAATATGGTTTCGATACTCTCGTTGAGCTTGCGATTCATCAACGCCATCTGGAATTCGAACTCGAAATCCGATACCGCCCTGATCCCACGTATTATCGCGCTGCCCCCCAGTCTTTGGACATAGTCCACCAACAATCCCTCCATCACGTCCGTCCGGACATTCGATAATCCGGTCAGCGACTCGTTGATCATGTTCTCGCGCTCGGTCAGTGAAAACATCGGCACCTTAGCATCGTTCTTCGCGATCGCAACAATTACGGTGTCGAACAACCGTGAAGCACGCTGGATCACATCAAGATGCCCGTTAGTTATAGGATCAAAACTGCCTGGATAAATGCCGATACGCATAGGTTCGCCCAATCACGCGAATTATTATCAACAATTTCCACTTCGACGCAAGGAACGGATTGCGGTTTCTCTACCAATAACATAGCATAAGTCGCGGCTGACTGCGCATAATTTATCTTGAATGAAGCGAAGTAAAATAAATCTGCCGATCATACTCTTACTGACCGTACTGGCGGTATATTTCGGACTCTTTCTGGTCTATCCCATCGGGTTTAGTGTTGTAAAGGCATTCGGCGGAATCACCGATCCTACACTCGAGTATTTCAGGATGCTCGCCGTCAGTCCGCTCCAGCGGAAATCGATAATAAACAGCCTCCTCATCGCAGGACTATCCACCGCCGGCACGATTATCCTCTCAATGCCCATCGCATCGCTTATGGTACGCGCCCAATTTAGGGGCAAGAACCTCCTCGGCGCGCTCCTGCTAACCCCCATGATAACGCCGCCGTTCATCGGCGCCATCGGGCTCAAACAGATTCTCTCCCGATTCGGTTCGCTCAACCTGACCCTTATGGAACTGGGGATACTGCCCGCCGACAAACCGATAGACTGGTTGGGCTACGGCGGTTTTTGGGGCATAGTGATACTGCAAGTCCTGCATCTGTATCCGATAATGTACCTGAACATCTCCGCCGCCCTCGGAAATCTTGATCCGACCTTGAGCGAAGCCGCGCATAACCTCGGCGCCGGCAAATGGCGCGTCTTCAGGACAATTACACTTCCCCTCATTATCCCGGGACTCTTCGCCGGCGGCGCCATCGTATTTATCTGGTCCTTCACCGATCTCGGCACACCGCTCATCCTCGGTTTTTCCAAGATCGCCTCTATCCAGGTGTTTAACTCGATCAGCGACCTGAACACAGATTTCATGGGCTACACGCTCGTAGTCGTAATCCTAGCAATCTCGCTCGCGCTGTTCTTCGTCTCCAAAAAACTCTTCGGCATCCAAAAGTTCGAGTCGCGCACACAACGGCGTCGAGAGGACATCGAGCATCCGCTCGGCGCAACCGGCACATTTCTGGTCTGGGCCGTCACGGGATTGTTAATCTTCACAGCACTGATCCCGCAAATCGGCGCGCTCCTGCATTCATTTTCCGGAAGATGGTTCTTTACGCCACTGCCCTCAGAGTGGACTCTCTCCAATTACTCCGACGTATTCCGGCAAAGCTTGACCCTCACCAGCATTAAGAACAGCCTATTTTACGCAGGGCTGAGCGCGGTTATCGACCTCTGGATCGGTGTCGCCATCGCCTGGCTGCTCACCAGGCGCAAACCACGGTTCGCCTTCCTCCTGGACGCAATGGCGATGCTCCCCCTTGCGCTGCCGGGCATAGTCCTGGCATTCGGTTACGTAGCCGGATTCGACTGGCCGGTATCATGGCTTAATCCGAGACAAAACCCCGCCATACTCCTAATCATCGGATACAGCATCCGCCGGCTCCCATACATGGTGCGCTCGGCTTACGCCGGTTTTCAACAGGCCAATCCGCGACTGGAAGAGGCGTCGCTTAACCTCGGCGCCTCGCAGTTCCGCACGTTCATCCGGATCACCATGCCCATAATCCGCGCAAACCTGATAGCCGGCACTATCCTCACATTCTCATTCGCCATGCTCGAGGTCAGTGAAAGTCTCATTCTCGCCATGCGCGAGCAATACTATCCAATGACCAAAATGATCTATCAACTCATCGGCCGGATCGATCCCGGCGCACCCAGTGTCGCCTGCGCACTCGGCATGGTAGGTGTAGCCGTGCTTATATTCAGCCTCGTCACCGCCGCCAAGTTCCTCGGCAAAGGCATGGGCAATCTTTTCCGCGTATAACCCGTTGCCGATACCATTTCAGGGATCAACCAAACCATGCAAAACTCGGGTTTTCTCCCATTTTTTCTGGTTTTAATATAGGGATTCTGCATAGAATTGATCGAAAGCCTATGAATACAAACATCACAAGACGGAGTTTCCTCAAGAATTCAGCGCTCGCGGCCATGACGACCACCGGATTCAGTATCACCGGCATAACCCGCACAAGCGCGGTCACGCCGTTTAAAAGACCGGCGCCGCCCAGATTCCTCCTCAGCCTGGCCGCCTATTCGTTCCGGAAATATTTCAATCATTCAGACGCAGAGAAGCGGATAGACCTTTTCGACTTTATCGATTTCTGTTCCGAACACGGCTGCATAGGCACCGAATTAACATCCTATTACTTCCCGCCGAACCCCAAGGCTGAATTCCTTCTCAATATCAAGCGTCACGCCTTCCTCCGCGGCACACCGATCAGCGGCACGGCGGTAGGAAACGACTTTACGGTCGAACAAGGCGAAAAACGCAATGCACAAATCCGGATGGTGAAGAACTGGATAGATAACGCGGCGATTATGGGCGCACCGCATATTCGCGTCTTCGCCGGCAACGTCAAAAACGGTCAGACCAGACAACAGGCATTCAAGCTCTGCGTCGAAGCGCTCGAGGAATGTTCGGAATACGCCGCCGGCAAAGGCGTGTTCCTCGGCCTGGAAAACCACGGCGGTATAGTCTCCGAATCCGACGGCCTCCTCGAAATAGTCAAGGCTGTTAAAAACCCATGGTTCGGTGTCAACCTCGATACCGGTAATTTCCACACCGGCGATCCGTACGCGGACATCGCACGTTGCGCGCCGTATGCGGTTAATGTCCAACTCAAGGTCGAAATTGCCCCACGCGGACAAGGCCGCGTGAAGGCCGATTACAAACGCATCCGCGACATCCTGAACTCGGCCTCTTATCAGGGATACATCGCCCTCGAATACGAGGCGGCCGAAGACCCTTGGAACGCCATACCTCCGCTGCTTGATGAACTCGGCGAACTCTTTGCCTCCACATGAACTCTTCGAAGATTTATGGGAACCGAAAGAAATCAACCAACACCGCCATAAAAACCGCAACTATCGCCTTATATTACTTGAGTCGTGTTTGATACAAATGTTTTAATACCATTTATTTATTATCATACACAAAATAATTCACTATGAGTAAACCAACGGACATCCGGATCAAGGCGGCGGAGTTATTTCTGTTGCCCGTCAAAACCCGAGTGCCGCTTAAGTTCGGACACGAAACGCTCACCAGCGTCGTATGCGCCCGGGCATGTGTAACGGTCACAGACTCCCAAGGGCGTAGCGCCGCAGGCTGGGGAGAAACACCGCTCAGCGTCCAATGGGTCTGGCCCTCCTCTCTCTCCTACGAAGAACGCCTGGGGGCGCTCGAGGACTTCTGCAAGCATATCACGAAGGCATACGTCGAGTCCGCAATAACAGGTCACCCGCTGGAGATCGGCAATAATTTCATCATTAACGCCCTTCCCCGCCTCCTCGATTCAATTAATAAAGACAAACCGGCGCACGAATCGCGCATTCCCACACTCGCCGCCCTCGTCTGTACATCCCCATTCGACCTGGCCGCGCACGACGCATTCGGTCGCATCCACGAAAAACCGGTTTACGCCACCTACGGAGCGGACTTCCTCAGCGCCGACCTCTCGGAATTCCTCGTACCGGCGGAGGATACGGACATCTCATTCAAGGACCGCTATCCCGAAGACTTCCTCCGCATTCAAGACGCGCCCAAGCAGCTCAAGGCCTGGCACCTGGTCGGCGGACTCGATCCGCTGACGCAAAAAGACCTCCACGGCAACGAGCCTAATGACGAGCACCCGGTGTTGCTACCGGACTGGGTACAGAGAGACGGTCTTAAATGCCTGAAGATCAAACTCAGAGGCAACGATAAAGACTGGGATACCAACCGCATAGTCTCGGTCGGCAAACTGGCCATAATAATGGACGTAGACTGGTTGACGGTGGATTTCAATTGCACCGTTACCGAACCTGAATACGTCAATGAAATCCTCGACTATATCCGCGACACGTATCCAAGAATCTACGGCGCCATCCTATATGTGGAACAGCCGTTTCCTTACGATCTGGAGCGTTACCGAATCGACGTACATAGCCTATCCGCGCGAAAACCGCTGTTCCTCGATGAAAGCGCGCACGATTGGAAAATCGTCGGTCTCGGCCGAAGACTTGGATGGACGGGTGTAGCACTCAAGACATGCAAGACTCAAACAATGGCTATTTTAACCGCCTGCTGGGCCAAAGCACACGGCATGTCGTTGATGGTACAGGACCTGACGAATCCGATGCTCGCGCAAATTCCGCACGTGCTCCTGGCGGCGCATACGGACACAATAATGGGCGTGGAAACCAATTGCATGCAATTCTATCCCGGCGCGTCAGCCCCTGAAGCGGCGGTTCACCCCGGGCTGTTCACTCGCCGCAACGGCAAGATCGACCTTTCAACCATTCAAGGCAACGGCTTCGGCTATCGACTCGATGAAATCAAACGTACACTACCTGAACCAGTCGCCGGCTTTGAAACATAACAGACGTTTGACAAAGCGCTCCGATAACCTAGGTTTTCTGAGTGCTATGAATTTGCATAGAAAGTCAATTTAATAAAGAAATCATAAAAATCATGAACACACTTACCCTTATATGCGGCCTCATTACCGCGTTAACGACATGCACGGCATTTATAGCCCTCGCTGCGGAAAATGCATTGGCCATAGGCGATACCGCACCGCTCTTTGAGGGTACAGACCAGGATAATAATTCCTGGAAACTCCAAGACCACCTCGGCAATAAAAATGTGCTCCTCTACTTCTACCCCAGGGACAATACACCCGGCTGCACGCTCGAGGCCTGTAGCTGGCGCGACAGCATTGAACAATTCAATAACAACAATACACTCGTCGTCGGCGTCAGCTTCGATTCAGCCGAAAGCCATAGGAAATTCATACAAAAACAGAACCTGAACTTCACATTGCTGACGGACTCCAAAGGCAAGATCGCCGATCTCTATCACGTGCGACGCGGACCGGAAACCGACCTCGCACGCCGCGTCAGTTTCCTTATCGCTAAAGACGGCAGAATCTCGCATATCACCGACACGGCATCGGCATCGACTCATGTCACAGAGATGAAAGACGCCATATCAGACCTCGACGCCGATAATCCCTAACACTAAATACATCCGTCAATCAACCGCCGACGGACTCGACCGGGATCGTCACGCGCGGTTGACGCTTCGGCGCTTTCCACAGCAACAATACATAATCATTGCCGCCATACCTCTCAGTGGCCGGTGTGTCGAACCTCAACAATTCCCCCTCCTCGACAGGAGATGCCGGCATCCTTTTCCACGTGTCCGGCTGAAACCACGTCCCTCTGACATTGCCACCCAACGGCTCCGGATTAATCAACACTTGTTCGTTATCAGGCAAATAACAAACCGCGCAATCATTGTCCGTCGTCATTGAAGCGACAATCATCTTTTGGACATCATCTTCATCCTGGACGACGAGTTCGTCCGTCGCCGGCCGTAGTTTCCACCAATCAATATCTTGCATGAATTTGTGCATGTCCTCCATTTGGAAGCTGCCATTGTAATCTATCGCCTCCCACCAAGGTTCGGCAACACCGGTCGCATAATGGTTAGCCGGCACCGCTTCGCGCGTCTCCCAGCTCCACACGCCGTGCGCGCCGTAGCTGACACCGGCGGTAGGTGTGGTCAGCAAGCTCAGCCAAACCGCTTGGCGCACATCATAGTCGGTCGAAGGCCTGCCACGACCGTAATTCATATGCCGCTCGTATATCGGTTCGATGTTTATCACCGGCTTCACCGGTTCATCGTCCCACTGAGTAGCCGGCTCGCCTTTCACAATCCATCCGATCGTCTCATCCCCCGAACTATGGCTGCTCTGATATCCAATAAAACTCAACCACGGTTCCGAACCGAACTCGGCCTTATGCAGCTTTCTGCCCGCCGGATGCACGGTTACCGGTCGCCGCGGATTCTCGCCGAAAACGGCGCGCCCTATCTTCCTCCAGCGCTCCGCCGCTTCCCCCGTATAATAGCCGTCGCCGGCAAACATCCAGACCACCTGATACGCGCCGTAACGCGCTACGAAATATCGGCAGAACTTGATTAATTGATCGTCCGGCAAGTATGCGCCGGGATCAAATAACTTCCCCGACGGATGCCATTCGGCGGCCCAGCAAAATGTCGGCGAAGCAACCAAGCCCATATCATTAATCGCCCGCAAACGTTCATCGAGCCTTTGGAAAAAATAGGGGTCCACCCTTATCTCCTCGCGCCCCGCATAGGCCTGCCGCCCCTGCGCGTCTCCTGCGGCGGCTATGTTCTGCGTACCCATGAATTGAATGACGGTGAATTCCTTTGACTTCCTGTCTCGAAGGTACTCATCCCATGCACTCTTCTTGGACAACAAGGCGCCGCCCCAACACGTATCGGACAACCAAAAAAACGGTGTGCCGTCCTCATGCTTTAGGTATGTTTCACCCTTATCCACCCGAAGCGGCCCGTGTACATATAACGGATTACTATCTTTGTACTCAATGCACCTGAACCAACCGTCCTGATCGTGCAAACCGCCGTTATCCGAATCCGAAGACACTGTCGTATACCGCCAAACACCCAATTCGTCAGGCGAAAACCTTACCCGCCAGACGTCCTCGCCGTCCCAGAAGGCGTCCACAGTCGTCACTTCCCCGGAAGGCGCGGTAAACCGTACCTCGATATCCACATCCTGGAACGGATTATCGTACGACTCCGCGCTCGCAAATGCGGTCTCGTACGGTGTCCATAGACTTACCTCCGTCCCATTCTCAGCTGCATAGCTCGAAAAATTCAGCATTAGACAAATCGAGCAAGCAAGCGCCGCTCTTCCAGCCAATTCGATATTTTTCGGTTTCATAATTCAATACTTAATGATATTCGCAATTGTATACAATGTTTTTTTTCTTTCGCGCCGATCACGGAAATCGAGTACGTGAACGTGTTCGTGAACGAGTACGTGAACGAGTACGAGTACGCGAACGCCAATGTAAACGACGTGAGGGACTTCTGATCTCAGACCGCTGACCTCCGGCAATATTTCATCCCTAACGCGACTTATTCTCTTTGTCGGCTTTTTGCTATAGATATTGCATCCTTATGGGATTTTTTTAATATAATGTCTATGAAAAACACTGTTCTCGCACTGCTGTACTTGATCGCCGCGCCTTTGCTTTTATCGTCGATTTACGGCGCGGAAACGAATATCGACCTGTCGGGAAAATGGAATCTGCGTCTTGATCCCGAGGATAAGGGCGAACAAGAAGAATATTACTTAGAACAATTCCGGAAATCCATCGTCCTCCCAGGTTCCATTCAAGAGCAGGGCTTCGGTGAGGAGATTACCGTTGACACCGATTGGACCGGATCGATCAAGGACAAGTCATGGTTCACCGATGCGAAGTACAAAAAATACCGTCGTCCCGGCAACATCAAGATCCCCTTTTGGTTACAGCCTGAGAAACACTACGTGGGCGCGGCTTGGTTTCAAAGGCAAATTGAAATCCCCGAAGCATGGAACAACAAGCGCGTCTTTCTGTATCTCGAACGCCCACATTGGCAAACCATTGTTTGGATCGACGGCGAACGCATTGGGACGTCCGACAGCTTGTCTACTCCGCATGTTTACGAACTGACCGAGCGCGCTTGTCCGGGAACGCATACACTGACTGTGCAAGTCGACAACAGCCTCATTGTCGATGTAGGGATCAACGCGCACAGCGTTACAGACCATACACAAAGCAACTGGAACGGGATCGTCGGCAAGATCAGGTTATTCGCACGGCCACGTGTCATGATTTCCAATATCCGGATATTCCCCGACGTCGAAAACCGAGCGGCCCGGATAGAAGTGGAATTAGACAATTCCCTTGATGTTGAGAAGATAAACGGCGAATTCCGGCTCAGCGCGACCGCCGTGAATTCGGAGGCACCCTTTACCGCACCCACGAAGCAAATTAAATTCGCCTCCGGCAAGGGCGCAGGCACTGTAACGATTGATTACGAGCTCGGTGAAGACGCCCCGTTGTGGGACGAATTCGACCCCGCTCTTATCCGGCTTACAGTTGAAATGAACGCAATTGTAAACGGCGAAAGGATGGTCGATGTTCGAGAAGCGACTTTCGGTTTGCGCGAATTTGAGACATCAGGGACGCAGTTTACCATAAACGGTCGAACGACCTTCCTCCGCGGGACGCTCGAGTGTTGTATATTTCCTCTGACCGGATACCCACACATGGACGTATCCTCATGGAAACGGATTATTTCCACGTGCAAGGACTTTGGTCTTAATCACATGCGCTTCCACTCGTGGTGCCCGCCGGAGGCGGCATTCATAGCAGCAGATGAATTGGGATTCTATTTCCAGGTTGAATGCGGTGCATGGACGGGTATCGGTGACGGCGAGCCGATCGATGATTGGATATATGCTGAAGGCGACCGCATACTTCGCGAGTACGGCAATCATCCATCATTCGTACTGATGGCATACGGCAACGAACCAGGGGGTGAGAATCAGGAACGGTACTTATCGAACCTCGTTCGCTATTGGAAGGAGAAAGACCCCCGCCGCTTATACACCAGCGCCGCCGGTTGGCCGCTGATTGATGACAGCGATTTCCATAACACCCCCGCGCCGAGAATTCAGCAATGGGGCCAGGGCCTTAACTCGCGAATAAATGCGAAACCACCGGAAACAGAGACCGATTACCGGGACTTTGTCGGACAATTCGACAAACCGGTTATAAGCCATGAAATAGGACAATGGTGCGTGTTCCCAAACTTCGACGAAATACCCAAGTACACAGGCGTCCTTAAGCCGAAGAACTTCGAGATATTCCGTGATTTCCTCGTACAAAACCATATGGGCGATCTCGCACGGGAATTCCTTCGGGCCTCAGGAAAATTACAGGTGCTATGCTACAAGGAAGAAATCGAATCGGCCTTGCGAACACCCGGCTTCGGCGGATTCCAGCTCCTCGATCTGCACGACTTTCCCGGACAAGGCACGGCGCTGGTCGGCGTCCTCGATCCGTTCTGGGATACCAAAGGCTATGTAACCGCGGATGAATACAGCCGTTTCTGTGATTCAACGGTTGTCCTGCTCCGTATGCCTCGGCGTATTTATACATCCACGAATACATTTAAAGGCGTTATCGAAGTAGCGCATTTCGGAAAACAACCGCTTGATAACGCCATTATCGTATGGAGTCTCGTCAATTCGAACGGTGAGGTCATAGAACAAGGCGAATTCCCCGAATCTACTATCCCAATCGGCAACGCGCATAAAATCGCCGATATCAAAATCGATCTCTCCACTCTCGAGACACCGGAAAAATACTCCGTGGTTGCCGGAATACGCGGCACCGATATTGAAAACACCTGGGACATCTGGGTTTATCCTGAAAAAGTGGATTGCACGCCGCCGGAAGGACTGGTTGTTACTCAAGACCTGGACAAGCAGGCGCTCAAGGCATTGAACAACGGCGGGAAGGTGCTCCTGCTAATTCCGCCGGAATCGGTGCGCACCCCGGTTGAAATCGGTTTCTCGAGTATCTTCTGGAACACTGCCTGGACGGGTAACCAGCCGCCGCATACCCTCGGGATTTACTGTGATCCGGCCGAGCCCGCCCTCAGTCGGTTCCCGACGGAATGCCATAGCGATTGGCAATGGTGGGAGCTCATCAGTAACTCCGCCGCTATGGTTATCGATGCATTCCCTCCACGCCTGCGTCCGATAGTCACGCCTATCGATACATGGTTCAAGAGCAGGCGCCTGGCGTTGATATTCGAAGGCCGCATCGGAAAAGGGAAAATCCTTGTTTGCTCGATAGACTTAAAAACGAATCCGGCAAACCGCCCCGGCGCAAGGCAATTGCTGAAATCATTAATCGATTACATCGATTCCACGGCGTTCGATCCCGAGGTAGAACTAAACGCAAAGCAAATACGCGATATCTACACACCGCCGTTCAGCGGCGATGGCATCTCACGGGTCAGGATCAAGAATGTGCGCGCGGACAACGCGGCACCCGAGCACCCTGCATCAAACGCGTGTGACGGTGACCCCAATTCATTCTGGCATACCGAATGGCGACCAGACCCGCAACCGCTGCCGCATTCACTGATAGTCGATTTAGACGAGTCCAGGCGTTTGGCCGGCTTATCTGTTCTACCTAGACAAGACATGGTCAATGGACGAATACACGCCTACGAGATTTATACATCCGAGAACGACTCCTTCAACGAACCACCCGTCTGCAAAGGCAAATTCGCCAACACCGGCAAACGGCAATATGTCGAATTCGAAAACCCCGTCAAAGCGCGCTTCGTCAAAGTCAAAGTCCTCTCGGAGGCCGGCGGAAACCAATTCACCTCGCTGGCCGAAATACGGGTGTTCCAACAATCGCCGTCCAGCCGGTAGCGCCAAGTGGTTAATTGCTTAAAAAGCGATGTTTAGCAGAATTTACTCTGTGTTTAAAAGCCCAAGCCTTTCCGATGCACGCAGGTTTTCGTCATTAGAATTTCGCTTATTCGGATTAAACGCATTGCCCCGTTAGGGGCAAAATATTTGTAGCCACATCTGCCATACAAATCCATAAGTCCCTTTAGGGACGTGATATTGCATCCTTCATGCTTTTCATGGTAAACATTTCATCCCTAACGGGATTCTGTAAGGCGAAGACGGTCGGTAATCGAATGAAGCCATGGATAGGGGTTGGATAGGGGTCAGTGTTCCACAATCCACTCTTCGCCTTTCAATTGATCATTGATTTTGGTTTGCTTGGAGCGCAGCGCGGCATCTGATTCGGCCCGCTTGCGCAAGCGACTGATCGCCATGTCCACCGCCCTCGGGCTCATGTCTCCGGCGGCTTCACCGCTTTCGCGTAGGGTCAGCCCGCAGTACTTGCGCACGGCCCACAGAAACAGCGGCTTGCCCCAGTCACCACGTAGAGCGCTGAACTCGGCCCATGACTGCCCACGCAATGCTTCGACGGCCTCTCGCACCTCTTGCACAGTTGCGCGGCGACGCAGGACCCGTGGGTGCTCAAAGTTGCCCGCTTCCTCTTTGACCAGACTCCTAACCCAACGGCCGAACGCCCCGCTTCCGATAGCCACAACGTCGCGTAGTTGCTCGACCCGCGCGGGCTCGACGCCGACTGTCAGCCGCCTCTTCAGCTCCTTGCGCAGTTCTGCACACTGCCTGTTTGGCTCCGCATGTGCACGCTGCCACAGTTCCGAAGTCGTCAACCAATCCGGGCCACGCGTGTAGCCCGCGTACGCGCGGTACGAACTCCACGGGTATTTGCCCAACCGCGCCAACCGCTTCATTACCTGCTCGGCACTGGGTTTGCGGAACCCTTTGCCTTCCAGCATGCGCCCGCGCTTGTCCAATCCCAA